>NZ_FNAJ01000005.1:201292-501292 GCF_900101905.1 Myxococcus virescens | reverse complement strand
GGCGTCCACGGTGGCCTGGTGACGGCCCTCCACACACTCCAGCGCCATGATGACGCGGCGGCCCGAGGCCTGCGCCCGCTCCACCAGTGCGAGGTAGGTTTCCTGCGCGAGCGGGAGCGTGTGGTAGTCGCCGACGTAGACGACGTCCGCCGCCTGTACCTGCTGGTACACGGCGGGCAGCGTCGTGACGCTCCGGTAACCCGAGGTGCGCCGCCGGAAGCGGGCCTCGTAGGTTCGGAAGGAGGCCGTCTGTCCGTCAACCACTCGGGCAATCTGCGCGCGCTGGCGTCGGAACAGGGCGAGGTGCAAGGCGAGCGAAGCGCGCATGGAGTGCCGCAATCCCTCGCACGCCGCCGCAGGCCCGGCAAAAAAACGGCGCGTCCGGGGGTCGGGAGCGTTCCTTGACTGGGGCGGAAGGCCAATGGACCATGGCTCTCAGCCTTGAAGACCGCACACGCTCGCGCGACCCTCCTCAGCCTGGTCCTCGTCATGGCGGTGCCCGGCCGTGCCGAGGAACCGGGGCTCTTGCATTCCCCTCCGGAACGCGCCGAGCCGCGCGTCGCGCTGCAACTCGACGGCACGCTGGTGGAAGGCCGCCGCGTCCTCGAGCTGTACGTGCGCTACCGAGGCCCGGGCGAGCCCTATGCCCGCCGCCCCATGGAGCGGGAGTACGGCGACCTGTACCGGGCCGTGATTCCCGCGGAGCACGTCGTCCCGCCCGGCATCGAGTACTACGTCGAGGGCCTCACCGCGGATGGCCAGCGCGTGCCGCTCTTCCAGTCCGCCTCGCGCCCCGCCCGCGTGCTCGTGGGCGGCGAGACGCCGGCCAGTGCGTCCATCGTCCGGTCCACGCCGCCGCCCGATCGCCGCCCCCCGCCGAGCCGGACGCCACCGCGCGCCGCTCCGCCCGAGCCTGCGCCGCCTCCCGAGCGCACCCCTCCGCCCGAGCGCTCCCGCGCGCAGGCATCCGCGCCGCGAAAGGATGTACCCCCGGCGACGCCGCAGGACGACTCCATGGCCGCGCTCACGGCGGACCTGCCCGCGGATGCGCCCACGGAGGCTTCGTCGTCGGCACGGCCGTCCCGGACCTCCGCGGCGACAGGCAGCGCGCCCGCATCGCGTGAGCCGGCGGCCCCCCGGTCCGAACTGGAGGAGGACCTGGCCCTCTACAGCGCCGAGGACACGCTGGCCCTGGCCACGCGCCACGAGGCGGCGGTGCGGACGGTGCCCGCCATTGGCGCCTCGTTCAGTCAGCAGCAGCTGCGCTCCCTGGGCGCGCGCACCGTGGCGGACGTCCTGGACGTGGTGCCCGGCCTGTCGGTCAGCAGGGATGTGCAGGGCTTCCACCGCACCGCCATTCGGGGCCTGCGCAATGACGCGGAGGTGCTCTTCCTCCTCAACGGCCACCGCCTCAACAGCTTCTTCGACGGCAAGGCGCTGATGAACCTGCCGGTGGAGAACCTGGAGCGGGTGGAGGTCATCCGCGGCCCTGGCTCCGCGCTCTATGGCGCCGGTGCCTTCCTGGGCGTGGTCAACATCGTCACGGACACGTCGGACGGCGTTCGCACGGCCGTGTCCGTCGGCGGTTACCCGGGACAAGACGACCGGCTCGCCGTCACGGGGAACGGCCACCTCTCCGCGGGGCACACCGCTGGGAATCTGCGCGTCTTCGCGGACATCGACGTGTGGAGCCAGGCCGGCGACTCCACCGTCATCGAGAACGACGGCCTGGACGACGAGTCGCGCTCGCAGGGGCTCCGCGACGTGACGGACCCCGCGGGGCGCACCCGCGACGAGCGCTTCCTCTTCAACGCGGGTGCGGGCGCCACCTACGCCATGGGCGACGCGGGCCGCCTGGGAGCCTCCGCGCGCTTCCTCACCGAGCGCCGCAGCGCCCTGGTGGGCCTCTTCGACACGGTGGGCGAGGACTCCAAGCTGGGCTGGAACGTCTTCCTCGCGGACCTGACCTGGGAGCGCTCCTTCGGCCCCGACGTGACGCTCCGCGCGCGGGCCGGGTATGACCAGCAGTCCACCGACCGTTTCTTCCAGATCACCCCTCACGACTTCAGCGCCGGCACGGGCACGAACCGCCTGTTCGAAGAGGGGATGCAGGAGCAGACGCGCGTCTCCGTGCGCTCGCTCACCGGCTCCGTGGACGCGGACGTGGCCCTGGGCGCCTACAACCGCCTCTCCCTGGGCGCGGTGGTGGAGCAGCAGTCGCTGGGCGAATACGACTACGTGACGAACTACACCCTGGACGCGCAGGTGCGCCCGGATGGCCTCACGCGGCCGGAGGGCCTGGTGGACCTGACGAGCGGCGCCGCGTCCCGCCGCCTCAACGTGGGCCTGTTCGCGCAGGACCAGTGGACTGTCGTCAACGCGCTCACGCTCACGTTCGGCGTGCGCATGGACGCCACCCAACTGCCCACGGTGGACGCATCCGGCGCCATCAACGGCACCCGCTTCGTGCCCACCCTCAATCCGCGCGTGGGACTGGTGTTCGCGGCCACCGACGCGCTGGTGCTCAAGGCCCTCTACGGGCGTGCCTTCCGCGCGCCCACGCTGCAGGAGTTGGTCGAGCGCATTCCGGACACGGAGTACAACCAGGGCCGCTTCGAGGGGAACCCGCGCCTCCAGCCCGCCACGGTGGACACCTTCGAGCTGGGCGCGGACCTCATCCAGTCGGCGGGGGACGCGCGCGTGCGGCTGCGCGCCAACGCGTACGTGGCCCTCTTCGGCTCGCCCATCGTCCCCGTGGACACGTCGGGCAACATCGTCCCGCTGCGCAACCGCGAGCTGGGCGTGCGCGTGTACGGCGTGGAGGGCGAGGCCCGGCTGGAGGCCTCCAAGCGCGCGTATGCGTGGCTCAACGCCAGCATCTCCCGCGCGGAGGACCTGGAGCTGCCCGCCCAGTCCCGCCTGCTCACCGACACGCCGCAGGCGCGCTTCAACGCCGGCGTGACGATGCCCATTGGCGCCTATGTGAATTTCGACGTGGTGGTGCGCACGGGCGCGGAGCGGCGCAACAACAGCCGCTCCGTGCTGGAGCTCATCCGCCGCTACAAGATTCCGTCCTACAGCCTCATCACCGCGCAGCTGCGCACCGAGCCCATCCTGGAGCACTTCGAGGTGGCCCTGGTGGCGCACAACCTGTTCGACAATGACCTTCGCGACGACGTGCCCCGTCCGGACCGTGTCCCCGGGCTGCTCCCGCGCGAGGGCATGTCCGGATTCCTCACCGTGAGGGCCCACTACTGATGCCGCGCTCCCGCTCCCTGTTCGCCGCGCTCACCTTCGGGCTGGGCGCCTTCCACGGCGGCTGCATCGCCTACAACGACTCGTGCCAGCCCCTGGTGGAGGACCCCGACGCCGTCGTGGGCTACCTGGCCGACGATGTGCTCCTGGACAAGGTCTACACGCGGCACGACAACAATGCGCTGGGCCAGCTCGTCGCGGATGCCCTCCTGCACGCGGAGGATGATTCCACGCGCCCCGCGGTGCTGGGCGTCGTCAACGGCGGCTCGCTGCGCCAGGAAGGTCTGTGCGTCACGCGGACCGAGCTGCGCCAGGGCCCGCTCACGGATGGCGTGCTCCACGAGCTCATCCTCTTCGAGAACCTCGTCGTGACGGTGGACCTCACGGAGAAGGAGCTCGTGGACATGCTGGAGCTGTCCGTGGGCGCGCTGTACCTGGAAGGGCAGAGCATCGCGTCGCCTTCCGGCGCCTTCCTTCACGTGTCCGAGGGCAGCTCGCTGCGCGTGGACTGCGCCCAGCCGAAAGGCTCGCGCGTGCGCGAGCTGACGGTGGGTGGGGTGCCCGTGGCGCTGCCTGCGCGCGAAGACGCGTCCATCCGCTACCGCGTGGCCATGAACGCGTACATCCTGGAGGGAGGAGACGGCTACGGCACGGCGCTGGGCAACGCGGGACAGAACCCGGACCGCAACCCGGTGCAGGCTCGCAAGCTGGGCGGTACGGAAGCCAACCTCGCTTCGGCATACATGAAGGCCAGGCACCCAACGCCCGTGCAGGCGCTGCGCGAGGAGCCGCGAGTCGTCTTCCAGAACTGTGCCCTGCCCGCGAGGCCCGCGGGCAGGTGAGGGTGGGGGACCGGGCGTGAAGCCGGCCCTCCGGAACTACTTGGGCTCTTCGGAGGGCGCCACCGCCACGGCCGTCACCGGCTGGGCGGGGGCGGGCGCGGGGGCCGCGGGACGAGGAGGCGGGCTGAGCACGTCGTTGACCGACGGCATCTTCCGGATGTCCCCGCGCGCCACCTTCCACGCCTGCTGGACAATCCAGGACAGCGAGCGGTCCTGCCTCGTCGCCTCACGCTGGATCTCCTCCAGCATGTCCTCGGGGAAATAGAGACTCTGTTTACGATGGTCCGTCGTAGCCATCCGTCGTTACTCCTCCCGAGGGTCCTGGCGCTCGTCGCCAGTCACGTCATTCACGGCGGGGAACGACTTGATGCGCTCGCGGGCGATCTTCCACGCCTGCTGCACGACCCAGGAAAGGGAGCGGTCCTGGCGGGTCGCCTCTTCCTGGATCTCCTTCAGCATCTCCTCGGGGAAGTACAGCGACTGCTTGCGCTTGTCGGTGCCTGCCATACTTGGGTCTCCGGGGCGGATTCGGGGTGACGACCTGAACACACCTGGGCCGTTATCCGACAGACTCCCAAGAGGGTCAACGGTTTCCAAGGACTCATTCCGAGGTCGCACGGTCTGTCCCCGTGCTCGTCCAGTTGCACGTAAGCTGTGCAACCATGCGCGAAAAAGGAAACGCCCCAGACTCCACGAGGGAGTCCGGGGCGCTTCGGAAAGAGGGACCGCCCGGGGAAATCTCCAGGCGGGCCCGTGGACCCAGAGGGGGAGGGGGGGGACCCCTAGGTCCAACAGCTCAAAATTCGACCGTCTCAAGAACCGCGTTCGCGGCCGCGTGTATTTCCGCTACCGCCTCAACGCCGATTCGATGTTGTGGCGATCATAAGAATCAGCCCCCCTGCCTTCAACCGCACGTGCCTCTGTAACCCGCTCACCCGACACTCCATTCCACCGCGGTCCGATGCCCCGTCACGATTCCGCCACGCAGCTGCTGACGACGACGCTTCAAGAGGCGTACACCCGGCTGGGACTTGAGGGAGGTTCGGTGCTGCTCGCCGTTTCCGGCGGCGCGGACTCCACGGCCCTCCTGGTGGGAACCGCGCTCGTCGCCGAGCGACTCCGGCTTCGCGTGGAGGTGGCCTCGCTGGACCATGGCCTGCGTCCCGAAGCGGCGGAGGAGGCTCGTCAGGTGTCCGTCCTGGCGGCCGCGCGGGGGCTGCCCTGCTACGTCCAGGCGCTGAGGCTGCATCCTGGGGCCGGCATCGAGGCGCGCGCGAGGGAGGCTCGCTACGCGGCGCTGGACGCGCTCCGCCTCGAGCGGGGCCTGGACGTGGTGGCCACCGCGCACACCGCCACGGACCAGGCGGAGACGCTGCTCATGCGCCTGGCGCGGGGCACCGCCCTGCGCGGCGCGGTGGGCATCCACGAAGCGCGCCCCGGACTGGTGCGCCCCCTGCTGTCGTGCACGCGGGAGGATGTGGTGGCCTTCCTGGCGGAACAGGGTGTCGCCTATGCGACAGACCCGATGAACGCCGACCCTGTCCACTTCCGGACGCGCGTTCGCCTTGGAGTGCTACCCGCCCTGTCGCGCGCCGCCGGCTTCGCGGTGGAGGGGCACCTGGCCGCCTTCGCGCGCGTGGTCGCGGAGGACGAGTCGCTGCTGGCGTCCATGGCGGACGCGGCCTTCGACCGGCTGCGCCTGGAAGATGGCGCGCTGGATGCGGTGGGCGTGCGCGCACTGGAGCCCGCGCTGCGCCGGCGGGTGCTCGCCCGGCTGGTGGCCGGCACGGAGGCCGCGGTGGATGAGGCCACGCTGGCCCGGGTGCAGCGCGCGGTGGCTCAGGGCGGCACGGCCACGTTGGGGCGGGGCTACGTGCTGCGCGCGACCAGCGGACGGGTGCGCTGCGTGCGGCAGGTGCCGTCCGCTCCACCGGCTGAACTTCGGCTGGAGCACGCGGGTTCGCGGGGCGCGCTCGTGGGGACGGGCTGGAATTTTTCCGTCGAGTTCGCACCTCCACCTGCGGGCGTGCTCGGGCTGGCGCTCGGGGACGGGACGCGCTGGCCGCTGACCGTGCGGACACGTCGCCCCGGCGACCGGGTGTGCACTGCCGGGGGACAACGCAAGCTCCAAGATGTGTTGGTTGATCTTCGAGTGCCCGCGGAAGCACGGGCCACGCGGCCGGTGGTGGCGGATGCCGAGGGGCAGGTGTTGTGGCTCCCCGGCCTCTGGTCACCGGTGGCTCCGCGTGCGGCCGCCAGGGAGTACCTCTGGGCGGTCCCCCCCGGTTCGAGCATTCAGCGGACCGCGGCGTTATAGAGAGTGGCAGAGTCGCAGTTCGGGGGATGGGCGCGGCCCCCTAAATAGTTGAGGGCTTTTTGCTGTTGCTGATACGGTCCGTCGCTGGGTAGCTCGCCTGGTGTCGGCCAAGTGATGGAAAAAGCTGGGGTTCTTCCCAGCGCGGCCCTCATCCCGCCGAGTTCCGAAAGGGCAGCTGACACGTGCGTTCGACTTACAAGACCAT
Source organism: Myxococcus virescens (assembly GCF_900101905.1). NCBI lineage: Bacteria > Pseudomonadati > Myxococcota > Myxococcia > Myxococcales > Myxococcaceae > Myxococcus > Myxococcus virescens. The sequence continues at coordinate 494,673 of NZ_FNAJ01000005.1, read as the reverse complement.
CGGGCTCTGGGTCATCCTGATCGTCCTCTTCGTCGCCTTCTACAATTTCTTCTCCCAGGGCAACGACCAGGTCCAGGAACCGTCCTTCACCCAGTTGCTGACGAAGGTGGAGGAGAAGAAGGTCCAGGAGGTTGCCGTCAAGGGCAACACCTATTCCGGCAAGTTCACCGACACGTCGGAGAAGTTCCGCACGACGGGGCCGGCGCCGGATGCGGCCATGCTGAACCAGCTCCGCAGCAATGGCGTGGACGTGAAGTACGAGCGGGAGGAGCAGAACAGCCTCTGGCTGACCATCCTCGGTCAGTGGATGCCGGTCGTCTTCCTGTTCCTGTTCTTCATCTTCTTCATGCGCCAGCTGCAGGGTGGCAGCGGCAAGGCCATGACGTTCGGCAAGTCGAAGGCCAAGCTCCTCAGCGAGAGCCACAACAAGGTCACCTTCGCGGACGTGGCCGGCGCGGACGAGTGCAAGGAAGAGCTCGAGGAGATTGTCGCCTTCCTCAAGGACCCGAAGAAGTTCACCAAGCTGGGCGGCCGGATTCCCAAGGGCGTGCTGATGATGGGCTCGCCGGGAACGGGCAAGACGCTGCTCGCCCGCGCGGTGGCCGGCGAGGCCGGCGTGCCGTTCTTCTCCATCTCCGGCTCGGACTTCGTGGAGATGTTCGTGGGCGTCGGCGCCAGCCGCGTCCGTGACCTCTTCGAGCAGGGCAAGAAGAACGCCCCCTGCATCATCTTCATCGACGAAATCGACGCCGTGGGCCGTCACCGTGGCGCGGGCCTGGGCGGTGGACACGACGAGCGCGAGCAGACGCTCAACCAGCTCCTCGTGGAGATGGACGGCTTCGAGTCCAACGACGGCGTCATCCTGATTGCCGCCACCAACCGTCCGGACGTGTTGGATCCGGCGCTCCAGCGTCCCGGCCGCTTCGACCGGCGCATCGTGGTGCCGCGTCCCGACGTGAAGGGCCGCCTGGGCGTGCTGAAGGTGCACACCCGCCGCGTGCCGCTGGCGCCGGAGGTGGACCTGGAGGTCATCGCTCGCGGTACGCCGGGCATGACGGGCGCGGACCTGGAGAACCTCGTCAACGAGTCGGCGCTGATGGCCGCGCGGCAGAACAAGGAGCGCGTGGACCTGAGCGACTTCGAGGCCGCCAAGGACAAGGTCTTCATGGGCCCCGAGCGGCGCTCCATGATCATGACCGAGAAGGAGAAGAAGAACACCGCCGTCCACGAGGCGGGCCACGCGCTGCTGGCCAAGCTCCTCCCGGGCTGCGACCCTCTCCACAAGGTCACCATCATCCCGCGTGGCCAGGCCCTGGGCGTCACCTGGAGCCTGCCCACCGAGGACAAGGTCAACGGCTACAAGAAGCAGATGCTGGACCAGATCTCCATGGCCATGGGCGGCCGCATCGCCGAAGAGCTCATGTTCAACGAGATGAGCAGCGGCGCCGCCAACGACATCGAGCGTGCCACCGAGACGGCCCGCGCCATGGTGTGCCGCTGGGGCATGAGCGAGAAGATGGGCCCCCTGGCGTTCGGCAAGAGCGACGGTGAGGTGTTCCTGGGCCGCGACTTCAATTCGTCCAAGGACTACTCCGAGGACACCGCCCGGCAGATTGACGCCGAGGTCCGCAGCATCGTCGTGGGCTGCTACGAGCGCGGCAAGAACCTGCTGACGGAGAACATCGAGGCCCTGCGCCGCGTGTCCGACGCGCTGGTGGAGTACGAGACGCTGGACGCCGAGGACGTCAACATCCTCCTCCAGGGTGGGCAGCTGACCCGTGAACGTCCGCCCCCGCGCGTGAATGCGCCCCCGAAGGCGACGGAGAAGAAGGACAAGCGGAAGATTCTCGACGCGCTCGAGGGCCTGCCGACGATGGAGCCGAAGAAGGCCTGAGCGTCACGCCCTTCCAGCGGTTGAGCTGAAATGAAGAAGGCCCTTCCCAGCAGCGTGGGAAGGGCCTTCTGCTTTGCGGGCTCCCGGGAGTCCGCGCGCCTACGGGTAGCGCACGGGGAGGGGGGCCTCGGGCAGGGGGATGAACTCCGTCTCATCCGGGACGGCGGCGAAGCGGCCGGCCTTCCAGTCCTCCTTCGCCTGCTCCAGCCGCTCCTTCGAACTGGAGACGAAGTTCCAGAAGATGTAGCGCGGCCCGTCCATGGGCTCCCCGCCGAGCACCAGCAGCCGCGCCGCCGCGGTGGCGCGGAGGGTGACGGCGCCGCCGGGCCGGAAGACGAGCAGCTCTCCTGGCTCGAAGGCCATACCGTCCACCTCCACGGCGCCCTGGACGAGGTACATCGCCCGCTCCTCGTGCTCGGCGGGAACCACGAAGCGCGCGCCGGCCTCCAGCGCCACGTCCGCGTAGAACATGTCCGACAGCGTCTGCACCGGCGAGCGCTGACCGTGCACGGTGCCGGTGATGACGCGCATCCGCGCGCCCTCGCCTTCGTGGCAGGGCATCTGGTCCTCGGGGTGGTGGACGAACGCTGGGGCCGTCTCCTCGTGGCGCTTGGGCAGCGCCACCCACGCCTGCATGCCAAAGAGCTTGCTGCCCGCGGCGCGTGGGCCGGGGCCGGTGCGCTCCGAGTGGACGATGCCGTTGCCCGCCGTCATCCAGTTCACCGCGCCGGGGCGGATGGGCTGCACCGTGCCCAGGCTGTCCCGGTGCATGACTTCTCCGTCGAAGAGGTAGGTGACGGTCGCCAGCCCGATGTGCGGATGCGGCCGCACATCCAGGCCGTGGCCGGGTTGGAAGCCGGCGGGGCCCATCTGGTCCAGAAAGACGAAGGGCCCCACCATCCGGCGGCGGGCCGAGGGCAGCGCGCGCCGCACCTCGAACCCGTCGCCCAGGTCGCGTGAGGGCGCGACGATGAGTGTCTCCATCGAAGGAGGAAGCTGCTCCGCGTTCAAGTCGTCCCGGCTCATGTCGTGCTCTCTTTCGTTCAGCGATGTGGCCTCAGGCCAGGTCGAACAGCAGCGCTTCCACCGGCTCCGTGGCGGAGAGGACGAGCTGCGACTCGTCCGCCACCGCGGCGCCGTCCCCGGCCTTCAACTCCACGCCGTTGAGCGTGGCCTTGCCCCGCGCCAGCTGCAGCCAGGCGTGGCGGCCCGGAGCGAGCGTGTACGTCGCCTGTTCGCCCGTGCCCAGCAGCGTCGCGTGAAGCATCACGTCCTGGTGCACCGTGAGGCTGCCGTCGCGGGCGTCCGGGCTGGCCACCACCCGCCAGCGGCCCTGGCGCTCGGCCTCCGGGAAGGCCTTCTGCTCGTAGCCAGGCGTCAGGCCCTTGCGGTCCGGGATGATCCAGATCTGCAGGAAGTGGAGGCTCTCATCCGCGCCATTCATCTCGCTGTGCAGCACACCGGTGCCGGCCGTCATCCGCTGGATTTCGCCGGCGCGCAGCAGGCCCTCGCCGCCCGTGCTGTCGCGGTGGGCAATGGCGCCGCTCAGCGGATAGGTGATGATTTCCATGTCCCGGTGAGGGTGCGTACCGAAGCCCTCGTGGGGCGCGACGCGGTCCTCGTTGATGACGCGCAGGGCTCGGAAGCCCATGAAGTCCGGGTCGTAGTAACTGGCGAAGGAGAAGGTGTGGTGGGAGTCCAGCCAGCCGTGGTTGGCGTGACCGCGGGCTTCCGAGGGGCGAATGGCAATCATGGCGTTCCTTTCCGCGGCAGAACCTGGATGGCGGCCGCTGTTTCGAGAGTCATGATGTGCGCGAGGGCCTTTCGGGACTAGGCGTGGACAATGGGAAGCATCGTTCCACGGATGGAACGAAGTCCCGTTCAGCCGGGGATGGGCCAGTGCTCGCGCAGGCACTCCACGAAGGCCATCACCTTGGGGGAGTGGTGCCGCGTGCTCGGGTAGACGGCGTGGACGGGCGCGCCCGTGGAGCTCCAGTCCGGCAGGATGCGCTGCAAGCGCCCGGCGGCCAGCTCCGAGGTGAAGGGGAGGTTGGGGAGCAGGGCGATGCCGGAGCCCGCCCGCGCCACCGCGTAGAGCATGTCCGGCTCATTCACGACGATTCGGGCGGGCACCTTGATGTCCACCGAGCGGTTGCCGGAGTGGAGCGTCCAGACGTTGTTCTCCAGGCCCGCGCCGAAGAGGAGGCAGTCGTGCTTCTCCAAGTCCTTCGGAGCCTTGGGTGTCCCACGCGCCTTGAGATAGCTGGGCGCCGCGATGACGACGCGCTCCACGATGCCCAGCCGCCGCGCCATGAGTGACGAGTCCGCCAGCCGCCCGGCGCGAATCGCCACGTCGAAGCCCTCCGCCATCAGGTCCACGTTGCGGTCGGTACACACCATCTCGAGCTGGACCTCGGGGTACTGCTTGATGAAGGTGGACACCAGGGGCCCGATGAAGCTGAACGTCAGCGGCGTCGTCACGCGCAGCAGGCCATGGGGGGCGGCCTGCATCCGCGTCACGGCCAGCTCGGCCTGCTCCGCCTCCGCGACGATGCGCGCGCAGTGCTCGTAGTACGTCCGGCCCACGTCGGTGAGCCGCAGCTTGCGCGTGGTGCGCTGGAGCAGCTGCGCGCCGACCCGCGTCTCCAGCTCCGACACCTTCCGGCTCACCGTGGACTTGGGCATCCGCAGCCCACGCGCCGCCGCGGTGAAGCTGCCTGCCTGTACCACGCGTGCGAAGACGAGCAGCTCGTTGAGGTCCATCTCCCGTCCTTCCCGGAGCGTTGTTCCATAGGTGGAACAGTTCTTCCAGTCTGGCCCATCTAATCAAGCCCGGGGGCCACCGCTACCTTCCTCCTCGTCGAACACACCGCTTCACACAAAAAAGGAAGGCACCTCATGGCCACCACGACCTGGAACATCGACACCACCCACTCCGGCATCCACTTCTCCGTCCGCCACATGGTCATCGCGAAGGTTCGCGGCAGCTTCCGCAAGTACAGCGGCGCCATTTCGCTGGACGAGCAGGACATCACGAAGTCCTCCGTCGCGGTCACCATCGAGACGGCCAGCATCGACTCCGGCGTCGAGCAGCGTGACAACCACCTGCGCTCGCCGGACTTCTTCGACGTGGAGAAGTTCCCCAGCATCACGTTCAAGAGCACGAAGGTGGAGAAGGCGTCCGGCAACGGGCTGAAGGTGACGGGCAACCTGACCATCCGCGACATCACCCGCGAGGTGGTGCTGGATGCCGAGCAGCTCGGCGCGGGCAAGGACCCGTGGGGCAACGTCAAGGCCGCGTTCGAGGCGAAGACGTCGGTGGACCGGCGCGACTTCGGCCTGACGTGGAACCAGGCGCTGGAGGCGGGCGGCGTGCTCGTCGGTGAGAAGATTGAAATCGCCATCGAGGTCCAGGCGGTGAAGGCGCAGGCCGAGCAGGCGGCCTGAGCCACCCACACGGACCGCTCCGGAGGTGCCTTCACCGGGCCTCCGGTCCACCTTCTCCTCCCGGAGCCCCGATGACGACCCACAGCCAGACCGAGAAGCCCGGAGTGTTTCGCCAGGTCCTGCGGACCGGCACCCATACCCTGCATGCGGACGTGGCCCCCGCGCTGGGCGGAGAGGACTCCGCGCCCGGCCCGCACGACTACTTCGACGCCGCGCTGGCGGCATGCAAGGCCCTGACGGCCACGTGGTACGCGAAGCGTCACGGCCTGGCCCTGGAGCGTGTGGAGACGCACGTCGAACGGGATGATTCGCGGGAGCGGCAGGGCACCTACACGCTGAAGGTGAAGCTGGCGTTCCACGGGGCGCTGTCGCCGGCGGACAAGCAGCGGCTGTACAACGCCGTCGCGCAATGCCCCATCCACAAGCTGATGACGACGTCCACGGTGGACATCGTGACCGAGCCGCTCGAAGCCTGAGCCCCCGGGCGCGCTCGGGAGCGGTAGGGTAGGGAAGCGCGTCCCGTCCTGGTGGCGGTACGCGGTCCCCTCCCTGGAGCCTCCCGATGATTCGCGCCCGCCCCCTGACTTCGGAGCACCCGGAGGACCTCATCCTGGCCTTCCGGCGGATGGGGCTGAAGGAGCCCACGCAACGGGCCCTGCTGGAGACGCTGCCATTCACTCGGCTCCTCCTCACCGGGTTGAGCCCCCAGGACGAGGCCTTCCTGCAGACGCTGTCGGAGGCGTTCCCCGAATGGCTTCCCGGGGGCGTCCACTCCCGTTCGGGGACGGGGCTGCTGACGGGGCGCGCCGAGCAGTTCCAGCGGCTGGTGACGGCTGCTCGCGCCGACGCCCGGGGTCTGTCCGCGTTGGCATCGGCGGTGGCGTCCGCGCTGGCCGCGGGCGTGGCGCCGGCGGTGCTGACGCTGGGCGAAAGGCGCTTCGAGTGGGGCGCCCGCACCTACGTCATGGGCGTGGTGAACGCGACGCCGGACAGCTTCTCGGATGGCGGGCGCCATGCCGGGACGGACGCCGCCATCGCCCACGGGTTGGCCCTGGCCGAGGCGGGGGCGGACCTGCTCGACGTGGGCGGCGAGTCCACCCGGCCCGGCTCCCTGCCGGTCAGCGCCGACGAGGAGTTGGCTCGGGTGATTCCCGTCATCGAGGGCCTGCGGGCCCGGACCGATGTGCCGCTTTCCGTGGACACCACCAAGGCCGCGGTGGCGCGCGAGGCGTTGAAGGCCGGTGCGCACCTCATCAATGACATCACCGGCTTCAGCTCCGATGCCGGCCTGCCCCGCGTGGTGGCCGAGGCCGGCGCCGCCTGCTGCCTGATGCACATCCAGGGCACTCCGGCCACGATGCAGCAGGCGCCGCGCTACGACGACGTCGTCGAGGACGTGCTGGCCTTCCTGGAGGCCGCCATCCTCCGGGCCGGGTCGGCGGGCATCCCCCGGGGGCGCATCCTCCTGGACCCCGGCATCGGCTTTGGGAAGACCTTCGAGCACAACCTCTTCCTGCTGCGCCGCCTCCCGGAGTTGCGCGTGCTGGGGCTGCCGCTGCTGGTGGGCACGAGCCGCAAGGGCTTCCTCGGCCGGTTGGCGGGCGGCAAGCCAGCCTCCGAACGGCTGGCGGCGACGTTGGGCTCAGTGGCCGTCATGGCGGCGCTGGGCGGGGCCGACGTGGTCCGCGTCCATGACGTGGCCGAGGCCCGGGACGCGCTGGCCGTCGCGGACGCCATCCGGCGGTGCGAAGATGGAGGAACGTTCTACGCCCGGTAACAAGGTGTGGCTTACAGCCCTCAAGCTGTGGCCGGAACCTTCACCTTCCGCTGGCCGCCCCCCGAGCCGCCGTGTATGGACGGCTGCGATTCGGTTGGTACTGATTTCGCAACCTCTTTTAGTCTGCGTCGGCCCGCATGCCTGGGTGGTTGCCCAGGGAGCAGTGGGTTCCTAACTTCGAGCCCGCGTGGTGGGCGGGGTATAAGCCCCGACGTCGAGAGGCCGGCGCAGGCCCGGCGTGGGAAAGGCGGAGCGGCACACATGGCGTACAGGATGAACATGCCTCCGAAGGAGGCGCAGGCTTCCCAGAAGCTGTTCGGCACGGATGGTGTTCGCGGGAAGGCGAACGTCTATCCCATGACTGCCGAGGTCGCGATGCAGCTCGGGCGGGCGCTCGCGTTCCTCATCCGCAACGGCCCCCACCGCCACCGCGTCATCGTGGGCAAGGACACGCGGCTGTCCGGCTACATGCTGGAGCAGGCGCTGGCCTCCGGCCTCACCTCCATGGGCGTGGACGTGGAGCTCGTCGGGCCGCTGCCGACCCCGGGCATCTCCAACATCACCACCTCCATGCGGGCGGATGCGGGCGCCGTCATCTCCGCGTCCCACAACCCTTACGAGGACAACGGCATCAAGTTCTTCTGGCGCGACGGCTTCAAGCTGCCGGACGAGACGGAAGGCAAGATTGAGGAGCTGGTGTCCAGCGGCTCCATCGACTCCATCCGTCCCACGGCCACGAAGATTGGCCGGGCCTTCCGCATGGAGGACGCGCGGGGCCGCTACATCGTCTTCCTGAAGGCCACCTTCCCGCGCGAGCTGACGCTGGAGGGGATGACCATCGTCGTCGACTGCGCCAACGGCGCGGCCTACAAGACGGCGCCCGCCGTGCTGGAGGAGCTGGGCGCCAAGGTGATTGCGCTCGGCGTTTCGCCGGACGGAAAGAACATCAACCACAAGTGTGGCGCCCTCTATCCGGAGAACCTGGCCAAGACGGTGGTGAAGCACGGCGCGCACCTGGGCATCGCCCTGGACGGTGACGCCGACCGCCTCATCGTCGTGGACGAGAAGGGCAAGGTCGTCGACGGCGACGCCATCATGGCCATCTGCACGGGCGAGCTGGTGGCCCGCAAGCAGCTGAAGAAGAAGATGTTGGTCTCCACGGTGATGAGCAACATCGGCCTGGAGCGCGCGGTGGCGCGCTGGGGCGTGAAGGTGGCTCGCACGCGCGTGGGTGACCGCTACGTCGTCGATGAGATGCGCCGCAATGGCTACAACCTGGGCGGCGAGCAGAGCGGCCACCTCATCTTCCTGGACCACACCACCACGGGTGACGGAACCCTGGCGGCGCTCCAGTTGCTGGCGGTGATGTGCCGGGCGGGCAAGCCCCTGAGCGAGCTGGCCTCCATCTTCGAGCCCGTGCCCCAGACGCTGGTCAACGTCGCCGTGAAGCAGAAGAAGGAGCTGGGCGAGCTCCCGACGGTGATGAAGGTCATCAAGAGCGTGGAGCAGCGGCTGGGCAACACCGGCCGGGTGCTGGTGCGCTTCTCCGGCACCGAGCCCAAGGCCCGCGTCCTCATCGAGGGCGAGGACGCCGCCCGCAACCAGGCCTACGCGAAGGAAATCGCGGACGCGCTGTCCAAGGCCCTCAGCGTCTGAGGGCCGCTGCGAACGGTGGTTGACTTCCGGACGCAGCCAGCGTGAAGAAGGACCGGCGCGCACCGGGGCCTTTCGACAATCCCATGGCCGCGCATGAGCGAGGTGCGGTCGATGGGACAGCGACTGGGTGTCAACGTGGACCATGTGGCGACGCTGCGTCAGGCGAGGCGCACCACGTATCCGGATCCGGTGACGGCCGCGGCGCTGGCGGAGCTTGCCGGCGCGCAACAAATCACCATCCACCTGCGCGAGGATCGGCGTCACATCCAGGACCGGGATTTGCGCATCCTCCGTGAAACGGTGCAGACGCTCCTGAACCTGGAGATGGCCGCCACCGCGGAGATGGTGAAGCTCGCCTACGAGCACAAGCCGGACGTGGTGACGCTGGTGCCCGAGCGCCGCGAGGAGCTCACCACGGAGGGCGGCCTGGAGGTCGCCAACCAGCGCGAGCACATCGCGAAGATCATCAAGAACCTGAAGGACGGCGAGATTGCCGTCTCGCTCTTCATCGACCCGGACCTGGACCAGGTGCGGGCAGCGCACAAGGTGAACGCGGACCGCATCGAGCTGCACACGGGCCGCTACTGCGAGGCGCGCAACGAGAAGGAGCGGGCCCGGGAGCTGGCGCGCATCATCGACGCGGCCAAGGCGGGCACCAAGCTGGGCCTGGGCGTGGCCGCGGGCCATGGGCTCAACTACGACAACGTGCACCCGATTGCCCGCATCTCCGAAATCGACGAGCTGAACATCGGGCACGCCATCGTCGGTCGCGCGGTGCTGGTGGGCTTCGAGCGGGCGGTGCGCGAGATGCTCGAAATCATGCGCAACCCGGGGTAGGGCGCCATGGGAATCCGCGGCCTGGGCCTGGACATCTGCTCCATCTCCCGCATCCAGCGCATCCTGGACGGGCCTCGCGCGGAGCCCTTCCTGAACCGCGTCTACACCGAGGCGGAGCGGGCCTTGTGCGGCCGGCGGAGTGACGCGGCCAGTGCCTATGCCGCGCGCTTCGCCGCCAAGGAGGCCCTGGTGAAGGCGCTGGGCGCCCCGCCGGGCATCCGCTGGAAGGACATGGAGGTCCGGCGGCAGGGCGGAGCGCCTTATTTCGCACTGTCCGGCGTGGCCCTGGAGGTCATGGAGGCGCGAGGGCTGGAGGCCTTCCTCGCGCTGACCCACGATGCGGACGTCGCCGCCGCCACGGTGGTGCTCCAGTCGAAGGGGGATTGAAGCCATGTTGCGCGTCCTCACCGCTGCCCAGATGCGTCAGGCCGAGCAGGCCGCCGAAGCCCGCCACGGCATGCCCTCCGCGTTGCTGATGGAGAATGCCGGGCGGGGGCTCGCGGAGGTGGCACGGGGGCTCGTCGGCTCGGGTGGGCGCTTCGTGGTGGTGTGTGGACCGGGCAACAATGGAGGGGACGGGTTGGTGGCCGCGCGCTTTCTCCGGGAAGGCGGCGCCTGCGTATCGGTGGTGATGGTGGGCGACGCCGCGAAGCTGACGCCCGAGGCGCGCCGGAACTTGGAGGCGGTGAAGGGCTTCGGTGTGACGCCGCGCACGCTGGAGGCCGTGGAGCCGGCCAGGCGCGGTGACGTGGTGGTGGACGCGCTCTTTGGCACGGGCTTGAGTCGTGCGCCCGCGGGGGCCTTCGCGGACGCCGTGTCGGCGATTCGCGGCTGGCGAGCAGCAGGGGCCAAGGTCGTGGCGGCGGATGTGCCGTCCGGGCTTCAGAGCGACACCGGAGCGGCTTTCTCGCCGTGTGTGGAGGCGGATGCCACCGTGGCGTTCGGCTTCCTCAAGCCGGGGCAGGTGCTGGAGCCAGGGGCCTCGCTGTGTGGCCGCGCGCACCGGGTGGACATCGGCATGGGGGGCGAGTCCTCGAGCGAGGTCTCCGGTCCCGAGCTCTTCGTGGTGGAGGAGCCGGACGCGCGCCGCACATTGCCGGCGAGGAAGGCGGACTCTCACAAGGGGACCTTTGGCCACGTGCTGGTGGTGGCGGGCAGCCGGGGAAAGACGGGGGCCGCGGCGCTGGTGGCGAAGGCGGCGCTGCGCTCCGGGGCGGGGCTCGTGACAGTGGCCGCTCGCGCGGATGCGCTGGACATCATCCAGGCGCATTCAGCGGAAATCATGGGCATCCCGCTGGAGGCTTCCGGGCCGCTGGGCATGGGTGACCTGGACGCGCTGGTGGCGGCGGCGGAGGGGAAGGATGCGCTCGTCATCGGGCCGGGGATTCCTCGGGGGCCAGAGACGGGGGCGCTGATTGGCGAGCTGTTGTCGCGCGTGGAGGTGCCCGCGGTGTTGGACGCGGACGCGCTCAATGCGGTGGCCACGGACCTGTCGGTGCTGCGCCGGGCGAAGGGGCCGGTGGTGATGACGCCGCACCCGGGAGAGATGGCCCGGCTGACGGGCAGGTCCACGAAGGAAGTCCAAGCGCACCGGCTGGATGTGGCGCGGCAGTTCTCCGTGGGCTTGAAGGTGACGCTCGTGCTGAAGGGAGACCGGACGCTGACGAGCGACGCGGACGGGCGCGTGTACCTCAACACTACGGGCAACCCAGGAATGGCGACGGGGGGCTCGGGGGATGTCCTGTCCGGGATTTGTGGCGCGTTCCTGGCTCAGTCGTTTCCAGTGCCCTCGGCCATCTGGACGGCGGTGTACGCGCACGGGCTCGCTGGAGATTTGGCGGCGGCGAAGCGCGGGCAACTGGGGTTGGTTGCAGGGGACATCGTGGAGCAGGGGCTGTGTGAGGTGTGGCTGCGGTGGGAACGATGAGCACGGAAGCGTCGGCCGCGCGTGTGCGGACGGTACGGCTGGAGTCTCCCGAGGAGACGCACCGGCTGGGTGTGCGCCTGGGCGAGTTGCTGGAGCCCGGTGACTTCGTGGGGCTGATTGGCGACCTGGGCGCGGGAAAGACGCACCTGGTGCGCGGAGTGGCGGCCGGGGCGAACGTTCCTCGCTCCGAGGTGGCGAGCCCCACGTTCGCGATTGTGTATCCGTATTCGGGACGCATCCCGCTGTACCACGCGGACCTGTACCGGCTGACGGACTACGACGACCTGTACGCCACGGGCTTCCTGGACCTGGAAGGCACCGAGAGCGCGATGCTGGTGGAGTGGTTGGACAAGATTCCGCAGGCCGCGCCGCGTGACTACCTGCGCGTCACGCTGAAGCACGCGGGCGGCGAGGCACGCGAGCTGACGGCGGAGGCGTTTGGTGTACGGCCCGCGGCGTTGCTTGACGCGTGGATGGGCTGACGCCCTCAGGCCACGATGGGCGACGTGGCCGGCTTCACGGCGGGGAAGAGGTCCGGACCCGCGAGCTCCGGCACGCGCCAGTGGTGGAAGACGAGGTTCGCGTCCACGCCGATGACGTCCTCCTCGGCCACTGGTGCCCAGTACGGCCCGCCACACAGCGACTCACTGGCCACGACGAGCTGCTCCAACTTCGTCCCTGGTGCCGGCAGCGTCGACACGTCGTCGCGCGACGGGCCCGTGGACACGAACAGCGTTCGGTTGCGCCGCGAGGCCACCATCAACTCGCCGTCGGACACGAGGAAGTTCATCGCCGAGCGGCCATCCTGTCCCGCGGCATCCGTGATGGCGGCCACCAACGACATCGTCTCCGCCAGCGCGCGCGCCACGGCCTCCACGGGGACCTTCCGGTCAATCGGATGGCGGGCACCCAGGCGGGTGAGGAACAGGTAGAAGCACCGCTCGCTGTCCGTGGTGCCCCGGATGTTCGTCCGCAGGCTCGGGCAGATGAGCGCTTCCACGGCAGCCCGGTGCTGCGCGAACTCCCGCAGCGTGCCGTTATGCACGAACGACCAGCGGCCATGCAGGAAGGGGTGCGAGTTGCGCAGCTCCACCGCGCCCACCGAGGCCAGGCGGATGTGCGCCACCACCGTGTGGGAGGACACCCGGCTGCTCACCCGCTCGAAGTCCGGGTCGCTGTGCGCGGGCCCCACACCGTGCGCCACCACCGGCGCCTGCTCGGCGCCGTAGGCCGCGATGCCCCATCCATCCTTGTGCTCGCGCGACTGGATGAGGAGCGAGTTCTTCTCCGTCACCAACGAAGGGTGCACCGCGGCGGGAATCGCTGAACGGAATCCAAAGAGTCGGCACATGGCTAGCAACGAATATTCTTAACGTCCGGCCCAGACGGATGTCGTTCCGTCTTTATCCACTCGGAGCCGCTGTGTCTCTGCGACGCCGGTTCACGCGCAACCTTCCATCTGCTGCCGGACAGCGATGCGTCCGGCCTTCACGACCACTCGCGCGTGCGCTACCCCTAGATGGTAGGGCAGGTGGCGGTACGAAGCACAGCTGAAGACCACCAGGTCGCCCGCGTCACCTACGGTCAGCCTTCCGTGCTGTTGCAGCCCCAAGGACATGGCCGCGCCACGGGTGGCTCCCCAATACGCCTCTGCCGCAGTAAGCCCGTTTTCCAGACACGCAAGTCCCAGCGCCAGTGCTGTGTTTTCACTCATGGCGGAACCGGGGTTGACGTTGGTGCCCAAAGCGATGTTGAGCCCCGCATCGCGGATGCGGCGTCCAGGCGCGTAGGGCCGCATGCGCAGGAACAGCGTGGAGGTGGGAACGAGCACCGCCGTGACGTTGGCGTCCGCCAGCGCCTTGAGTCCCGCGTCCGTCACCTGCTCCAGGTGGTCCGCCGTGGCGGCCCCCAGCTCCGCGGCGAGCTCGGAGGCACCACACGCGGTGAGCTGGTCCGCATGCAGCCGCGGCACCATCCCGAGTGCCCGGCCCGCGCTCAAGATGCGGCGCGCCTCGTCCACGGTGAAGGCGCTGTCTTCCACGAAAACGTCACAGAAGCGCGCCAGCCCCTCGCGCGCGACGGCGGGAAGAATCTCCTCGATGCACAGCCGCACGTAGTCCTCGCGCTTGCCGCGGTACTCCTCCGGCACGGCGTGCGCGCACAGCAGCGTGGGGACCAGCTCCAGCGGCGTTAGCGTCCCGAGCCGCCGCACCGCGCGCAGCATCTTCAGCTCCGTCGCCAGGTCGAGCCCGTAGCCGCTCTTCACCTCCGCCGTCGTGACGCCCTGCTCCAACAGGCGCTTCGTGCGGGGGAGGGCGAGCCGCACCAGCTCCTCCTCGCTCGCGGCCCGCGTGGCCCGCACCGTGCCGGCGATGCCACCGCCGGCCTTGGCAATCTCCAGGTAGGTGGCGCCCTGGTTGCGCAGGTCGAACTCCGCCGAGCGCTCACCGGCGAAGACGAGGTGCGTGTGGGGGTCCACGAAGCCGGGGCCCACGAAGCCACCCTGGGCGTCCACCACCTCGGTGCCAGGGCCCACCGCGCCCGTGGGGAGGCCGGCCTCGGGGCCCACGTAGGCGATGCGTCCTTCACGCACGCCCACCACCGCACCTGGGCGTGGGGTGAGGGCGTCCTCCGCGCGCTCGCGGTGCGAGCCTTCCACCGTCAGCACTTCGGAGGTGTTGCGCACCAGCAGGTCCAGCACGTCCATGGCTCAACGTCCTCCGCGTGCGCCCATGATGGGCACGTTCCAGCTCACACCCTTGCCAACCTTCGCGCGGCCAAACCCGCCCGACAGCTCGAAGTCGTTCTTTTCGCCCCAGGAGACGCGCGCCGCCACCACGCCGCCGTAATACAACGCTTGCTCGTTGCGCCCGTGTGACGCCACCGTGTGCCACGACGCGAAGGGCACCAGGCCAATGGACACGTTCTTCTCCGGCTGCATCGTGAGCGCGCACGACACCTCCGCGCCGAAGATGCTGCCCGGCCCGCCGCGCGGGGTGCCCAGCCCGAAATCACTGGCGCCTCGCAGCGACAACGCCGGGGCCAGGCCCAGCCGCTCCGAGCCCACGTAGTACGAGGCCCCGGCGTACAGCCCGTACCCGGGCAGCGGGATGGGCAGGAGGAACTCGCCCTGAAGCCCGGTGTGCAGATGCAGCCGCTCGGACACGGGCACCGTCAGGGCCGCGTCGAACGCCACGCCCCACTGCTGCGTGGAGAAGCTCGACTCGTTTCCCCGAAAGCTGTTTCCCGTTCCGACGCCGGCCTGCGTCCCCGCGATGGGCGCGCTCAGCCGGGGGCCGGAGCGCATGCCGACCTGCATGACGTTGCGGTCCGGCGCCCCGGGCCCCATCCGCATCACCATGGGGCCCATCGCCGTGGGGGCGCACCCCGCCAATCCCACGACGGCGGCGCCCCACAGTCCGACCCCTGCCGCGCACAAGCGCTTCACTGCGGCCTCCTGCTTCATCTTCAGGTGGTGATGCCGGGAATCTTCACGCCGCGCTCTTTCGCCACCTCGATGGCCTCCGGGTAGCCCGCGTCCGCGTGGCGCAGCACGCCCATGCCGGGGTCGCTGGTGAGCACGCGCTCGATGCGGCGCGCGGCCTCCGGCGTCCCGTCCGCGACGATGACCTGACCGGCGTGCAGCGAGTAGCCCATGCCCACGCCGCCGCCGTGGTGGAAGGACACCCACGAGGCGCCGTTCACCGCGTTCACCAGCGCGTTGAGGATGGGCCAGTCCGCCACCGCGTCCGTGCCGTCCTTCATCGCCTCCGTCTCGCGGTTGGGCGACGCCACCGAGCCGCAGTCCAGGTGGTCCCGGCCGATGACGATGGGCGCCTTCACCTCGCCCTTGCGCACCAGCTCGTTGAACGCGAGGCCCGCCTTGGCGCGCTCGCCATACCCCAGCCAGCAGATGCGCGAGGGCAGGCCCTGGAACGCCACGCGCTCCTCGGCCATGTTCAGCCAGCGCTGGAGCGAGGCCTTCTGGGGGAACAGCTCGCGCACTACGCGGTCGGTGACGCGGATGTCCTCCGGGTCACCGGAGAGCGCCACCCAGCGGAAGGGCCCCATGCCCTCGCAGAAGAGGGGGCGGATGTAGGCGGGGACGAAGCCGGGGAACTCGAAGGCGTTCTCCATGCCGCCCAGCTCCGCCTGGCCGCGCAGGTTGTTGCCGTAGTCGAAGACGTGGCTGCCGGCCTTCTGGAAGTCGTTCATCGCCTGCACGTGCATCATCATCGACTCGCGCGCGCGGCGGACGTACGTCTCCGGATCCCGCTGGCGCAGCTCGGCGGCGGCCTCCAGCGACAGGTCCGTGGGGATGTAGCCGTTGAGCGGGTCATGGGCGCTCGTCTGGTCCGTGACGAGGTCCGGCTTGATGCCGCGGCGGTACAGCTCGCGGAACACCGACGCCGCGTTGCCGATGACGGCGATGGAGCGGCCCACGCGCTTCTCCTGGGCGTCCTTCACCAGGGCCAGCGCTTCATCCAGGTCCTTGGCGACGACGTCCAGGTAGCGCGTCTCCACGCGGCGGCGAGCGCGCGTGGGGTCGATCTCCACGCCGAGGAACACTGCGTTGTTCATGGTGGCAGCCAGCGGCTGCGCGCCACCCATGCCACCCAGACCGCCGGAGAGGATGAGGCGGCCGGCCAGGTCGTCGGTGCCGAAGTGGAAGCGGCCGGCGGCGGCGAAGGTCTCGTAGGTGCCCTGGAGGATGCCCTGCGTGCCGATGTAGATCCACGAGCCCGCGGTCATCTGGCCGTACATCATCAGGCCCTTCTTCTCCAGCTCGTGGAAGTGCTCCCAGTTGGCCCAGCGGCCCACGAGGTTGGAGTTGGCGATGAGCACGCGCGGCGCGTCCGGGTGCGTGCGGAAGATGCCCACGGGCTTGCCGGACTGGACGAGCAGGGTCTCATCGTCGCCCAGGTTCTGGAGGCTCGACACGATGCGGTCGAAGGAGGGCCAGTCGCGGGCGGCCTTGCCGGTGCCGCCGTAGACGACGAGGTCCTCGGGGCGCTCGGCGACGTCCGGGTCGAGGTTGTTCATCAACATCCGGAGCGCGGCCTCCTGGACCCAGCCCTTGCAGGACAGGGTGGAACCGTGGGGGGCGCGGATGACGCGGGACATGAACGGACTCCTAGAGTGTGGCGGACGGAAAGGCCCGGCACACTACCTGAACCGGGGTGCTTCCGGGCCACCGCGATGTCCGCGTCGCGCCGCGTCGCGTCCGCCGCCTCACGAATGCAGTGTGTCGTCGTCGGCGTCCATGCCCGGAGTCTGGACGGGGCTGCGTGACGCGGGCCGGTCCACGACGCCGTCCTCGCGGTCGATGCGAATGTCGTTGATGACCTCCTTCACTCCCAGCACGTCCCGGGCGAGCGCTTCCGTCGCGTGCCGTTCATCCTGGCTGCGCACCACGCCGGCCAGCAGCACCACGCCGTCCCGCACGCGGATGTCCACGTCCTCGGCGTCCACCCAGCTCTGCATCAGCCGGTCGCAGAGGTCCGCCAGGATTCGCTCGCTGGAGCGCCGGTAGCCTCGCGGCGCGCGTCCCCGGGGAGGAGCCCTCACAGGGCCTTCGGGCCGGTAGCGCCCACCCGAGAAGCCACCTTGGCCCAGGTCGTGGTCGTCCGGCCGTGACGGACTGGTGGAGTACCCATCCCACGGTGGCGCCATGTTCTCCACACCGGGGCCATGGCCCGCGGGCTGTGTGCCCCCGTAGCGGACATCCGTTTCGGCCATGTGGCCGGCGGCGCGCCAGGGCCGGCCCCGGTCCATGCCGCCCGCTTCCCGTCGGCGGCGCTCGTGGGCGTCGTCGGCGCCTCGGTGGCCATGACGCCTCCCGCCGTGCCCCCGGCGCTCTGGCATCTCATGCCCGCCCCGGCGTCCTCCCTCCGTCCCCACGTCCTCCAGGACGCCGAGGTAGGGAGGCTCCAGGCGCCAGTCCTCCGCGACTTCGCGGAACGTGCCGCTGGGGCTGTAGCCGGGCCGTCTGGCGATGCGCTCCGGGTCGAAGTGCCGGGCGCGGCGGTCCAGCTCCCGGTCCAGGTCGAAGTCGCGGCCATACTCCCGGCCCTGGTCCAGGGCGCGCGCGGCGCGTCCGAAGTCCACGTCTTGTTGGTAGTCGCGTGTGTCCCGGTCCCTCGCCGCGTCCCGGAAGTGTCGCTCGCTGTCGAAGGAGCGTGGAAACGCCTCATCCTCGGAGGCCCAACCGCCTCGTCGATGGTGGCCCCGGTGCGGGCCGCCCCGTCGTCGCTCGACGCCGGCGTCGTCCCGCTCGAAGTCGCTCCTGCGTTCGGAGCCGCGTTCGTAAACGCGCTCATCATCCCTGGCGGGGGCGCGGGCCCAGGTGTCCCTCGGATGGGTGTGTTCGTCCTCCCAGCCCCTCGAGGACCGCTGCTCCCGCTCCCTGTCTCCCCATCGCCGGTCGTCATCGCGCCTGCCGTTCATCTGGATGGCCTCCTCTCGTTGAGCGTTCGCCCAGGGCCTGTCTCCTGACGTTCTGGACCGCGAGCGCTGCTGGCAACGCAGGCAGGCCCCGCCAGAGGCTCGGCCGGGCATGGGGGCCCCGGAGTGGCCGCTGTATGCCGGGGGGAGGCGCCCGTCGTTCCATGAGCATTCCCGCGCGGCCAGAGCGCGGTAGAGTCCACAGCCGCGACCGGCCAGCCAGCCAGCCGCGCGATGCCTGGAGGGAGTGCCATGGACGACGGGAGCCGGAACGCACAGGGGCCTGGCGCGCGAGCGTCGTCCGCGCTCACGAAGGCAACGCCCTGCGCCCAGCCTCCCGAGGAGGCCCGTGGCCCCTCCGTGGGGCCCGTCGCCACGGTGGCGGGCGGCATCCCCGCCGTCATCTCCGCCCTTCGGCACGTCTACGGTGAAATGGACGTGGTGCGCGGGACGAAGCTGCTGCTCAAGGTGAACCAGAAGGAGGGCTTCGACTGCCCCGGCTGCGCGTGGCCCGACCCGGGACACCGCTCCATGGCGGAGTTCTGTGAGAACGGCGCCAAGGCGGTGGCGGAAGAGGCCATGTCCGCGCGGGTGACGCCGGAGTTCTTCCGTCGATGGAGCGTGGTGGACCTCGCCCTCCAGACGGACCATTGGCTGGGCAAGCAGGGCCGGCTGACGCACCCGATGGTGCTCCGCGAAGGCGCCACACACTACGAGCCCCTGTCCTGGGACGAAGCCTTCGCGCTGGTGGCCGAGGAGCTGAACGCGCTCGACACGCCAGACGCCGCGAGTTTCTACACCTCCGGGCGTACCAGCAACGAGGCGGCGTTCCTCTACCAGCTCTTCGTACGGCAGTTCGGCACCAACAACCTGCCGGACTGCTCGAACATGTGTCACGAGTCGAGCGGCTCCGCGCTCAACGAGACGGTGGGCATTGGCAAGGGCACTGTCACGCTGGAGGACTTCGACAAAGCGGATGCCATCTTCGTCATCGGGCAGAACCCGGGGACGAACCATCCGCGCATGTTGTCGTCGCTCGAGGCCGCCGCGCGACGGGGCTGCCAGATTGTCAGCATCAACCCGCTGCCGGAGACGGGGCTCAACCGCTTCAAGCACCCCCAGGACGTGCTGCACCTCATCGGGCCCGGAACGGCCCTCAACTCCCTGTTCGTTCAGGTCCGCATCAACGGCGACGCCGCGCTGCTGCAGGGCATTGCCAAGGCGCTGTTCGAGATGGAGGACGCGAACCCCGGCTCGGTGGTGGCCAAGGGCTTCATCGACGACAAGACGCTCGGCTTCGAGGCCTACGCGGCCCACATGCGCGCGGTGAAGTGGGAGGACGTGGAGGAGGGGAGTGGGGTACCGCGCGCGCAGGTGCTCGCGGCGGCGGAAATCCTCGCGCGCTCCGAGCGCACCATCTTCTGCTGGGCCATGGGGCTGACGCAGCACCGCAACGGCGTGGCGTGCATTCAGGAAATCGTCAACCTGACGCTGCTGCGCGGCGGTATCGGCAAGCCGGGCGCGGGCCTGTGCCCGGTGCGCGGTCACAGCAACGTGCAGGGCGACCGCACCATGGGCATCTGGGAGAAGCCGCCCGAGGCCCTGTTGACGGCGCTGTCCCGGGAGTTCAGGTTCGAGCCGCCGCGGCACCACGGCATGGACGTGGTGGACACGCTGCACGCCATGCACGACGGCCGGGTGAAGGTGTTCTTCGCGCTCGGTGGCAACTTCCTCTCCGCTACGCCGGACACGGAGTTCACCGCCGAGGCCCTGCGCCGCACGCGCCTCACCGTCCACGTGTCCACCAAGCTCAACCGCTCGCACCTGGTCCACGGACGGCGGGCGCTCATCCTGCCGTGCCTGGGCCGCACCGAGCGCGACGTGCAGGCCGGCGGGGCCCAGTTCGTCACCGTGGAGAACTCCATGGGCGTGGTGTCGTCTTCGCGGGGCTCGGTGGCGCCCGCGTCGGAGCACCTGCTCAGCGAGCCCGTCATCGTCGCCCGGCTGGCGACGGCGGTGCTGGGGGCGCGCTCTCGCGTGCCCTGGCTGTCGCTGGTGGAGGACTACGACCGCATCCGGGAGCAGATTTCGCGCGTCATCCCCGGCTTCGACGACTTCAATCGCCGCGTGCGGGAGCCGGGCGGCTTCGCGCTGCCGAACGGTCCGCGCGAGGGACGCTTCACCACGAAGAGTGGCAAGGCGCACTTCACGGTGCATGCGCTACAGCCCATTGCCCTGGAGCCAGGACAGCTCCTGATGATGACGATTCGCACGCATGACCAGTTCAACACCACGGTGTACGGGCTGGATGACCGCTACCGCGGCATCCGCAATGGCCGCCGGGTGGTGTTGCTGCATCCCGCCGACATGAAGGCGCAGGGGCTGGCGGCCGACCAGCTGGTCGACCTGCGGAGCCACTTCGAAGGCGAGACGCGGCTGGCGCGTGGCTTCCGCGTGGTGCCGTACAACATCCCGCGCAGGTGCGCGGCCACCTACTTCCCCGAGGCCAACGTCCTCGTCCCCGTGAACAGCTTCGCGGAGAAGAGCCGCACGCCCACGTCGAAGTCGGTGGTCATCAGCATCACCCCGGCCGGAGAACCGCGGGCCCTGCCCGCTGGCGCGGTGGCATGAGGCGCGTGAGAGAACATGCAGCCCGTCAATGAAACCGGGTGGCCGGAGTCGCTCCGGTCCCTCTATGAGACGGTGACGGGGACGCCCGCGGCGGAGGCCATGGCCGCGTCCACCCAGTGGCGCGAGTCCTTCGCGGCCTGGGTGCGAGGCGCTTCGCTGGATGAGCGCACCCAGGCGCAAGCGGCGGCCTGGAGCCGCCTGGACGAGGGCGAGCGGACCCTCGGCGAGCTGTTGTTCCTGCTCTCGTCATGCAGTGAGTTGCTGTGGCCCTACGCCGTGCCGCCCCGGGGCCTGCTGCCGCGCTTGATGGCGCGGCAGGAGACGATGCTGGCCGCGTTGCTGGAGGTGGGAGACGCGGACACGGCCGCGCGGGTGCGGCGTGAGACGGAGGCCACCGTCACCACGGTGCTGACGCGCATCCTGAAGCGGCACCCGGACGCGCTCCAGTCCCTCGTCGGCGACGCGCCGTGTACCTTCGACGGCCGGGCCCTGCGCTTCCACGGCGCGGTGGAGGTGGACCTCCGTCAGGTGTTGGGCACCGGCGCGAAGTCCGTCGCGCTGCTGGAGCAACTGCGCGCGCTGATGCCGGCGACGGCGGCGGACGGGCGCGACCGGTTGGCGGAGTTCATCCGGACACGGGCGGCGCGTCTGCCGTGGCGGGAAGCTTCGGAGGTCCTGGCCGAGCGCCTCTTCTCGTTGGCGACGTCGCCGGACGGCCGCAGCGGCATGAGTGGCTTCCTGGCGTGCTACCCCGGTGGACGCAAGGAGCCGGACTGGTGCGCTCGGGCGGGGCTCTTGCTGTCGCGCACGCTGGAGGTCGGCGGTCCTCCCGAGGTGGTGGAGAACCTGTGCGAGCTGCTGGCGCGCTTCGATGCGCCACCGGTGGACGGCCTGCGCGGGGCGCTGGGCGCTTTGGTGAACGGCGACTTCGAGGCCTCGGCGGACCTGGGCCCCGTGCGCTTCGTGCTCGACCACTGCCAGGCCACGCTGCGCAAGGGCGAGCCGGGTCTGGTGCTCACGCTGCTGTGGCTGGAGGAGCGGTTGTTCCGCGCCGCCGTGCGCAAGGGCGCGCCAGATGCCTTCGACCGCCGCAAGCGCGCGCTGTCGAAGCTCAAGCCGGGGGCGCCGGGATTCGACCAGCTCCACTGGCTGGCGGAAGAATGTGCCGAGCTGTGGCCTCGCTTCATGCCCGGTGCCGTGCGGCCCGGTCTGGATGAGCTGGCGGCGTGGCGTCAGGAAGTCGCCGACCGCGTGGGGCGCAAGCCCGTGCTGCGCAAGGCGGCCATCGAGTTCTTCCTCTGGTGCGCGCCGGATGCCGCTTCGTCCGAGGCGGAGCTCACGGTGCTGGCGCTGGTGCGCACCGCGACCGACCGGAGACAGGTGAAGCGGTTGAAGGAGCACCCGTCGTCACGCGTTCGCCTCCGCGTCCGGACGCTCCAGTCCTGGTTCCAGGGCCCGTCGGCGAAGGGGAAGCCGGGCGCCCCCGTGGAGCCTTCGCAGGCTTCGGGCCCCGCGACGTTGACGGAGGCGTTGCGGCACCTGCATGTGACGCGCGCGGTGCCGCTCGGAGGCCGGACGTGGCTGCGCGACCGGGACCTGGAGGAGCTGTTGCTGGGCGCCTTCGGTCGAGTGGAGGCGGAGTTCTCGTCTCGCTATCCGGAGCGCTTCCGTGAGGACACCGAGACGCTGGCGGCGGACCTGCTCGAAGCACTGCGCGCCGAGCTGGCGCGAGTGAAGGCGGATGTCGCCGCGTTGATGGCCCAGGGGCAGCCCTCGCCGTGGGAGCTGTCGATGACGGTCCGGCGCCGCGAACCGGAGCCCGTGCCCGTGTCGGAGCCCGAGCTTGTCCCGGTGGACGGCGAGGCGGCTCCGGACGCCGTCCCTCCGCCTTTGGCCGCCGCGCGGCTGGGGGTGGAGGTGGCTTTCGTCCTCGACGTGGCGGTGGGCGACTTCCTGCGCACGCGGCGCGTGGTGTCCGTGCAGGTGGTGAAGCTCGAACAGCGCGGAGAAGGTCAGTGGCTGCCCGCCTTCCGGCTGGGCCGGGAGCACCTGGACGCGCAGTTGCTGCGGACCGATGCCGCGTTCTGCCTGTTCCTGGCGCCTCCGTTTCCTCGGGCCGAGTGCTGGGTGGTCCCGTCGCGAACGGTGCGCGCGATGATGGAATCACAGCGCTCGCTGTCGGGTGTGCCGCGAGACGGGGTGCAGCGGGTGGCGCGCTCGCTGTCCCACTGGCTGTTGGGCGACCTCATCGGCCTGTGGACGGGGGACGAACGCCCGGAGTCGTTTGCCCGGCTGTCTCGCGCGGAGGACGGACCGGACTTCGTCGTCGAATGGGGCCTTCGGTAGGTCAAGTGGCCACTGGGCCCGCTGGCGTGGCGTCCACGGTGATAGCGTTCATCCCTTATGAGTCACACCGAGCGACCCCAGGGGGCGGGCCGTCCAGCCGAAGGGCCTGATTCCGTCCAGCAGACGCGGCCCACAGGGACAGGAAGGCCCGGGACCTCGGGCGCTGTTCGCCGCTTCCGATTCACCGTCCTCGAAGGTCCGCAGCCTGGGCAGTCCAAGGACAGCAACGCGGACACGTTCTCCATCGGCTCGCATGGGCTCAACGACTTCGTCATCGAGGAGCCCACCGTCTCGCGCTTCCACTGCGAGGTGAAGGTCGACCACGACGGCGCCCGCCTGCGGGATTTGGACAGCCGAAACGGCACGGTGCTCGACGGCGTCCACGTGCGCGACGCG
The DNA here is from genome assembly GCF_900101905.1 of Myxococcus virescens. Lineage (NCBI taxonomy): Bacteria > Pseudomonadati > Myxococcota > Myxococcia > Myxococcales > Myxococcaceae > Myxococcus > Myxococcus virescens. Next base: position 471,318 of record NZ_FNAJ01000005.1, on the reverse strand, counting down.
TACCTTCGTGGTGGCAGCATCCTGCGCCTGGGCCGGGTGAGCGTCCGGTTCGACTTCAGCCCGGAGACGAACCGGCTGCTCATCTCCGACCGCACGACGTTCGGTGAGCTGGTGGGTTCGTCGCCCGTGACGCGTGCCAGCTTCGCCCTCATGGAGCGAGCCGCCGCGAGCGACGCGACGGTGTTGCTGGAGGGGGAGACGGGCACGGGCAAGAGCCGCGCGGCCTTCGCCATCCATCAGGCCAGCGCTCGGGCCTCGGGGCCCTTCCTCACCGTGGACTGCGGTGCCATTCCCGGCAACCTGCTGGAGAGCGAGCTGTTCGGCCATGAGAAGGGCTCCTTCACCGGCGCCATCCAGCGCCGCGTCGGCGCCTTCGAGGAGGCGGACGGCGGCACCATCTTCCTGGACGAGATTGGCGAGCTGCCCGCGGAGCTGCAGCCGAAGCTGCTGCGCGTCCTGGAGAACAAGGAGATTCGCCGGCTGGGCGCCAACGGGTACCAGCCCGTCAACGTGCGCGTCATCGCCGCCACGCACCGGGACCTGCGCGCCGAGGTGAACGCGGCGCGCTTCCGCTCCGACCTGTTCTTTCGCCTCGCGGTGGTGCGCATCATCATCCCCGCGCTGCGGGAGCGGCCCGAGGACATCCCCCTCATCGCGGAGCGAATCCTCACGGCCTTCGGGGCCGGCTCCGAGCAGCTCGCGGCGCTGAGCACGCCGGAGTTCATCGCGCAGCTCCAGCACGCCGCGTGGCCGGGGAACGTGCGCGAGCTGCGCAACCACCTGGAGCGTTGCCTCGTCTTCCAGGACGCGATGCCGCCGGACGCCGAGGAGGTGAGCGCGCAAGCGGTGCTGCGCAGTCTGGTGGACCCGAAGCAGCCCTACGCGGAGGCCCGTCGCCGCGCGCTGGAGGTCTTCGAGCGCGAGTATCTGGATGCGCTCCTCAAGCTCCACGGAGGCAAGGTGTCGCAGGCCGCCACCGCCGCGGACATGGACCGCGTGTACCTGTACCGCCTGCTGCGCCGGCACCGGCTGCGGACGTAGCCCGCTCAGCGGCTGGCGAGTGCATCCGACAGCAGGACCTCGCCCGCCGTGCCTCCCGAAGCCCAGGACTCCAGGCCCAGCAACTCCCCCCCCGCCAACCGCGGGAGGCCCTGGGCGTCCGTGCTCAGCTCACACAGGGCCGCGTGCGCATAGACGCGGACTTCCACGCGGTCACCCGCGGCCTCACACGCTTGCCGCAACAGCGCGTCCGCCACCTGGCGCGCTTCCACCAGGGCAGGGACGCGGGCCTCGGCGGCGGGAGGCAGTGACTTCCACGCGAGCACGGCGTTGCCGCTCTCCAGGGCGAGCATCCAGCCACGGGTCTCCAGTTCGGTGAGCGTCGCGTCCAGCGTGGCGTCCCTGGCATCCAGGTCCGCGTCGGTGGGCTCGTCCAGGGCCATCGGGAAGCGGAGGTCCACATAGACAGCCACGGCCCACGTCTCATCCGGCGTGGGCGCCAGCGCCGCGCGCAGGGCATCGAGGAAGGCGGGCACGTCCGGCCAGCGGTCCCCAGGGGCCTTCGCGAGACACCGTTGGACCACGGCGTCCAGTGCTGGCGGAGCGTGCACCCGTTCGTCCAGGTGCGGTGGCGGCGCATGGAGGTGCTGCTCCTCGACCTCCACCACGCTGGTGCCCTCGAAAGGCAGGCTCCCGGTGAGGAGTTGGTAGAGCAGCACGCCCATCGCGTACAGGTCGGCGCGTGCGTCCAGGGCCTGCCCTCGAATCTGCTCGGGGGCCATGGACACGGGCGTGCCGAGCACGGCGCCGCCGGACGTCAGGCCGGCGAGCCCTTCCGGTGGCTCCACGCGGGCGATGCCGAAGTCCACCAGCTTCACCGTGAAGCCCTCCGCCAGGGGGAGGACCATCACGTTCTGGGCTTTGAGGTCCCGGTGCAGGATGCCTCGGCCATGAGCGAAGTGCAGCGCGGTGCCCAGCTCCTCCATCACCGTCAGCGCCTCCGCGAGGGAGAAGGGGCCTCGGTGCGTGAGCCACTGGTCCACGCTTTCGCCCTCCAGCCATTCCATGGCCAGCCAGGGGCGTCCGTCGCGAAGGTCGCCGTGCTCGAGCACCTCCACGATGTGGGGATGGCGCAGCGCCCGGAGCGTGTCCGCTTCCTGCTGGAAGCGGCGGAGCACGTTGGTGACGTGGTTGAACTCGGCACGCACCACCTTCACCGCGGCGGGAGCCCGGGTGGACAGGTGCGACGCGCGATAGAGCCACGCGGTCACGCCTGCGTGGACGCGTGACTCGATGACCCAGTCGCCCACCAGCGCTCCAGGTTCCAGCTCGTCTCCGTAGAGCGATATGGCGTGTTCGCGTGGGGGCCCATCGGCCATGGGACGTCCCTCCGTGCCGTTGCTGCGACACCCCGTGCTAACACGGTTCTCGGTCCCGGCACTGGGCGTGGCCGTCCCGCTAGGGGCTTTCGGCCGGGGCCACCAGCGCGCGGACGCGGTCCGTCCACAGGGGCGCTTCGCGTGCGGTCTCCTCGACCTCCGCGACCCGAGCCCGCAGCGTCACCGTGTCTCCGGCCTTGCGAGCCGCGCGTGCCGCCCAGACGAGAATCTCCAGCCGCTCATCAGGCGTGGCCAGCCGGCGGGACGCTTCCACCAGGTGGGCCCAGGCATCGGCGCCGTAGGGAAGGGCGTCTCGAGCCTCGTTCACGACGCGCCGGACCACGGACAGCATCAGCGCGTCCGAAGGTGACAGACGCTGCCGCGTGTCCGGCTCCTCGAGCCAGGCGAGCTGACGTGCGACTTCGGGCAGGTCTCCCAGTTCGCAGCACAGGCGCGCCACCAGCAGGGCATCCTGGGCCATGGACCGGGGGAAGAAGCGCTGGCTGAGCACGCCGGCCCGCCGCGCCAGGGGCAAGGCCTCCACGGCCCGGCCCTGGTAGCCGAGCAGCAGCGCCAGGTTGAAGGCGGAGGTCCGTTCAATCTGCACGTTGCCCAGCTCGCGTCCCAGGGTCACCGCGCGCTCCAGGTCCGCGTGAGCGCTCGCCGCGTCCCGGCGCTGGACATGCAGCACCATCCGGTTGTTGAGGGCCACGCCCAGGTGCAGGGTGTCGCCGGTCGCCTCGCACAGGGCGATGGCTTCGTCGAAGCGGCGCGAGGCTTCGTCCAGCCGGTCGGTCCACGCCAGCATCGCGCCCAGCATGGCCAGGGCGATGGCCTCCGTCTCCGAGTCCTCTCCGGACCGTGCGGCCTCCACGGCTCGCTCCAGGGCGGGCACAGCCCCAGTGATGTCCTCCCGCCGTACGAGGACGCGCGCCTGGGCCAGGGCATGGCGCGCGGCCAGCTCCGAGGGGACCGCGTCCTTCAGGCAGTGCAGGGCCTGCTCCAGCAGCGCGGTGGAGCCCACCGCGTCGTCCTGCCAGTCGAGGGCGGTGGCTTCCTCCAGCAGCAAGTCCGCCTCGCGCACCACATCGCGGTGGGCCTCGGCCAGCAGGCGGGCGGCGCGCAGGTCTTCCACGGCGTCGTCGATGCGCTGGAGGCGGTAGCGCACGCGTCCTCGTCCCGACAGCAGCTCCAGCCGGACGGCCTCTTCGGTGCGCGGCACCAGCGACAGGGCGGCCGAGTAGTGCCGTTCCGCCTCCAGGAGCCGGTGCGCGTGGCGAGCGGATTCGGCCAGGTTCCAGTGGAGGGCCGTGGCTTGGAGGGAATCTCCGGCGGACTCGGCCAGACGTGCCCTTCGGGCGGTGGGCGTCGCGGGCAGGGCGCGCAAGGCGGCCGTGCAGATGCGCCGCTTCAGTGGCGGAGGGAGCAGGGCGGTGAAGGCTTCGCGCAGGGTGGTGTGCTCGAAGCGCCAGCGTCGCGGCCCTCGGGGCTCCAGCATGCCCGCGCGTGCCAGCCGCTCCATCGCGACGCCCGGGTCCAGCGACAGGTCCAGGTCCGCGTCTGCCTCCAGATGGGCGAGCGTGGCGGTGAGCTCCTCCAGCCGCACGTCGTCTCCCAGGAGTGCCGCGACCTGGAGCGGGGCGCGCATGCCAGGGGGCAGGCCCGAGAGGCTTCGTTCTGCGAGCCGTTCATCCGCGCCCGGGCGGTCCGGGGCCAGCCCGTTCAGGGCGTCCGCGGCGAGGTAGCCACCTCCATCCGGACGGGTGCGGATGGCGCCCGCGCCTCGGAGGGCACGCACCGTCTCCAGCATGCGCAGCGGTGAGCCACCGCAGCGGTCCACCAGCTCTCTCAACACACCTTCGGCAATCAGGTCTACGGGGCGCAGCCACTGGCGAAGCAGCTCGCGCGCATCGTGTTCCGGAAGGGGAGGAAGCTCTCGCTGTTCGGCGTCTCGTGCGCGTTCTCCCAGGTAGGGGCGCAGGCCCAGCAGCCGGTGCCGGCCGGCGAGCACCACGCACAGGGGCGCCCCCTCGCCAGAGAGCGTCGCCAGTTCCAGTGCATCCAGGGCCGTGGGGTCCAGCGTGTGCGCGTCATCGACCAGCAGAACCAGGGGCTGAGCGGCCGCGAGCCGCCACAGATGCGCTGCGATGGCCCTCGCCACCAGTTGCCTGCGCGCCGCCGGGTGCACGGTGGCCACATCCACCGGGGGACGCGCGTCCGCGAGCAGCCGGCGCAGCGCCTCATCCGAGGGTGTCTGGGATGGCAGGCCAAGGACGGTGTTGATGAGGCTTCGCAGCCCGCTCTCGCTCGCGCTCCCTTCATCCGGGAGCGCCTCGACGAAGCGCACGGAGACGCCGGGCATGCCCTCCAGCTCGCTCCGCCACGTCGTGAGCAGGCGCGTCTTGCCCTGGCCCTCTTCCGCCAGCAGGGTGCGCAGCACGGGCGCACCGTGTGTCTGCACGCGCGACAGGGCTTCGCGCAGCCACTGTCGTTCCGTGTCCCGGCCCAGGAGGACGTCAGGCGATGTCAGCGCATCCCCATGCGGCGTGCTGGAGGGCAGGTCGCCCAGGTGGGCCCGGGCGCTGGCCGTCAGTGCGACCGTCTCAGGGGTGGAGACGGATTCAAACGATGGCCACCACCGCTCGGGCCGCTCCACCGCCGCGCCACCCACCGTCAAGCGACCTGCACGCTCACGAACGCGCAGCGGTGCGCAATGAAGCGCGAGCGTCGCGTTTGGGGGCAGGGCGGCTTTCAGCACCTCTGCGGCCCGGAGCGCCGCGCGCAGCCCGGCTTCCACCGCCGCTTCGTGGGGGAACGCGAAGAGGCAGAGGCCTGGCTCCACGCGCGCGAGGATGACGCCGCTTCCGGCGAGGGAGGCCTGCAAGGCCGGTGCATCCAGTGAGGACTTCACACCGAGGACCGCCACGTCGCGCGTGGCCCGGCTGGTGTCTGGGGTGGGGGCGGTTGAAGGGCCCGTGTCCGTCCGTGGCGCCTCCGTGGCGTGGCGCGGGTTCTCCGCCAGGGCCCCGGACACCGCATGGGTGCCCAGCGCATGGCCAGCGCCCTGAAGCTCGCGCAACTCCTCCGCCAGCGACCGCGCACTGTCTCCCCGGTCCTCGGGCACCTTGGCCAGCAGCCGCTGCACCAATGTCTCCACCGCCGCGGGCACCGGCCAAGGCGCGAGCGTCCGCATCGCCGGAGGCCGCCGCGAGACATGCGCCTGGAGCACCGCTGCCGCCTCTCCGACAAAGGGAGGCCGGCCACACAGCAACTCAAAGAACAGGACCCCAAGCCCATACAGGTCCGCGCGCGCGTCGATGTATCGCGCGTCCCGGCACTGCTCGGGTGACATGTACTCATGGGTTCCCAGCCGCTGACCCGTGCGGGTGAGCCCTGGCGAGAGTCCCTCCCCATCATCCTGGGCCGTCAGCCGCGCGAGCCCGAAGTCCAGCAGGACGAGCCGCCCTTCGGACAGCACGACGTTTTCCGGCTTCAGGTCCCGGTGCACCACGCCCGCCGCATGGACCTGGGCCAGCGCCTCCGCCAGGGCTCGCATCAACGGGGCCGCATCGGCCCAGGGCAGGGCACCGGCGCCCGGCAGCTTCGCCAAGCGCCGAGCCAGCGTCGGGCCCTCGATGCGCTCCATGATGACCACCCGCTCACCGGCGCGGGTCGTGGCCTCACCCAGCAGCCGCGGCACGGCGGGGGGGCCGATGCGGCGCAGGGCCTCCAACTCCCGCCCCAGCCGTTCGCCCGCGAGCGGTTCCAGCACCTTCAGCGCGACGTCCAGCCCATCCACCTCACGCCGCGCGGCGAACACCCGTCCAAACCCACCGCGCCCCAAGGGCGCTCCCAGGACATAGCCCGCCACATCCGGAGGCTCCGGCAAGGAGCCTGGGGCACGCGCTTCGACCGGGCCGTGGCGAGGACAGCGCTCGGCCACGCGGCGATGGCAGGTGGGGCAGCGCATGGGCGTGGGAGCTCGGGGCCGTGAGCTTGGACGGCCACGCCCGGACGTCAGTCACTCATCTCCGGCAGCTCGGGCAGCACATCCGGGTCCAGCTTCAGAATCACACACAGGCGCGTCAGGGTGGGAATGGTCGGCACCATCACCCCTCGTTCCACCCGAGCGAGCACTTCCACGGGGATTTCCAGTTGCTCGGCGACCTCCTCCATGCCGAGCCCCGCCTGCTGGCGGGCGGCCTTCAGTGCCGCTCCGAGCACCTCGGCCCTTTCCCTACGACTCGTCGTCATGGGCCGAGCATGACGCCTTCTCGCGTTCCCGTCATCCAATTCACCACATGCCGGTGCGCTGGCGCACGGACCCGAACATTGCCCGGGGGGCGGGCGGCCGGGGCAAGCCTCCCGGGCGTCCGCGGCGACTGTGTGGCCCAGGGGGAGGGTGGCCAGGTTGTCCGGACGTGCGCAGGCTGGGCGACTGGGGTTGCGGCATTGGCGCCGGGCGGGGGGTGTGTTAGTTCGCCCCTCCCCCCGGTGTCCCCGCCAGAAAGAGGAGAAGCGAATGGCCCGCCGTCAGGTCCGTGTCGTCGGTGCGATGCTCCAGAATGAGCAGGGGCGCTACCTCATCACCCAGCGCCCCCCCACCGCGTCACTGCCCCTGCTGTGGGAGTTCCCCGGCGGGCGCGTGGAGGAGGGTGAAGAGGACGCCGAGGCCCTTGCCCGGGAAATCCAGGAAGAGACGGGCGTGGAGGTGGACGTGCTGGGTCAGGCCATGCACACCCACCACGAGTACCCCAACTACGACATCGACTTCCGCGTCTTCCACTGTCGGCTCTCGCGGCCGACAGAGGAAATCCAACACCTGCGCGTGCATGACCACCGCTGGGTGACGCTGGAGGAGATGTCCGCGTACCGCTTCCCGGACGCGGATGCCAAGACGTTGGCGAAGCTGCTCGACCTGGACAGCTGACGTGCCGTGCCGTCTCCTCCTGGCGTTGCTGGCCGGAGTGCTGGGCGCGTGCTCCCGCTCCAAGCCGCCGCCCGCGCCGCCTCCACCCGAGGCGACGAACCAGGTCCCTGCCCAGGGCGTGCCGGGGTGCACGCTCTACGGCGAGCCTCAGCGGTCCGGCACCGTGCCCGACGAGCTGCCCGAGCTCTCCGGCCTGGCCGCCAGCCAGCGCCACCCGGGGGCCTTCTGGGCGCACAACGACTCCGGCAACGGCTTCGAGCTGTTCGCGATGGACGCGAAGGGCGCCATCCTCGCCCGGCTGACGCTCACCGGGGCCACCCCTCGCGACATCGAGGACGTCACGGTGGGGCCCTGCGCCCCGGGGGCGTCGCGCGGCTGCGTCTATCTCGCGGACATCGGTGACAACTTCGCGCGCCGGGAGCAGGTGCGGCTCTACCGGCTGCCAGAGCCGGAGGCGCTCGAGGACGCCACGGTGCCGGTGGAGGTGCTGTCCTTCATGTACCCGGACGGGCCCCGCGACGCGGAGTCGGTTATCATCGACGCCCGCTCTGGCCGGTTGGCCGTCATCACCAAGACGCTGGACTCCCTGGGGGATGTCTTCGCGCTGGATGGGCTGAGCGCGGAGACCCCCATCCAGGCCCGGAAGCTGGGGACGCTGACGGCGCCGCTCGGGATGGACCGGGCCACCACCGCGGCCTCCCTGCATTCTTCCGGTGAGCGGCTGCTGCTGCGCACCTACTCGCGCGCGTACGAGCTGCGCCGCCCCGACGCCGCGCGGCTGGAGGACCTGCTGCAAGGACAGCTCGTCGAGGTTCCGAGCGGGAGCCAGGCCCAGGCAGAAGCCATCACCTTCGTGCAAGACGGCAACGGCTATTTGTTGGGCACGGAGTTCACTGGCCAACCCTTGTGGTTGATCGGGTGTCGCTGATCCGCCGCAAGGGCCCGCACATGCCGTGAAGCCCGCCTGGCGGGTTGACGGTATGGCAACGGTGAACATCTTTGGCCCGCCAGGGAAGACGCCTCGCGGTCACTGTGTCCGCGTGGGCGGGGGAGGGGGAGGGTCGAGCGTGCCGACGATGAAGCCACAGGATTTGCCGCCTGGGATGGGCCCACGCGGAAAGAAGACAGACAAGCCAACGCCAACGGGGAAGGGGTTCAAGTTCGGCTCACCGTTGGGCTACATCCTGTTGCTCGTCCTGGGCTTCCTGCTGTTCCGCAACGTCTTCCAGGACGCGGGCGTGCGGCGCGTGAGCTACAGCCAGTTCCGCGACGGGGTGGAAGCCGGGAACTTCAGCCGGGTCCAGATTTCGAACGAGTGGGTGAAGGGCTTCCTCAAGGACACGGCACAGCCGCCTCCTCCTCCGGCAGACGGGGAGCGCACGCTGCGCGGCGAGCCGAGCGCCCTGCCGTGGATGGCCTACCGCGTCGCCGGTGACGAGGGGCTGGTGCCGTTGCTGGAGCAGAAGGGCATCCAGTTCGAGGCCGTGCCGCAGTCAGGGCTGGGCGAGGCGCTGTGGATATGGCTGTTGCCCCTGGGCCTCTTCTTCCTCTTCTGGAGCTTCATGATGCGCCGGGTGGCCGGCGGCATGGGCCAGGGCCCGCAGAGCGTCATGAGCTTCGGGAAGACGCGCGCCAAGGTGCAGGCCGAGGCCGATACCGGCGTGGGCTTCAAGGACGTGGCGGGCGTGGACGAGGCGGTCGACGAGCTGCGTGAAATCGTCGAGTTCCTCAAGACGCCCGAGAAGTTCCGCCGCCTGGGCGGGCGCATCCCCAAAGGGGTGCTGCTGGTGGGCCCTCCGGGTACGGGCAAGACGCTGCTGGCGCGAGCCGTTGCGGGGGAAGCGGGCGTCCCCTTCTTCAGCCTGTCGGGCTCCGAGTTCGTGGAGATGTTCGTCGGCGTGGGCGCCGCGCGAGTCCGCGACTTGTTCGCCCAGGCCACGTCGAAGGCGCCGTGCATCATCTTCATCGACGAGCTGGACGCCATTGGCAAGAGCCGCAACTCGGGCGTGGCCGGTGGACATGACGAGCGTGAGCAGACGCTCAACCAGCTGCTCGCGGAGATGGACGGCTTCGACAGCCGCGCGGGGCTCATCATCCTGGCGGCCACCAACCGTCCGGAGATCCTGGACAGCGCGTTGATGCGTCCGGGCCGCTTCGACCGGCAGGTGCTGGTGGACCGGCCGGACAAGCGGGGCCGCGAGCGCGTGCTGGAGATTCACGCCAAGGGCGTGAAGTTGGGACCGGACGTGGACCTCAAGGCCATTGCCTCGCGCACCCCGGGCTTCGCGGGCGCGGACCTGGCCAACGTGGTGAACGAGGCCGCGCTCCTGGCCGCGCGCCGCAACCGCGACGCGGTGATGCGGGCGGACTTCGAGGAAGCCATCGAGCGTGTCGTCGCCGGTCTGGAGAAGAAGAACCGCCGGATGAACGAGCGTGAAAAGGAGATTGTCGCGCACCACGAGGCGGGCCACGCGGTGGTGGGGTGGATGCTGCCTCACGCGGAGCGGGTGACGAAGGTGTCCATCATCCCGCGCGGCCTGGCGGCGCTGGGCTACACCATGTCGCTGCCGCTGGAGGACCGCTATCTCATGTCGCTGGACGAACTGCGCGACAAGATGGCGGGGATGATGGGCGGCCGGGCCGCGGAGGAGATCTTCATTGGGGAAATCTCCACCGGCGCGTCCAACGACATCCGCCAGGCCACGGAAATGGCCCGGATGATGGTGCGGGACTACGGCATGAGCACGCTGGGGCCGGTGGCCCTGAGCGCGGATCATGGCCCGGGCTTCCTCCGCTCGGCGGGCGTGCCGGAGACGCGCAGCTACTCCGAGCAGACGGCGCGGATGATTGACGAGGAGGTGCGCAAGCTCGTCAGTGAAGCGCTCGACAGGGCCCGTCAGGTGCTGACCACCCACAAGGACAGGGCCCAGGCGCTGGCGGCCCGGCTCCTGGCCGTGGAGGTGGTGGAGGAGGACACCATGGTGACGATTCTGGGGCCCAAGGTGTTGGCGCAGCGCGGCCTGCTGCACCCGGAGGCGCGTCAGGTCATCTCCGCGCACCCGGTGGACGTCGGGGGCAATGATGACCAGACGCCGCCCACTCAACACTCGGACGCGCTCGACTCCTGAGGCTTCGGCTGGCTGGGCGCCTGCCCTCCTGCCGTCCCGAAGCCCACCGCCACCGCGACGTCCTGCGGTGGCCGGTGGGCGAAATTATCTTTAGCGGAAAGGAGGCGTCGCCGTGGAGAACAGGATCGGTAAGAGCTACATCGCCCGCAAGGCCCTCTTCGCGAAGGGGCTCAAGGAGGGCCGGCTCACGGTTCAGGAGATTGAGGAGGCCCTGCCGGCGGGAACCCTGACGGCGGCGGAGCGGTGGCTCCTCTATTACTCGCTCCGGGCCGCCCAGGTGGAAATCATCGACGAGGTGACAGGGCAGGTGGACCACGGCTTCATGGCCGAGTCTCCCGCCGCGCCGCAGGAGCACTAGCTCGCTCCCGCGTTGACAGGGGCCGCCTCGCGGTTAGGTTCCGGGCAGCAGTGACTCCCTATCCTCTCGCGCGCGACTGCGCACCCACCATCGCCTCAGGTTAGACATGGCCGGTAACACCCGCACCGACGCAGCCCCCGAAGCCACCCAGCAGCCCCCCTCCGCCAACAGCGAGGGACCTGTTTCCGCCGCCGAGGAGACTTCCTCCCAGCAGCAGGCTCCGGAGGAGCACGCGGCTGCCGGCCAGGACGCGGAGCGGGAGCGGATGGCCGCGGAGCTGGAGACGCTTCGCAAGAAGTTCGACATTGCCGTCCGCGCGGTGCAGGCCGCGGAGAAGGACCGCGAGGAGTTCAAGCAGCGCGTGACGCGGGAGCGTGAGCGCATGCTGGACGTGGAGCGCGGCAACGTGGCCATCACGCTGCTGGAGGCCATTGACGAGTTGGACCGGTGCCTGTCCGTCAGCGCCCAGGACACCTCGCCGCTGGCCGAGGGCGTCCGGATGATCCGTGCCGAGCTCTTGCGCAAGGCGCAGTCCACGGGCATCGAGCGCCTCGAGGTCGTCGGGCAGCCCTTCGACCCGAACACGGCCGATGCGGTCGACATGGAAGTGACCACCACGCCGGACGAGGACCACCGCATCGTCGCCGAGCTGCGTGCGGGCTACCGGCTGAAGGACCGCATCATCCGTCCGGCCCGGGTGAAGGTGGCGAAGTACGTCGCCCCCGTCCAGGCCTGACGCCGCCGTCCAGGGCGCCCCCGTCACTCACGGGAAGGGGGCGCCGGGCCAGGCTGTTGAGTCCGCTCGACCCTGGTCCGCCGTGTAGACTGCCGCTCCGTGCTCTCCCGATTCTTCTCCCTGTGTTTGGTGCTGGCGCTCGTCCCGGTCGCGGCGGCCGCCGAGGGTCCTCTCGACGCGTGGCTTCCCGCGCGGGCCCGGGAGCATGCCGCGTGGTTCGCCGCGCAGGCCGCGGGTGTCGAGGGGCAGACGGGCAGCCTGGGCCTGTGGCGCGAGCGCGCCGAGGGAGACCCGGGCATCCCCCACTTCGTGCCCCCGTCCTCGCTGGCGCCGCTGATCCGCGCGGTGGAGGCGAGCGTCGTCAACATCACCACCGTGGGGCCCCGGGCCGGTGGCTTGGAGGGGATGAAGAAGTCCACCGGCTCCGGCTTCGTGCTGACGCCAGACGGGCTCGTCGTCACCAACAACCACGTGGTGGCCAGCGCGCAGCAGATTGCCGTGCGTCTGGCGGATGGCCGCGAGTTCGCCGCCTCCGTGGTGGGCCGTGACGCCTCCACGGACGTGGCGCTGCTGCGGCTCAGCGGCGTGGACCTGGGCAAGCTGCCCGCCGTCTACCTGGGGGACTCGGACCGGATGGCGGTGGGCGACTGGGTGGTGGCCATTGGCAACCCCTTTGGCCTGGACCACTCCGTGTCCCACGGGATGATCTCCGCCAAGGAGCGCGTGCTGGGCGTGGGCCAGTTCGACGACTTCATCCAGACGGACGCCCTCATCAACCCCGGCAACTCCGGTGGGCCGCTCTTCAACATGAAGGGGGAGGTGGTGGGGGTGAACACCGCCATCATCAGTCAGGGGCAGGGCATTGGTTTCGCGGTCCCCAGCAACCTGGTGAAGGAGCTGCTGCCCAACCTCCGGGAGAACGGCAAGCTGGAGCGTGGGTGGCTGGGCGTCGTCATCAATGATGACGGGAGCCATGGGGGCGGTGAGCGCCAGGCCCCGCTGGTGAAGGACGTCTACAAGGGCAGCCCCGCCGCGGCCGTGGGCATCCGCCCCGGAGACCGGCTGGTGGCGGTGAACGGGCGGCCCATCGGCTCCTACCTGCAGCTGTTGCGCAAGGTGGCGCTGCTGGCGCCGGGCACCGAGGCGCGCCTGTCGCTGACGCGGGGCACCGAGACGCAGGACGTGACGGTGCGGCTGGTGGCGCGCCCCGCGCAGGAGGCCACCGAGGGGCTCATCCAGCGGACGGCCAGCGAGGAGGAGATGGGGCTGGTGATCCGCGACCTCACGCCGGAGGTGGCCGCGCCCCTGGGGGAGACGGCTTGGTCCGGCGTGCTGGTGTCGGGTGTCACGCCGCGCAGCCCGGCGGACTCGGCCGGCCTGCGGGCGGGAGACGTCGTGACGGAAGTGAACCGCCGCCGGGTGAAGGACGTGGCCGGGGTGCGCGCGGCGCTGGGGAAGGGGAGCGCCGGGGTCAGCATCCTCCTGCGGGTGAAGCGGGGCGAGGCGCTCCAGTACATCGCCATCGCCCGGTGAGGTGACGCCCGCCTAGCGCTTCTTGGCGTCCTTGCCGTGGAGCCACAGGCCCATGGCCTGGCCGCTGCGACCCTCGGTGATGAAGATGGCTTCGATGCGCGCCGTCACGCCGTGGCTCTTCCCGCCGCCCTTCTTGGGCAGGGTCCACACGCTCTGCGGGGTGAAGACAATCTGTGCCCGCACCGAGCGCGTGGAGAAGAGGCGGTTGAACATCTGCAGGTTCCACCCCGCCGGCATGTCACCGGTGACGGTGAGGTAGGGGAGGATGGGGTTTCCGTTGCCGTCCGTCTTCTTGGGCGCCCCGTGCGTGAGCGCCGAGCTGCCGCCGGGGAAGAACGGGGTGATGTTGATGCTGTACTCGCCCGTGCCCAGCGAATAGGGCCCCGGGGTGAGCATGGTGGCGTCGTCCTCGGTGACGATCATGTACAGCCGCTTGCCCTGGTACTTCTTCCGGAACGCCTCCGCGTTGGCCTTGCACTGCGAGTCCACGAAGGGGCCGTCGCACGCGCCCACGAACTTTTCCAGGAAGGTCCCCAGCCCGCCCAGCGGCTCGGCTTCGTCTCGCAGCTTGGCGAAGCGAGGGTCCGCGTCTGCCAGGGCGAGCGCGGGCGCGAGGAAGAGGGCGGCGGCGAGGAGGATGCGATTCACGGGCGAGGTCTCCGGGGAACAGGGGGTCAGCCCGGAATCGTGCCATTTCGGAAAGTGTCCGGCACTCGTTACATGGGTGTGCAGGGGTGGATGTAGGTGAAGAACTTGCCTACATGTGGCTACCGTGTAGGTTGCGCCTGTCACCACCTGTTCCGGGAGCTACCCCCATGTTTGAGCGTCCTCACGAGCGCCGTTCCCACCTCCGTTTCGACAAGGTCTTCACCGTCTACCTCACCACCCAGGATGGGATGCTTCGGGGGGTGGGCCGCAACATCAGCGCGCGGGGCATGTTCGTGGAGGTCCGGGACCAGGTGGGCCTGGGCGAGAAGCTGAAGGTGACGTTCGCCGGCGAGGACGGGACGGAGATGACGTGCCTGTGCGAGGTCCGCTACCAGGTGGCCCTGGCCTTCGGGCGCAAGGACGGGCGCGAGGGCAGCAGCCGCGGCGTGGGGCTGCGCATCGTGGCCTATGAGACGCAGGACGACGCGCCCCTCCTGCTGGTGGACCGCGAGCGGGTGATGCACTGACATCCGTCCGGGGCCCGTGAGGGGCTTCGCGGCCTGGCGCTTCCCGGAACAGCAGCGGGGGCCGCCCAAGCCAACCTCGGGGCCCGGCGAAAACGAAAGGGCACGGCCTTCCAGATGGAGGACCGTGCCCTTCGTGTTTCCAGCCGTGGGCGGGTGCCCGCGGCTTCGACTACTGCGAGAAGCCCTCGAGGAGGTAGTGGGCCTCGATGCGCTTGAGCGCCAGAATCATGGCGGCGCAGCGGGTGTCCACCGTCTCACCGATGCAGTACTGGCGGCTGTCGTGCATCTCCGTCTTGCGCGGCTGGTTGCGCGAGATGTCGCGGATGATGCGGTAGTTGCGCTTCATGGCGCGCTCGAGCCGCTGGTCGACCTCGGCCTCGCTCCAGCGCTCCATGCGCTTGTTCTGGATCCACTCGTAGTAGCTCACCGTCACACCGCCGGCGTTGGCGATGATGTCCGGGATGAGCTCGATGCCGCGCTTCTCCAGGATGCGGTCGGCCTCCGGGGTGGTGGGGCCGTTGGCGCCCTCGGCCACCAGCTTGACGCGCAGGCGCTCGGCCACCTCGGCGGTGATTTCGCCGCCCAGGGCCGCGGGGACCAGGATGTCCGCCTGGACGTCCCAGAGGTCCTTCTTCTCGATGCGCTGGGCGCCCGGGAAGCCGAGCACGCTGCGCTTGAGGTTCTTGGGGTCCTGCACGTACGCGGAGAGCGCGGTCACGTCGATGCCGTCACCATTGAAGATGGTGCCGTCGGCGTCGTTCACCGCGAGCAGGCGGGCGCCCATCTGCGACAGGATGTTGGCGGCGTGGCTGCCCACGTTGCCGAAGCCCTGGATGATGAACGTCTTGCCCTTCACGGACTCGCCGCGGTCGGCGTAGTAGTCCTCGATGCAGAAGGCGACGCCCTGGCCGGTGGCCTTGTGGCGGCCCTCGGAGCCGCCGATGCGCACGTCCTTGCCGGTGACGATGCCGCGCAGGTTGTGGCGCTCGCGCTCACCGTCCGAGTACTGGCGGTAGAGCAGGGCCATGATGCCGGGGTTGGTGCCCACGTCCGGCGCCGGGATGTCGATGTCCGGGCCAATCATGCTCTTGAGCCGGTACATGAAGCGCAGGGTGATGGCCTCGATCTCCTCGCGGCCGTACTCGCGCGGGTCGATCTGGATGCCGCCCTTGCCGCCGCCGAACGGAACCTCGGCGATGGCCGTCTTCCAGGTCATCTCCGCGGCCAGGGCCTTGAAGAGGTCCAGGGACACCTCGCGGTGGTAGCGCAGGCCGCCCTTGTAGGGGCCGCGCGCCTGGTTGTGCTGCACGCGGTAGGCCTTGAAGCGCTGCGACTCACCGGGGACCAGTTGGTACACCTTGCCGTCGGGCAGGCGCAGGTGGCCCTGGCGGATGTCCACGTCCGAGCCCAGCAGGGCGCGGCCGTTGAGGATGATGTTGCCGTTGGCCAGCAGCTCCAGGCCTTCCTTGTTGCGGACCTGCGTCTCGGGAAGGTTGGAGAAGGTGCGCGCCTTCTCCTCGGAGAGCGGGACGAGGCGGTCCTTCAGCTTCGCCGTGACGTAGAAGATGTGCTCGTAGTCCGGCTCCTCCAACTCGAGGCGGACGCGCTTGTCCAGCGCGATGAGGTCCGCGGCACGATGGAAGATCTCCATCGCCTCGGTGTAGACGGTGCGCTTGGGCGTAGGGGCCGGGGCACGCATGAAATTCTCTTCGCTGGCCATGACGGGAGATGCTCCTTGTCGCGTCGCCGCTCGTGGGCGAGGCACGTGGGGGTAGCGGGGCCCTTATGTACATAGGCGCTCCGAGACTTCAACCGCGCCAAGCACCCGTCCTCTCCCAAGAATCTGGAGCGATAACGGGCACTTATGTCAACGCGATGTGTCACCTGCGACAGACGCGGTGTGTCATCCGTGTCAGGGTGGTCAATCGTGGGGATGGTTGGAAAACCAACGATGCGGGCGCGCGGAAAATGGGCGGAGTGGCGGGGAGGGTGAGTACTCGCCTTCATTTCTGCTTGCCGGACATGAGCCGCCATGGTACTCCCCGCGCACCTGTCGCGCCGACATAGCTCAGCGGCAGAGCAACTGATTCGTAATCAGTAGGTCCCCAGTTCAATCCTGGGTGTCGGCTCCAAGAAGAGAGAAGGGCTGGTTGCTTCAGGCAACCAGCCCTTTTCCTTTTCCGCCGCGATCAACGCTCGGGCGTTGCTTCAGTCAGGCCGGAGGACGTTCAACTTCGACGTGTTCGCCTGCGTGAGGTGTGGCGGCAGGCGGCGAGTGCTGGCGTACGTGAACGACGCGGGAGGGGTCGGCGTTGTACCCCATGGGGCTGCGCGGCTTCTCCACCCGCTTGGCTCACTGCTCCGGCGGCCCCTGTCAGCGGCACTGCTCGGATCCTCCATTCCGGTCCTCGTTACTTGTAGTCGGCCCACTGCCTGTCATTCGGCGACGAGTTGGTCGAGCGCGTGAACGTCGCGCTCTTCCCCACTGCGTCCGCATAGCCAATGGTCCGGTCCAACGTGCAGCGAAGCGCGTCGTTGCCGTCCACCATCAGGCCTTGGCAGGTCATCAGGTCGCCGAGCTTCAACGAGCCTCCACTGACACTCCAGGTGCCGGTGCGCTTGAACATGCGGGAGAGCGGAATCTCGGCGGTGTAGCCATTGGAGCGCACGGTCCCCGCGCCCTCGGCGTAGTAGAGGATGAAGCTCTTGTCTTGCTTCAGAAAGGCGGTCGCGGCGAACAGGTTGATGCCATCCCGCTGGGCGGGGAACTCCACCGCGCCACCCGGGGCGCCAGCGTATTTCTCATAGGCGAACTGTGCGAAGTACTCGCTCGCGGGTCTGCCATTCACAGTTGTTTCCGTGTCAGTCCCCTCTCCTCCGTTTCCGTTTCCGTTTCCGTCTGGATTGGACGGCTCCGAGTCACCTCCACAAGCAATGAGCAGGGCCCCGAGGGAGAGTCCAACGAGCGCGCACGGCCAACGAATGAACGACGTATTCACAGGATGAGTCCTTTGATGCGAGGGTTTGCTCTCGCGAGCTGCGGCCCTGAACTCGCGACCACAGCAGCGCGAAACTGCCGACGAGCACTCGCGAGCGCTATCGGCCCCCCTGGGACCGCGCATACGGCGAGTTAATTCACGCGAAACATATTACTCGGATGATTTCATACTTTGAGAATCTGGGGGGGGGGAGAAGGCGACTACCGCACGCGCTCGATGCGGTGCTTGCGCCCCTTGATGTGTCCCTCGCTCAATCGAGGATGGGCCATCTTCGCGACGCGCTTGGAGACCGCGACGAAGGCGTGGCGGTCGTGGAGCTCGATCTTGTCCGCGTCCGGCGCGGCCAGTCCACCCGCCTCGCCCGTGAGCGCCCCAAGGATGGTCCGAGCGCGTCACCAGCGAGAGCGCCAGCCCACGCCGCCCCACGTGTCACGTCCGGCCGATGCGATGAACGTACGCCTGGGGGGGCGCACCGGCAGACACATTGTGCTCGTGCTCGACAACGGGGTGCCCTTCAATTCCCGCCTCGCCAGGACTGCCCTCGAGGCGGCGCTCCCCTACGTTCGCGCCTTCCGGCTGCAGAAGTGCACCTCCGAGACGTTCAACTGGATTGAGAACTCCTGGGACTGCCTCAAGAAGACTTACTTCAGCTGGATGCTTACCGCGCAGAGGGCGGCATTCCATCCAAACGCTGTCCGCCTCCTGCGGAGGCTGCGTCGCTCAGGACGGATGGGACACCTGGCGCTTCGGGTACCCCCTGAGCGGATTCACGCTCTCTGGCTTAGTGCTGCGAAAGTCAGGATAGATCTTGTGAATTGGGTAGGTCTCATAGAGCGAACAACCTACCAGGGGTGTGGTGGGGCAATCCACTCTTCGATAGGTGGCGCCTTAAGGACAGTGCAACCTGAGAGGTGTGTAGGTTGACTTAGGATTTCAGTGGTAGGATGCTGCTGCGCGAACTCCACTGGAGTTGTCAGGCCCAAAAGTCAGGCTGCAGCGCGTCCCGAACCCCAGGGCGCCTTCGGGGGATGATATGCGATTGGTTGTGGTGGTGCCGTTGCTGCTTCTTTCGGCGGGGTGTGCGACCACCCGCGTTGTCCATATCGATGCTGGAAATGGTCAGCGACTCGTCCACGAGTCGGTAGATGTTGACCCAGTGGAAGTGAGCGAGGACGAATTCAAGTCTGCCCTCACGCGGCTCATCCTCGACATGCGCATGGATGTTGCGTTCCGAGCGGCTGACGCTGCGGATGAACGAGAATGGGGGCGCTCCTGGACCCTGCTGGCATCCTCGAAGGGCCTTGCTGATTCCGGCTCGGGGAGTTCACCTGAGTCTTTGTACGCGCGCATCTGCCCCGACGCGGACGACTGCTTGACCCTGGTGGGCGGGACGGGGCTGACGTTCTCGCGAAAGGACCGGACGCTCCTGGCGCTGTCCTTCGCGCTCGACACCGTTTGGGCGAGCGTCGAGGCCGAGGTCGGCAAGGTGCTGAACCCGGCGGCGCTCAAGGCCCTGGTGACGTCGGCCGCGCTGACACTGCTCCTCACGCTGGCGTTGCCCGAGCCCGTCACCAAGGTCATCGCGGTAGCTCTGACGGCGGCGATGGTGGCCTACCTGGGCGTGGTGCCTGTCTGGGAGATCGGGCGCGGATTCGTCCGGTTGTGGGATGATGCGGGGACGGCGATGAGCGTCATCGAGCTACAAGACATCGGGCATCGGTTCGGGCGGGTGCTCGGCACGAACGGCACGCGCGTCCTGGTGCTCGTCGTCATGGCGGCGCTTGGAGGAAAGAACGCGATGGCAGCCCAGGGGCCGAGACTCCCGGGTTTCCCTCAGGCCGCGATTCGAGCGCAGGCCGAGGCGGGGTTTCAGCTCGGTGCGGCGATGAATGGCGGCGTCACGTACATCGCACTTCCCGCTGCCGGTGTCCTGAACGTCGCCCTATCACCCGGAGCCGCTGCGGCCCTGCTGATGTACGGGGAGGGGCGGTTCCCTGGCGATGAGACGGGGCCGGTTCACCACATCTGCACGAACAAGAGCCCCATCTCCGACGCGACTGGCGGTCCTTGGACGCCAGAGTGCGAGAGGATTTTCAAGAAGGCCGGGATGACTCTTGAGGACGCTGCAAACAAGGTGCGGCTCAATGGGCACGAGGGTCCTCATCCCGAATTCTATCACAATCAGGTGATGACTCGCCTTGAACGGTCTGTTACGCGTTGCAGAACGACGGAGAGCTGCCGGGCCAGTTTGCTGAAGGAACTCGCGAAGATTGCAGACGAGTTGCTTACTCCGGGCTCAGAATTGCGCAGCTTCATCGTAAAGTAGGAGGGTAGGGTGGAACGGAACTTCTATTGGGTAGGCTTGGCGGACGTGCCTCGATGGCTTGTTGAGACACCCACGCGGACAACCGGCGAAGAGTTCGACGAGCCTTGGATGTTCACAGATGGGTGTGTCCTTGCAGACCCTGGCTCCATCAATTCTAAGATTTCACATCCGGGTACGAAGCGCGCGTTTGTGTTTGGAGGGGTTGAACGCACACCTATCGTCAGCGAAGCACTCGCGAATGTCTTCAGGACACTGGCTCCCGATGACGTCCAACTGTTTCCGGTGTCGATAGAGGGAGAGTCCGAACGGTACTTCGTCGTCAATGCAATCAGGGTGGTTGACGCCATAGACGAGGCACGGTGCCGGGAGGTGCATCACTATGACGAGGGCGACCCTGCCCCTGGATATGAAGGAGAGTACAACTGGATCTACGGACTGCGAATCGACCCCTTGAAGACTGAGGGCGCGCACGTCTTTCGGCTGAAGAAGTTCAAGATCGCCTTCATTGTCTCGGAGGACATCAAGAACGCGCTCGAACGAGTCGGGAACCTGGGCGTGTCGTTCGAGCGCGTGACCGAGGCTCCCGACCTTCATTGACGGTCGGTGCTGAGTGCCGAGCTGGCGACGATTCCGACTTTCAAAATCTAGGGCTTGCCTCCGGTGTCGCGTGTGGCCCCGACTTGAGAGGGCCACACGACGGCGCTCACGAAGCCATCACCCCGGTGCTGCGAGAGAAGACGAGGCCGTCCTTCTGGACTGAGCCGATGCACAGGAAATCGCCGGAATCGAAGCCGACGAGGAGGACTCGCTGGGCGGCATCCCCGAGGAGGCTCGGCCCCATGCGCTGTGCGAGACGCCGGACTGCGAGCGCGGCGTATGCCAGCGCCAGGGGGTATTCGGCATCGTTCCCGAGGCCGTCCTCGCGCCCGTAGGCGAGTTGGTAGATGGAATCGAGGACGGTGGAGCCCGAGACGGGCGTGCCCTTGCCCCACCGCTGCCGAAACAGCCAATCGGGGTCGGTCGCGTCATAGGGGGCCCCGATGAGATGGATGTCCGCTGTCACGCGCCCCTGCACGGTCGGGTTGAAGAGACCAAACCATAGGCCGGTGATGGCCGCTGGCGGCGGCGCTGTCCGCATGATGGTTTCTAGCCATTGCTGGAGTTGCCGGAGGTCGCTCTCCACATCGAGCGCCCGCAGGGCGGACCAGTCTGGATGAGGGCGTGCTGCCTCGCAGAACTGGATGATGTGCAGGAGTGCTTCCGCTACGGAGAGGTCCGACTTCACGACGCGCTCAATCTCTCCGAATAGCTTGCTGTAGTCGTAGGCGGGCATCGAGCGATTCTACGTGTTCCTCCGGCGCGCGTGCGGACACGGCGCCGGAGCAGGTGTCCTCCGCCCGTGTAAGTCCAGACTCACGTCGCCTTGCGACCGACGAGCTGCACCACGGCGGCCCTGCCGGTGTGCAGGGTCCCCTCGCGGACCTCGCGCGTCAGCTCACGGAGCACGGGCAGCTCCAGCCCCGCGAAGTCCTCGCGCAGGGCCTCCGCCGTGTAGAGGAGCTCCTCGACAGGCGGACCGCCCGTGCGGAAGCCCAGCTGAGCGGGCGTGTACGCTTCGAGGAGGACCAGGCCACCGGGGCGGAGGCTCTTCACCAGCGCGCCATGCACCCGCCGCCGCAGGGCGGGGGGCAGGTGACAGAAGATGACGATGGCCGCGTCCCACGCCTCCGGCGCGAAGGTGAAGTGCGCCAGGTCACTGACGCGCGTCTCGATGTTGACGCCGCGCTCGACTGCCAGCTGCTTCGCCTTCTGGAGCCCCACGCTCGACGCGTCCACGGCGGTGACGGCGTGGCCCAGGGAGGCGAGGTAGACGGCGTTGCGGCCCTCGCCCTCACCGAGGCTCAGCACGCGCCCGCCGGGAGGGAGGCGTGAGGCCATCTCCACGAGGAAGTCGTTGGGCTGGGTGCCATAGACATACGCCGGGTGACTGAAGCGTGCGTCCCATTGAGTGGCTGCGTCGGGGGGCTGCTCGGCCATGGTGCTCCTCCTGGAGTTCTGCATGACGTCAGTGGGCATTCTGCGTCGTGCCGGCGCCGGCCCCCAGCCCCAACGCTTCCCGGTTCTTGAAGAAGATGAAGACGCCCATCACGACGAGGAAGCCGGAGAAGGCTGCCTTGAGCGTCGCCTGGGAGACGAAGTGGGACGCCCAGGTGCCCAGCAGGATGCCCACCACGGCGATGGCCGTGAAGATGCCAAGGGAGACCCAGGGCACCTCGACGTGGCCGAGGTAGCCAGCGAAGCCCACGAGGGAGTTGAGGGCGATGACGAGCAGGCTGGTGCCCACCGCCTGCTTCATGGGCAGGCCCACCAGCAGCACCAGCGCCGGGACGATGAGGAAGCCGCCGCCCACGCCGACCAGACCGGTGAGGCCGCCCACTCCGAGGGCGGCCAGGGCCATGAGGGGGAATGACGCCTTCCGGGGCTCGGGCGCCTGCGCGGAGTCCTTCCGGCCATTGCGGAACATGAACACGGCGGAGACGAGCATCACCGTGGCGAAGAGCAGCAGCTGCGTCGTCCCGGAGATGAGCGCGGACAGGCGCGCCCCGGCGTAGGTGCCCGCCATGGCCACCGTCCCGAAGACGAGGGCCGCCTTCCACTGGACGTTGCCCCTGCGCCAGTGGCTCGCCGCACCGAAGAGGCTGGTGACGCCCACCACGGCCAGTCCCATGGCGATGGACTCCTTGGCCCCGAAGCCCAGGACGTACACGAGGATGGGGACGGTGATGATGGAGCCACCACCGCCGAGCAGGCCGAGCGACAGGCCCATGAGCGCCGCGAGGGAGAAGCCGAGAAGGGGCATGGTGTCCGTCCTGTCGCGACGCGCGCTCAGCCTTGGGGCCGCGGCGCGAGCGGGTCGCGCACGGCGAGCATCCCGCCTGCCAGGTTGAAGAGGTGTTTGAAGCCGCCGTGGGCGAGCAGCCGCGCCGCCTGCGCGGAGCGCCCGCCCGAGCGGCAGATGAGCAGCAGCGGCGCCTCGCGCGGCCACGCGCTGGCGGCGGCCTCGAGCGTGCCCAGGGGGACGAGCTCGGCTCCAGGCAGGTGGCCCAGGGGGCCGGTGTACTCGTCCGGCTCGCGCACGTCGATGCGCCGCACCTCGGGGCCGAGCGTGTCGAGCTGCGAGGGCGTGATGTCCTGATAGGGGCGGGGTGTCATGGTCGGGACTCCTGCGAAGAGGTCAGGGCGCTCAAGCCCCTTGGGGTGAGGGTGCCGTGTGTCCACAGGCGCGGTTGGCCGGGACGGCGGCGTCAATCAGCCTGGGCTTGGGCAGGTTGAGGTTCTCCATGATGTGGATGAATTCCTCCCGGCTCTTGCCGGCCACGCGGGGGTTGTGTCGCTTCTCCTCGGCGATGCTCGTCACCGTGCGGCCCTTGTAGTCGTGGCCGGGGTAGACGAGCGTCTCATCGGGGAGGGTGAAGAGGACGCGCGTGAGGCTGTCGTAGAGCTGGCTCGCGTTCCCGTTCTGGAAGTCGGTGCGTCCGTTGCCGCGCACGAGCAGCGCATCCCCGGTGAAGACGCGGTCGCCGAGCAGGTAGCTGATGCTGTCGTCCGTGTGTCCCGGGGTGGCGAGTACCTGGAAGACGAGCTGCCCGACGCGCACCTCGTCCCCGTGGCGGACCTGGACGTTGGCGCAACTGGCGCCGTTCACGCTCCCCACCACTGTGGCCTGCGTGCGCTCCCGCAGTGCACCCGCCGCGGTGATGTGGTCGGCGTGGACGTGGGTGTCGAAGACGTGGGTGAGGGTGAGGTTCAGCTCGGCCACCAGCTGCAGGTCGCGGTCGACCTGCTCCAGCACGGGGTCGATGAGGGCGGCCTGGCGCGTGGCCTCGTCGCCGATGAGGTACGTGTACGTCGAGGACTCGGAATCGAAAAGCTGCCGGAAAATCATGTCGAAGCCTCCTGTCCATGAGAGCCGGGGGCGTGGAAGAAGGATTCTGCCGGCGTCGGTGAATCCTCTTCACCAAAGCCCGGCTCTTACCGAGACATGACTTCCTCCATCCTCCTTCCTCTCCTGGGCGGGGCCCTCATCGGGCTGAGCGCCTCCCTGTTGCTCCTGGCCAACGGCCGGGTCGCCGGCATCAGCGGCGTGGTAGGCTCGCTGCTGGCCCCCGTGCGCGGTGACGTCGCCTGGCGTGTGCTCTTCTTCGCGGGGCTGCTCGCCGGGGGGCTGCTGCTCGCCTGGTTGCGCCCCGGCTCCTTCCCGGCGCCCTCGACTCCGAGCGCGGGCGGCCTCTGGCTGCTGGTGGGGGCCGGACTGCTGGTGGGGTTCGGCTCGCGGCTGGGCAACGGCTGCACCAGCGGACACGGCGTCTGCGGCATCAGCCGGGGCTCGGTCCGCTCCATCTCCGCCACGCTCACCTTCATGGCCACCGGTGTCCTCACCGTCTTCCTGGTCCGCCACGTCCTCTAGAGAAAGCCCCATGCGTTCCTCCCTCAGTGCGTTCCTCAGTGGCCTCATCTTCGCCCTCGGCCTGGGCCTCGCCGGCATGACGGACCCGGCCAACGTCCTCGGCTTCCTCGACATCGCAGGCGACTGGGACTACCGGCTCGCGTTCGTGATGGGTGGCGCCATCGCCGTTCACGCGGCGCTGCGGCCCCTCATCCACCGGCGCGCGCAGCCCCTGTTCGCCGCGAGGTTTCCCGCGTTCGCCGCCAGCAAGCCGGACGCGAAGCTCCTCGTGGGCTCGGCCCTCTTCGGTGTGGGTTGGGGGCTGGGCGGCTATTGTCCCGGTCCCGCGCTCACCTCGCTGGCGACCGGGGCCTTCCCGTTGCTCGTCTTCGTGCCCGCCATGTTCGCGGGCTTCTACCTCGCGCAGGTGATGCAGGCGCGGAGCGGCGTGGGTGCACCGCGTCCAGGGACTTCGCACGTAGGCGTCACGCCCGCTCCCTAGCCCCGCGTCCTTCTCCGGGAACCTTCCAGCCGCCCCAACGTGTCCTCATGACTGTGAGCGCCCGCGCCTTCATCGAACGTGCCCTGGAGCACCTGCCCGTCTTGAGACGGGTGGGGCGTCGCCTGACGGGCAGCGCCGCGGAGGCGGATGACCTGGTCCAGGAGACGCTGGCGCGCGCCCTGGAGCAGCGCGGGGCGCTGAGAGAGACCGCGCGCCTCAAGGCCTGGCTGCTCGCCGTACAGCGCACCGTGTATCTCAACTCCCGCCGGGGGCTGCGGCCTCACCTGGAGGTGCTGGAGGGCGGGCTGGGCCGGGCGCTTCCTCCGGAGCCCTCCGCGGACCTGGAGGCGGAGCTGCACGCCCGCACCTTGAGTGCGGGGATGCAGGCGGCGCTCGACTCCCTGGCGCCGGAGTGGCGCGACACGTTGTGGCTGCGGGAAGTCGAGGAGCTGAGCTACGAGGAGATTGCCCAGGTGCAGGGCTGCCCGGTGGGCACCGTGCGCTCGCGGTTGGCGAGGGCGCGGCTGGCGATGCTCGACTTCCTCGAGAAGGAGAAGGTCCATGGAAGCCTGTAGCCCCCAGTGGCAGGAGCGTCTCTCCGCGTGGTTCGACGGCGAGGTCCAGGTGCATGAGCAGCAGGCGGTGGCGCACCACCTGTCCCGATGCGCGGGCTGTGCCCGGGAGGCTGCCCGCTACGCGTCGTTGCGGCAGGCGCTGAGAGCGGAGGGCGCCGCGGAGCAGCGAGTGCCGCCCGAACTGGCGGAGCGTGTCACGCGGCTGGCGCCGCGCCCCCGGCCGTCCTTCCCCATGCGGCGGAGGCTGGCGGCGGGCCTGGCCGCGATGCTCGCGTCGGTGGGAGTCCTCTGGACGTCATGGCCCAGTGGCATGAACGAGGCGCTGGCGATGGACCTCGAGCGGCACCACCTCAAGGCCTTCTCTCGGATCGCCCCCTGTGAGTTCGAGTCCTCGGACCCGGCCGAGGTGAGGGCGTGGGTGGCGCGGGAGGTGGGCTATCCGGTGGATGTGCCGGTGGTGCCAGGCGCGACGCTGCTGGGTGCCCGTCGCTGCCGGTTGCATGGAAAGCTCTCCGCCTCGTTGCTGTACCGGCACGAGGAGGGCAAGGCGATGACGCTCTTCCTTCCCCTGCCGGGCTCGGCGGCGGCGCAGGAGGCGGCCCGCTTCGCTGGTGACGGGCCTCGGTGCACGCAAGGGCCCGTGGGCGAGCGCATCTGCGTGCTGCCCGGTGGGGGCGAGCGGGCCGCGCTGGCCGTCTCCGAACTGGAGCCCGCGGTGCTCCTGGCCGCGCTGGCCCGCCTCGCTCCCTGAGGCGCTGGGGCGGGGCCCTGCCGGAAGCGGCGGCCGAACCGTCCCCGCCGGCCATTGGGGAGGCGGGAGTGCGCGCGTCTGCGTGCCCTGGTCGCGGCCGGGCTGCCGGGCGGGAAGGGCGCTGAATCCTTCGGCCGTCGCCCTGGCTCTCACCAGGCTGTACGCACTTCCCGGGGGCCGGTGGCCACCGGTGTCGCTTGGAGCCGCGCCATGAAGGTCGTTTTCGTCGTCGCCGCTGTGTTCATGGGTCTCTTCTTCTTCACCGCCTGTACGCGCCCGCGTCCAGGTGACGCCGCGGTGGGGTCCGAGGCCCGCCGCAGGGTGGAGGCAGGCGCCACGCTGGTGGATGTCCGCACGCCCGAGGAGTTCGCGTCCGGTCACCTGCCCGGCGCGGTGAACATCCCGGTGGATGAACTGGCACGGCGGTTCGGAGAGCTTGGCTCGCCGCAGACGCCCCTGGTTGTCTACTGCCGCAGTGGCGCGCGCAGCGGCCGTGCCGAGCGCCTGTTGAAGGAGCAGGGGTTCCAGGACGTCTTCAATCTCGGCCCCATGTCGACGTGGCCGTGATGCGCGAGGCGTTCGAGGTGAGCCGCCGTCCGGGAACTTCGCGCGGCACACCTCGTGTCACTTCCGCTGTCTCCCTTCACTCCTCGCAAGGTGCTCCACGATGTCCCGTCTCCTGTCCGCGCTCGGCGCGCTGCTCGTCCTGGCCGCCGGCTGTGCTTCATCCCGGCCCCCGGTCAGCGCGAGCGCTCTCACGTCCCAGCGCCAGCAGCTCACCGTCCTCTACGTGGCGGACCTGCATGCGCAACTGCGCGCCCACCCGGAGCTCTTCTGGCGCGATGGGAAGGAGCGCATCGAGATGGCGGGCGGCTTCGCTCGCGTTGCCGCCGCCATCCAACAGATTCGGGCCGAGCGCGGTGGTGACGTGCTGGTGCTCGACGCCGGCGACACGATTCAAGGTTCGGGCGCGGCTGCGCTCACCGAGGGCGGCGTCCTCATCGAACCGCTCAATGCGCTCGGGCTGGACGGCGCGGTGCCCGGCAACTGGGAGGTGGTGTACGGCCCCGCGGTGCTGCGCCAGCGCGCGCGTGAGCTGAAGCATCCGCTCTTCGCTGCCAACCTGCGTGATGCGGCCAGCGGTGAACGGCTCTTTCCGCCGTACCTGGTGAAGGAGGTGGGCGGGGTGAAGGTGGCCGTGGTGGGCTTCACGGACCCGGACGTCCCGCGCCGCCAGCCCCCGGGGTACAGCAAGGGGCTGCGCTACGACGGCCCGGAGGCGCTGCCGGAGCTGGTGCGCGAGGTGCGCGAGCGCGAGGGCGCCCAGGTGGTGCTCTTGATGTCGCACGTGGGGCTCGCCAAGGCCGTGGGGATCGCCGCCCGGGTGTCTGGCGTGGACGCCCACCTGTCCAGCGACACGCATGAGCGCACCTATGTCCCCATCGAGCAGGCCGGGAGCTGGGTGGTGGAGCCCGGCGCCTTCGGCTCCTTCCTCGGCCGGATGGACTTGTGGCTGGAGGACGGGAAGGTGGTGGACCGCCGCTGGGAGCTCATCGAGCTGACCGCGTCGCGCTTCCCCGAAGACCCGGAGATGGCGCGGCTCGTGGACGCCTCGCTCGCGCCTTATGACGAGCAGCTGTCCTCGCCGGTGGGGCACACCGACGTGACGCTCGCGCGCTACGCGGTGGTGGAGAACCCGCTGGACAACGTGCTGGCTGACGCCATCCGCGCCGCTGGCGGGACGGAGATTGGCCTCTCCAACGGCTTCCGCTTCGGCACGCCGCTGCTGCCCGGCCCCGTGCGCGAGGCGGACCTGTGGAACTTCTTTCCCATCACCAACAAGCTGAAGACGGGCAAGGTGAGTGGCCGCCAGCTTCGCGCCTTCTGGGAGCAGGAGCTGGAGAACGTCTTCGCGAAGGACCCGGAGAAGCGCTTCGGCGGGTGGCTGCCGCGCCCCTCGGGGATGACGGTGCGCTTCCGCTCGGAGGCCCCCAAGGGGCAGCGCCTCCTCGCCCTGGAGGTCGCTGGCGAGCCGGTGGTGGACGAGCGCCTCTACACCGTGACGGCCTGCGAGCGGGAAGGGGACTCGCCGGACATGCTCTGCCGCATCCCCGGCGTTCAGGAGCCGCAGGTGCTCGACATGGACGCGCACGAGGCGGTGCGCCGCTTCCTCGCCGGCAAGCCGCGACTGAGTGAGTCGCTGGAGGGCCGCGCGGTGGGCGAGGACCTGCCGGCCGTGCTCCGCACCCAGCAGGTCCAACCGTGAGCGCGACTTCCCCCCACCGTCCCCCTGAAATGACCGCACCTCTCGCTTCCGACTCGATTTCCGCCGCGCCTCCGCCTGGAGGCCCCTGGCGCCGGCGGCTTCCGGGGATCGCGCTCGCCGCTGGACTGGCGGTGGTCAGCTACGGGCTGGCCACGCTCCCCGGCCTCAAGGTGGTGGGGCCCCTCACGGTGGCCCTGCTGATTGGCATCTCACTGCGCACGGCCCTGGGGCTGGCCCCCGGCCTGATGGAGGGCACGCGCTACTCGGCGCGCACGGTGCTGCGGTTGGGCATCGTGCTGATGGGCGCGCGGCTCGACTTCGGGCTGGTGGCGAAGGTGGGCCCACGCGTGCTGCTGCTGGCCCTGGCCGTCATCGTCGGCGGCATTCTGGGCATCCGCTGGGTGACGAAGCGCTTCGGCGTGCCGGAGAAGCTGGGCACGCTGCTGGCGGTGGGGACTTCCATTTGTGGCGCCAGCGCCGTGGTGGCCGCCAGCTCCGTCACCCGCGCGGAGGAGGAGGACACCACGCTGGCGGTGGGGCTGTGCGGAATCCTGGGCACGGTGGGCGTCCTCTTCTACGTCTTCGTGGGGCCGCTGCTGGGGCTGAGCACCGCGCAGCTCGCCATCTTGTCGGGCGCCACGTTGCATGAGGTGGCGCAGGTCATGGCCGCGGCCTTCACCTGGGGCACCTCCGCCGGGGACCTGGGCACGTTGGTCAAGCTCACCCGCGTGGTGCTGCTGGCCCCCGCGCTCGTGGTGCTGGGGCTGGTCTCCGGCGCGGGCGGGCAGGTGCGCTACTCGCTGAAGGAGCCACCCATCCCGTGGTTCGTCATCGGCTTCCTCGCGGTGGGCGTGCTGGGCTCGGTGGGCGTGGTGCCCGCCGCCGCCAAGGCGTGGCTCTCCACCGCCAGCGTCTTCCTCATGGTGATGGCCATGGCGGCCATGGGGCTTGGCACCCACCTGAGCATGGTCCGCCGCGCGGGCATGCGGGTCGTCTACGCGGGCCTCGTTGGCTTCGCCGCCCTGGCGGTGTCCGCCTGGGGGCTCATCCATGTGCTGTCCATCCAGTAGTCCTCGAACCCGTCGTCCTCGAACCACATCGGAGTCCGTCCAGATGAATCGCTTCCTGCCGTTGCTCGTCATCGCGCTCGTCACCGCGCCCCTGGCCTCGCTCGCCGCGCCGCCGTCCCCGCCCGCGAAGAAGGAGGTGCCCGCTCGCCAGGGCAAGCTCGTCTTCGTGGCCACCACGGGCCTGGAGGACCTGGGCACCCTCTCCAGCTCCCTCCGGCACGTGAAGAACGCCAAGGAGTCGGGCTACCTCTCGGACGTGGTGTGGCTCACCTACGGCCGCGCGGTGGTGGCGCTGGACCCGACGGTGAAGGCCGTGCCGGCGGAGGTCCGCGAGGCGGCCCAGGCGGCGAAGGCCGCTGGCGTGCGGCTGGTGGCGTGTGGCACCGCGCTGAAGAAGTATGGCATCGACCCGAAGACGCTCCAGCCCCAGGCCGACGTGGTGGACGACGGCGTCGCGGAGCTGTCGCGCCTGGTGGCCGAGGGCTACCAGGTCATCCGCTACTAGCGAGTCGTGGCCCCCATGGAGCGCGCGACGCGCAGGACGCGGACCGTGCTGTCCCTCGGCCTGCTGGCCCTGACCGGCATGGCGCGGCCGGGCTGGGCCGAGGAGGTGGTGGAGGAGGGGCCGCGGCTGGAAATCAGGGAGGCGCTCCAGGTCCGAATCGATCAGGGGCTGAGCGCCCAGGGCGCCGCCGCCGTGAGCCTGCGACGTGGGCGGGTGGGGCTCCACCTGACCGGGTCACCGTGGGTGCGGGGCGGACTGGAGGTGTCGTTCGACCGGCTCGTCCTCCTGCCCGGTCCGCTCCAGGGACCGCCGCTGGCCCTCCATGAGGCCAGCGTCACCTTCACCGTGCTGCCCCAGCGTGCCTGGCTGAGCGTGGGGCTGTTCCGTCCGCAGGTGGGCCGGGAGAGCCTCACCAGTGGCTTCGAGGTGGACTCGCTGGACAAGGCCTTCACGCAAGGCCTCCTGCGCGAGCACCTCACCGGGACGGAGTCGGGGCGCGCGCCGGGGGTGGACGTGGGGGGCCTGCTCCGGGGGGAGGGCTGGAGCGTGCGCTATGATTCGGGCGTGGTGGTGTACCGCCCCGGGCCGGAGGGGGCGTGGCGACCGCCGCTGCTCGTGGCCCGCGCCGCGCTCACCCTGGGCGCGCCCGAGGCGGAGGCGTATTCCCTCAGCCTGCCCATGAATGACTTCGGCCTTCGACCGGGCCTCACCCTGGCCCTGCAAGGGAGCACGGAACCCGGGGGCGACGCACGCTCCTGGGGCGTGGACGCGCTCCTGCGCTTGCGCCCGCTGGTGCTCTCGGCCGAGCTCCACCAGGTGACCTCCCCCCAGGGACACGCGCTGCTCGCCCACGTCCGCGCGGGTCTCAACCTGCCGGGGCCGGGGGCCACGGTGCTCGAGCCGTGGGCGCTGGTGGCGCGAGTCACGGGCGGCGCCCTGGCGGACGCCCCGAGCGGGGCGCGGCTGGATGCCGGGCTCAGCTGGTATCTCCGCCGGCAGGCGCTTCGCGCCACGCTGGGCGGGAGCTGGCGGCCTCCCGGGCATGGCGCGTCCAGCGGTCAACTCGGCCTGTCGCTTCAGCACCGGCGCTAGGTTTTGCGCGATGTAACCTCCAGGCGCCATCCAGGAAGGCATCCTGGTGACTGGGCGTTCTTCCGATGAGGAGGCGAAGGGCGGATGTCGACGCGAACCGATGAGCAGTTGATGGAGGCCGCGCGCGCTGGCGACGACAAGGCCCTGGACGAGGTCCTCGCCCGCCACGAGAAGCAGGTGTACCGCTTTGGCCTGCGCATGTGCGGTTCCGAGGAGGACGCCATGGAGGTCCTCCAGGAGACGCTGTTCTCCGCGTTCCGGGGCATCCACGCGTTCCGGGGGGACGCGGCGCTGTCCACCTGGTTGTACCAGGTGGCCCGCACGCACTGCTTCCGCTTGCGCCGCCGTCGCGTCGGCACGCCCGAGGACTTCCAGCCGCTCGACTCGCCCGCGGCCACGAACGTCGCGGCGGAGGAGGCGACGCCGGACATGGTCTCCCACGCGCGGCAGATGGGCGAGGTGTTGCAGGCGGCCATCCTCGCGCTGCCGGAGGCGCATCGAGAGGTGCTCATCCTCCGGGACGTGGAGGGGCTCACGGCCGAGGAGGCGGCCAGCGTGGTGGGCATCGAGGTGCGGGCGCTCAAGAGCCGGCTGCACCGCGCGCGGCTCCAGATGCGCGAGCACCTCTCCACCCTCCTGGGGGAGGGCGCTCACGGACAGGGCGCGGGGTGTCCGGAGCTGGCGCAGGAGCTGTCGGAGTTCGCCGCGGAGGAGGTGGACCAGGCCGCCTGTGTGCGCCTGGAGGACCATCTGTCCCGCTGCCCCCGCTGCAGCGACGCGTGTGACGCGCTCAAGCGCACGGTGTCCCTGTGCCGGCGCATCCCCGGGGATGAGGTCCCCGCGCCCGTGCGCGCGGCGGTACGGCAGGCGCTGTCACGCGCGCTGCCCGCCTGAGCCTGTTCGCCTTGGAGCACCCGGGGGCGCGGCCTACGGGGCTGAACGGGCCTCCTCGGCGGCGGGCGCCGCGAGCGCCGAGTAGATGTCGAACCACGCCAGGTACGAACGCCAGGCAGGGTCACGCAGCTCGACCAGGGTGCGGCGCGCCTTGCCCAGTCGCTGAGTCACGTCGAAGGGCAAGCCTCCGTCGCCCTTCACGTTCAACTGTGCCGCGAACCAGAGCACGTCCAGTTGCCCCGGATCGACGTTCGCGTGCGTCCGCGCGACCAGCGAGTCGGAGTGCTTCAACGCCTCACCCAGCCAGCGCGCCGCCCGTGTCGGGTCCTGCTGGTCCACCGCGTTCTCCGCCAGCCGCAGCTCCGCCAGCGTCACGGCGCGGATGTCCTCATCGCGGTCCAACTGGTCGAACTGATCCAGGTACAGCTTGCGCCGCGTTTCGAGCGCCCGCGCCGCGGCGTCCAGGCGTCCCAGCCGGGTCTCCGCGTTCGCGCGCAGGCCCGAGGCGATGAGGTGGTAGGAGCGCAGGACATGCTCCGGCGTGGAGTGGGCCCACTTCAACGCGCTCCGAACACCGGGCGTCGCCAGGTCTCGCTCGACCTGCTCCAGGTCCTCCAAGGTCCGCTGCGGCTGACCCGCACCCAGCGCCGCGGCGCCGCGCGCCAGCCGCACCACCATCCGGTTGCGACGGCCCTCTTCGTCCTGGGGGCTCGCCTCCACGAGCGGCAGCTCCCGGTCATAAAGCGTCAGCGCTCGTTCGAAGCGGCCGGCGGCGAGGTTGTAGAGCGCGGCGCGGTCCAGGGCCAGCGGGAGGAACCTGGACAGCCGCTGCGTGGTCTCCACCATGGCCAGGGCCTTGTCCGCCGCCTGGGCCGCGTCGGCTTCACGGTCGACGTGGAGCAGCGCGTGGGCCCGCGCCATGGACACCGCGAGCCCCGCCCAATTGTCCACGTACGGCAGCTTGTCCCGCTGTTCGAGGTAACCCAGGGCGATGTGGAAGTTGCCCACCTGCGTGTGCAGCAGCCCCAGCGCGCCGAGAATCATGGCCCGGTAGCGGACGTTGTTCCGCATCAGGTCCAGGGCCACCATGTAGTAGCGGTTGGCGCGCTCGGCGGCGGCGGGGTCGCGGTTGCGCAGGAAGTCCTCGTGATGGATGGCGCCCAGGAGCGCCTGCACCACGCGCTGGTTCTTCAGCTCCGGCCACGCGGCACGCAGCTCCCTCACCGCCGAGGTCACGGCCTGCGCATGGGCATCCCCCTCCAACTTGGAGAGCTGGCGCGCGGTGACGTAGGCCTTCACGAAGTGCGCGAGCGGCTTCGCCATGTTCGGAGCGGTGGTGGTGACTTCCTTCTCCACCACCTCCGGGCTGACGCCGGCTCGCAAGCGCAGGTTCATGGCTTCGACGGCGCTCTCCAGTGAACCCGTTCGCTGCGTCACCAGGTCGAAGTCCGCACGCGCCATGTCCTGGCGTTGCCTCGCCAGCCGCCGGTAGGCGCGGCCCATCAGCGCGCGGCGAAAGAGCCGCTCGGCGCGGCGTCGCTCCTCGCTACCCGGTGGCGTGTCGTCGACGTAGACCATCGCCAGCGATTCCATGATGCCATCGGCGCCGAGCCCCGCCGCCCGCTCCACGGCGTCCTGAACCAGGACCCGTCGGCGCAGCGGGTCCTTCTGCTGCCGGTAGAATCCGAGCAGCGCCTCCCGCACGGCACGAGGAGGCCGCTCGCTTCGGAGCGCATTGATGTGGCGGCCCAGCTCCAGCGCGTACGCGTAGGCCGAACCGGCGGGCGCTGTCGTGAGTGCCTGCGCCATCGCCGCGTCCGCCTCGTCGTAGGGGCGTCCCCGGTACAGGGCGCGGACAGCGGCGCGCGCGAAGTCGAGCTGGTCGTCGGCCGGGAAGATGCGGTGCTCGGAGAGCCGCCGGCCCGCTTCAATCAAGGGCTCGCGCTCACCGAGCTTCCGGTACAGGGCGTCTGCTCGCGCGTGATACGCCTCCAGCACCGCGCGCGGCGTGGTGTCGGCGATTTCGGCCGCCTCCAGCTCCTTCCGGGCCCGCGTGAAGTCACCCGCGTCATCCGCCAGCTCGCTGCGCACCACGCGCTGGAAGACAGCGGCCGCGGGGCTGGGCGCGTTCGCGGGATCCAGCGCGGCCATGCGCTTCTGCTCCGCGACACTCAGCTCCTCCACCATGCGGCCCCGCTCGCGCTCCTTCATGGCGCGCCGGTGGTCGATGAGGACGCGGAGCGGTTCCTCCAGGCCCGCGGTGGCGGGGTCGCTCACCGAGCCCAGGTAGCGGGCGTAGAACTCCGCCGCGCTGAAGTCCTCGTAGGCCAGGTGCAGCATGCTCATGCGCATCATCAGCAGGCGGCGAAGCCTGGGCCGCGTCTCGAGCAGCAGCCGGTGGCGATAGAGCAGCAGCTCATCGGCGCGCCGGCCCACCATCCTCAGCTCTTCGCTGAGCCGGCGCGCATCCCAGGCACTGGGGACCTGGCCATCCAGCGGCATCTGGTACACGTCCAGGGACTGCGCGCGTGAACAGGTCGCCGCCAGAGACGTGGCCGCGGGCGCCGGGTACTGGCAGTTCCAGGACGCACTGGTGAGCTGGTCCGGATTGGCGGCGGCGGCTTGCTCGGCGGCGTCGTCACGCTCCGTCGCGAAGGGCACCCGGAACAGCACGCCGCTGTCGCTGGCGTCGATGACGCCATCCGCATTCGAGTCCGTGAAGAACTGCACCACGTACAGGTAGCGCCCATCCCGAGAGAATGTCGGCTGTCCCGTCTGCCCCGGGATGTCGAGCGACAGCGGGATGGGCTTCGCGCCGGGGGCATCCAGGCGCAGCGCCTCCAGATGGGGCGCGGCGCGCGCGGCGAAGCCGGGGCCCACCTGCCGCACGGAGCGCTCGATGGGGACGTACACCAGCCAGCGCCCATCAGGGGAAAGGGTCGGGCTGGTCAGGTTCCGCTCGAGCAGGGGCGTCACGCGCCACTCGCCGCCCAGCTCGACGCGCGACAGGTGGAGGTCGCCCTGGATGGTGGCCCGGCTCACCAGCGCGATGTGCGAGGCGTCCATCCACTCCGCCTGGAGGGCGTTGGCGTCTCCTTCGAGGCACCGGCGCTCTTTCGCGGTGGGCAGCTCGCGCACGCACAGCTGGCCACCGGCCTGGTTGCGGAACGAGATGTAGAGCAGGTGCTTGCCGTCGGGACTGATGCGCGGCCAGGTGACATCCGCGCCTTCGTCGAACAGCCGGCGCTCGCGTCCGCGCTCCAGGTCCTGCGTGAAGATTTCGGTCGCGATGCTGCGGTTGGACGCGAAGATCAACGTGTTCCCGTCAGGCGCCAGCTGCCCCAGGAACTGGTCGCCCACGCCGACGGTGAGCCGGGTGGGCGTGCGCAGTCCTCCATCGTTCTCATCGTCCTGCGCCCAGACGCTCCCCGCGATCAGCGTCACCAGGGCCACGACGCCCCGTCTCCGCCGCGTCAGCACTGCTTCTCTCCCCAGGTCCCGTCCTCGGCCTCGACCCAACCGCCGCAGACGACGCCCTCCGCGTGCACCTTGTGCCAGTTCCGGCGCAGCGTCTCTTCCGGGACGTCGGGGCGGGCCGACCGCATCCACTTCCAGAGCAGCTGACGGGAGCGATTCACCCGCTCGACCAGGGCCACGTCGTCGGCGGTCACGCGCCCGGCCTTGCAGCGGCGCCGCGTATTCACCAGCAGCCCGTCCCGTCCTTCGCCCACGCAGTGGCGACGGAGCAGGTCGTCGACGCGGTCCGCGGGCGTCCTGCCGATGTTCTCCACCAGCGGCGTGGGCTGGATGCCCAGCTCTTCCAACTGATTGGGTGTGAATGGCACCGGCGTGGGATTCATGCCCGCGCGAGCCAGCCGCTGCTCCACGTCCTTGAACGAGCCCGAGGCCTGTTCCTCGAGCGCCGTCGCGCGGTCCACCATGACAATCTCCGGCGCGCTGATGCACCCGGACGTGGCGAGGGCGGCCCACAGCAGCAACCCACGGTGTTTCATGGCGTGGTCTCCGGAGGAGTCATGGATTTGATGAGCTGGTCGACGATGGGGCCCATGGGGATGCCCCGGATTTCGTCGATGCTGAGCAGCTTCGCCAGGCCGCCCATGGTGATGCGCAGGCTGCCGAAGCCGTGGTTGAAGCTCACCCGCACGTGCTCCGGGTAGCCCAGCCGCAAGGCATAGCGGACCCGGTTGGTGGCGGGGTTGACATGGCGGGGGTCTTCGATGTCGAGCAGGTCCAGCAGGTGGCGGTTGCCAATGCGCAGAATCTCCGCGCGGCCATTGATGCTGCGGTCCTTCGCGGAGATGACCACGGCGGCATTGCCGTCGAAGGGCTCGCCTCGGGATGACTGGACCCCGGTGGCTCGCACGCGGGCCTCCAGGGTGGAGTGCTTGCCTTGCCAGTCCAGGAGCCACTGTCCGGTGATGCGCCCGCCGCGAACCCCCATCTCCAACTGCGTCATGGAGACGACGTGCTGGTTGATGGACAGGTTCCCCGCCAGGGGCGCGACGACGACGAGCGGCGTGCTGATGCGCTTGGCGGACACATACCCGCTGCGGGAGAGCAGGGGATGCTGGTCGGCGAAACGAAGCATCGGGTACGGGTTCACGTCGATGTCGCTCAGCAGCCGCAGCTGTCCCTCGCTGAACTCGAGGTTCTCGGTGAGCGGGACGTTGCCGTCCATCCCTTCAACCTCGAACCCCTGCTCGGGCAGGCGCAGGTTCAAGTCCTGGAGGAGCAGGTTGGAGACGGTCCGGAAGACGGCGAGGTCGGGTGAGCCCACGCGGAAGTCGACGGTGACCTTGCCGCTTCCCTCCAGAATCCCGGGTCGCGCGAGCCTGGCCATGTCCTGCGATAGCTCGCCCCGGAGCCCCAGGCGGCGCCGGTCCTCGCTGAGGTCGAGCCGCCCCCGGACCTTCAAATGGGTGCTGGTTCCCGCGTTGGTCAGGTGGAGCAGGGGAACGTGGATGACGCCCGTGGGCTTGCGCCGCGCGGAGAACGTCGCTTCCACGTCCTGGACCGGATAGGGCAGCGCCGGGTTCTG
This sequence comes from Myxococcus virescens, assembly GCF_900101905.1. Classification (NCBI taxonomy): domain Bacteria; kingdom Pseudomonadati; phylum Myxococcota; class Myxococcia; order Myxococcales; family Myxococcaceae; genus Myxococcus; species Myxococcus virescens. The sequence goes on along the minus strand of NZ_FNAJ01000005.1, from coordinate 434,594 downwards.
TTCCAGCGCGCGAAGCTTCAAGTGCTGCTTCAGCTCGATGTCGTCCGCTTCCAGCGCCTCGGTGAAGCTGGCGGTGGTGTCGCTGGTCAGCTCCGAGAAGGACAGCCGCCGATCGCTCATTCCGACCGTGAGCTTCTCCACGCGCAGGTCACTGTGAACGGTTCGCTTGGGACCTTCGACGCGAGACGCCAGCTGCCAACGCAGCGCGGGAACGTTGAGCGACAGGGCGTCCTGCCTCCAGCGCAGGCCCCGCGCGCTCACCACCGCCGTTCCATCGAAGCTGGCGGTACGCGCCGGGTCCGGGGCGAGCCGCGGCGTGCCATCGGCCGTGACACCCGTGAGCACGCCGCGAAGCGTACCGTGCAGCTCGATGCCCACCGCGAGCCGCCCGGCATCCAGCTCCGGGGGCACCTGCGCCATGGCCAGCAAGGGCGCCAGGGGGCCCAGTGGGGGAAGGTCGCCCTTCACGTCGATGCGAAGGGCGCGGGCCTTCCGGTCGAACGCCGCCGCGGCGTCCAGCATGACCTTCGGCCCTTCATGACTGGTGAGGCCCAACCGGAACGCGGGCTTCCGGCGGTTGAGGTCCAGGGTCAGCGTCTGATGCTGGAGCCCCATGTCCTTCTCACCAGCCCGGAGCCCTTCGATTCGCAGGTCCACGTCGCCCTGGTGGCGCCAGGCGTCACCCCGCGAGCGCATCACGACGGCGACGTCGCTGGCCGTCACGTTGTCCCACGCGGGCCGTTGCAGCTTCAGCTCCGTGCGGTGCTCCAGCCGTGGCGCGGATGAGAAGAGCGCCTTCACGCTGCCCTTGGAGTCCAGGCTCACGCCCAGGTGCCGCCACGGAATTCGCGCCGCGACCGAGTCGGGAATGAAGGGGCGGGCGGCGGCGAGGTCCGGTGTCCGAGCGGCCAGGGTGTAAGACACCGCGTCGGTGTCCTTGGTGGCATCCAGGGACGCTTGCATGTCGCCGACGTCGAGCACGAGCCGCGCGCGGCCTCGGCTGCGCTGGGGCGCGTCGAGCTGCGGGAACGCGTCCGACGCATCGAGCTTCACGCGCACGGGGCCCTTCAGCAGCGTGCGCCCATCCGGCGACGACACATGGAGCGCCCCGACGGGCACGTTCGCGCTCAGTGCGAGGGGAGGCGCTGCCGCCAGCGGCGCGCTGAGCTGAAAGCCCATCCGTTCGGCCTGCACTCGGAGGTCGGGAGTCCGGAGGTCCAGGGACTCCACCATGCCCGACAGGCTCGCGTCCCCGGCGACCTGGAGCGGGGAGGAGGGCTCTGGGCGGAGCTGATGTCCCTTCACTTCACCGTGGGCCTTTGGAATCCGCAGGGCCGTGGGGCCTCGCACGTCGAGCCCATCGATTCCGAACGTCAGCTGCGCGGAGAGCCCCTGCCGCGGATCAGGTGTCGCCACCAGGGTGACGCGTCCTCCGCCGACCGCCAACGGGACTGGCTCACCCGTCATCCGGAGCGACGCGACGTCCACGTCCAGGCCCAGTCTGCCGCGAGGCCCCAGTTGAGGCATCGCGCTCAGGGTGACGTCTCGTGCGTCCAGCTTCACCTTGCCGCGCTCGAGCGTGAACGGACGCCACTCGGAAGGGATTGCCGCCAGCAGCCTTCCCAGCTCGATGTCCGCCAGGGCGCGTGTCACGACCGGGGGCGCGTCCGCGGCATCCGGGAGCACGGCCTGGGCCTCGAGCTCCGCGCTGTCCGTCAGCCGGGTGCGCTCCAGCTCCACGGCGATGTGGCGCTTCTCGACATCGAACCGCGCGGCCACCGCGCCGTGAAGCAGCGACCGGACCGAGAAGCGTGGGTCGAAGGTCTGCCGGGTGACATCGAGGTCCACCTGCGCCCGAGCGGCCGAAGCACCAGCCTCCATCGAGAGGGCGAACGCCAGCTCCGCGAGGGCCGGAGGCGTGGCGGAGCCTTCGTGGCGCAGCGCCAGCGGCAGCGGCGCACCCGCCTGGCCCAGGTTCGCGAAGACCTTCCATTCCCCGTCGTGTTGCTTGGCTTCGACCCGCGCCGCGAGCCCGCCCAGGGACCAGCGCTCGGCGACTTCGCCACGCTGGACGCGGACGTAGCTCAGCGACACGCCCGACACATCGACGTGCCCGACAGGAAGCGGCGCTCCCAGGAGGCCGGCGACCTGCTGGGATGCACCCACCGGCGCTTCAACGGGCGGCGGCTCTGGGGCTTCAGTGCTTCTCAGTCCCGAGAGGGAGGTGGCGCCTGAGTCGTCAGCGACCAGGGCGAGCGCCACGTCCCGCATCACCACCCGCTCAATCCGGATGGGACCGGTCGCCAGCGCGCGGGGCGACCAGTGCGCCTCCAACGCGCCGACGCGCAGCAGCTCGGGCGCGGCGGTGTGGAGCGGAGCGGGTGTCCGCACCACCAGCCCACCCAGCTTCAACCCCGAGAGGAGCTCGACCTGGGCGACCTGGTAGTCCACCTGGAGCCCGGTGGCCGCCTCCACCTCGGAGACAATGGGCTGCTTCAGCCAGGGACTGTCGAGGTTGCGCAACACCACCACGGCAGCGACCAGTGCCAGCGCGGGGAGCACGACCAGGATTGTAAAGACCACGCCCGCGATGATTCGAGCCCACCGCCGGCGAGGACGTTCAGCTGTGGTGGAATCCATGTGGCCCGGTTGACGCGCGCGGCCATCATGGTCGGGGGCCTGTACGAAGTCGAGGAGACGTTGTGAGCAGGCGGGCAGGCGCGGGGCGGCTGCACGGACGGTGTGGGGAGGGCCGCCAGGCTCCCTGGCGGCCCGTCACCGGCTCAAGGCGCCTGCGTCAGTTCCCTCAGTGCGCGCCGGTTGAGCTTGCCGTTGGGAGTCCGGGGCAGCTCGGGCAGCACGCGGACCTCGTCGACAATCATGTAGCGGGGCAACCGCTCCGCGCAGTGCTTCTTCACCTTGAGCAGGGAGGGGGGCTTGCTGGCGCCGCTGACCACGAAGGCCACCAGCCGCGCTTCCAGGCCGGAGCCGGTGGCAATCACGCCTGCTTCGCGGATGTCCGGGTGCGTGAGCAGCGCCGCTTCGATTTCACCCGCTTCGATGCGGCGCCCGCGCACCTTCAGCATGTTGTCGCGGCGGCCCAGGTATTCGAACGTGCCGTCCGGCAGCTCGCGGCAGCGGTCCCCCGTGGCATACGGCCCGCTGCCGTGGCGAGGCTGGCCCCAGTAGCCCAGCATCACCGTGGGGCCTTCCACCATCAGCTCGCCCACGCCGTCGCCTTCCTCCCGGGCTTCTTCTGAGTCCGGCGGCGGCCGGGCCAGCCACACGCGGTTGCCACAGCTCGCTCGGCCAATGGGCACCGGCTCGGTGCGGTGGGGCGAAATGTCCGTCACCTCATGGAAGGTGCAGACGTTGGTCTCCGTGGGTCCATAGAGGTTGAAGAACCGCGCCTGCCGCAGGTGCTCACGAAGCGGGCGCAGGTGCCGGATGGGGAACGGCTCGCCCGCGAAGAGCACGGCGCGGAAGGGCAGGGCCCCATGCTTCAGCAGACCGCCTTCCTGCATCATCAGCATCAGCGCTGACGGCACCGAGTACCAACAGGTGAACCGCTCGCGGAGGACCAGCTCCACCAGCTTCTCCGGCGCGAAGGCCAGCGCCTCCGGGATGAGCGTGACGGACGCGCCACCCATGAAGGCCGCGTACAGGTCCAGCACCGAGAGGTCGAAGAAGAACGGCGCGTGGTTGCTGAAGCGGTCCTCCGGCGTGGTGCCCAGCAGCGCATGGCACCACTCGATGAAGGCCATCGCGTTCCGCTGGCTGACGCACACGCCCTTGGGCGTCCCCGTGGAGCCTGACGTGTAGAGGATGTACGCGAGGTCGTGGTCGCCCGAGCCGTGCGGCGGCAGCGGCTCAGACGAAAAACCGCACAGCCGGTTCCAGCAGATCTCGGGCCCCTTGTCGTCCACCAGCAGGTAGCGCAGCCGGCTCACGCCGGCGTTCTGGAGCTCGGACGCGCGCGTGGTGGTGGTCACCATCACGTCAATGCCGCAGTCGTCGAGGATGAGCCGCGTCCGCGTCGCGGGGTTCAGCGGGTCCAGGGGGACGTAGGCGGCGCCCAGCCGGGCAATGCCCTGCATCGCGGCAACGGCGCGCACGGACTTCTCCGTCCACAGCCCCACGCGGTCTCCCTGCTTCACGCCCAGCTCCTGGAGCGCGCGGGCGATCCGGTTGGCGAGCGCGTCCAACTGGCCGTAGGTGAGGGTCCCGTCGGGACCCTTGATGGCGATGGACTCGGGAGCCTTCGCCGCTGCACGGATGACGATTTGGTCGAGTGTCATAGGCCGAGCTGGTTGGCGATGATGTCGCGTTGGATTTCGGAGGTGCCGGAGAAGATGGCGCTGGGAATGGCGTCACGCAGCACGCGCTCGATGCCTGTTTCGGCCACGTAGCCCATGCCGCCGTGAATCTGGATGGCGTCCAGGCCGCTCTGGATGGCGGCCTCGCTGATGGCCAGCTTGGCCAGGGACACCTCCATGACGGCGTCCTGGCCCCGGTCCATCTTCCAGCAGGCCTGGTACAGCAGGAGCCGGGACGCCTCCAGCCGCTGCTTCATGTCCGCCAGCTTGTGGGAGATGGCCTGGTTCTTCCCCAGGGCCTTCTTGAACTGCTTGCGGGTCCGGGCGAAGTCCGCCGTCTGTTCGAGCACCCGCTCCATGACGCCCACGTAGGCGGCGAAGAGGCACGCGCGCTCCCACTGCATGGAGCGCTTGAACATCGCCGCGCCCTGGCCCTCCGCACCCAGCCGCGCGAACTCTGGGACACGGCACCCCTCCAGATAGATGGGGGCGATGGGCGACGTGGACAGCCCCATCTTCTCGAAGGCGCGCCCGACGGACAGTCCCGGCGTGTCCTTCTCGACCAGGAAGGCGCTCAGGCCCATGTACCCATGGGCCGGTTGCGTGGCGGCGTAGACGAGGAAGACGTCCGCGGAAGGGCCATTGGTGACGTAGCTCTTGCCACCATCGAGCACGTAGCTGTCTCCGTCCCGCACCGCGCGCGTCTTCAGGGCAAACACATCCGAGCCCGCCTCCGGTTCGGAGATGGCGTTGGCGCCCACCCATTCCCCCGAGCACAGGCGGGGCAGGTACCGGGACTTCTGCGTGTCATCCCCGCTCTCCAGGATGGGCATCACGCAGGCGAAGAGGTGAGCGCCCACGGAGAACACCAGTCCGGTGTCCACGCAGCCACGCCCCAGCGCCTCCATCACCCGCGCGGTGGTCAGTGTGTCCAGCCCCAGTCCGCCATGCGCCGTGGGCACGGGCAGTCCCAGGAAGCCGAACTCACCGCAGCGTTGCCACAAATCGCGTGGCAGGACTTCCTTGCTGGGCTTTGTGGCCTCGGGCAACTGCGCTCGCGCGAAGGCGAGGGCACGGTCATAGAGCTCCACCTGCTCGTGAGTCCAACTGAAGTCCATGTTTTCCTGATGTTCCAACGGGTGACAGCAACGAGGGGGCGCGCTTCGAACGCCTTGCGCTCGCGCTGCATGGCCCTCGGAGATGGATGGTGAGACGTGACAGGAGTCAGGCGAAGTCTCGCGTGCGCGGGAACGCGTCGTCAAGAACCTCGGGGATGGTGGTCGAAAAGTGTGTCTTTTGACGTGGCGCTGGATGGGATTGAAGTGCGGGGTTCGGTAAAACCTATCTGCTGGGTCTGGCCCGAGGTGGACTCAATGAGTTACAAATGGGCTGGGACGCGATTTTCCGCTGCCGCGGCGGACCTGATCTCGAGGGCCGGCCGCGCACCCCCGGTTAGCGGGGAAACGGGCTGAAATGAGGCCGATGATCCGCCCCTCCAGACCATGTATTCCGTTTCGTTTCACTACCCACTGCACTGGGTGCGGTGTCACTCATTCCCGCTGCGAGCGCACGCATCAGCGCATTCCAGCCTATGGCCGCGGTAAAATTCTATACGCGGCTGACCTGGTCGAAGTGACTGAACGCTCATCTCAGACCAGGGTATGGGACAACCTGGTCGGTGATTGACTGGTTGGGTCGTGAGCAGTTTGCTTCGGGCATGGAACGTTGCGTCGTTTTGGATTTGCCTGGGTTGAGCGCGAGGTATGTCGGCCCCTCGACGCCAAACATGCAGGCATTCGTGGAGCGGGGGCGCATGGTGCCGCTCCAGCCCATCCTGCCGGCGCTGAACTGCACCATGCAGGCGACGTTCCTGACCGGAAGATACCCCAGCGAGCACGGAATCGTCGGCGATGGATGGCTCCACCGGGAGCTGGGAGAGGTCCGCTTCTGGCCCCAATCCGATGGGCTCGTGCAGACGCCGCAGCTCTGGGACGCCGCCCGCAAGCTCGACCCCAGCTTCACCTGCGCCCGCGTGTGCTGGTTCATGAACATGTATTCGAAGGCGGACTACGCCATCACGCCGCAGCCGTCCTTCACCGCGGACGGGCGGGTCGTGCCTGACGTGTTCACGGAGCCGCTCCACCTGCGCAAGCCGCTCGTCGAGGCGCTGGGGAACTTCCCCGCGTATGACTACTGGGGGCCCCGCTACAGCATCCGCTCCTCGGAGTGGATCGCCGACGTCGCCATGTGGCTGGAGCAGCGGCACGGCCCCACGCTTTCACTCGTCTTCCTTCCGCACCTGGACTACACGCCGCACACGTTTGGACCGGGCGCGAAGGAGATCCACAAGAGCCTCCGGGAGATCGACGACGTCGTCGGGAAGCTGATTGGCTTCTACGAGTCGCGCGGCGTGCGCGTCATCATCCTCTCGGAGTTCGGCGCGGTCCCCGTGTCTCGGGCCGTCCACCTGAACCGCCTCTTCCGCCGCCGAGGGTGGCTGGCGATCCGGGACGAGGGCGGCCGTGACGTCGTCTATCCCAGCGGCAGTGAGGCGTTCGCCGTCGCGGACATGCAGGTCGCGCACATCTATGTCCGGAACCCGGCGCTCCTGGACGAGGTCAAGGCGCTGGTCGAGGCGGAGCCCGGGGTGGCCCAGGTGCTCGATGCCGAGGGGAAGCGCGCCCACCATCTGGACCACCCTCGCTCAGGCGAGCTGGTGGCCCTGGCGGAACCGGATGCCTGGTTCACGTACTTCTACTGGCTCGATGACGCGCGTGCGCCGGACTACGCGCGCACCGTCGATATCTACCGCAAGCCGGGCTACGACCCGCTGGAGATGTTCGTGGACCCGAAGCTGGGTCTGCGCATGTTGGAACTGGGGGGCAGTGTCGTGAAGGAGAAGCTGGGCGTGCGCTCCCGACTGGAGGTCGTCTCGATGGACGGCTCCCTCCTCAAAGGGGCGCATGGCCTGCCCACCGGCCCGGAGGATGGGCCGGTGCTGATGACACGACATGGTGAACTGATCGAGGCAGAGACACTCCACGCCACGCAAGTCCACGACCTCATCCTGGCGCACCTGACCAGACAGCAGGCGGCGGCCTGAACGGCTTCCGCGAGCAACCTGAGCGTTGTCGCTGCAAGAGGCGGGACACGGCATGAACAAACTTCCAGGGAGCGCCATTGTCATTGGCGCCAGCATCGGTGGGCTCAGCGCCGCGCGCGTGCTGGCGGACCATTTCGAGCGCGTCACCGTCATTGAACGGGACGTGCTCCAGGATGGCCCGCGCCAGGGCGCGCCCCAGGCCAATCACATCCACGTCCTGCTGCGAAAGGGCGTGGACCTGTTGGAGCAGTACTTCCCCGGCCTCGTCGAGCAGATGAAGGCGGACGGCATCGAGCCCTTCGACTTCACCCAGGACCTCCGGTGGCTGCAGTTTGGTGACTGGATGCCGCGCCACCGCAGCGGCATCGTCCTGTACCCGCAGACGCGCTGCTCCCTGGAGCGCTACCTGAGAGGGCGGCTTCGCGCCTATTCCAACGTGGAGATCCTGGAGTCGACCTCCGTGCGGGCGCTGCTGGCCACGCCGGATGGACGGCGGATTCTCGGTGTCCAGACGCATGACCGCCACGAGGACGGCGGCGCGGTGACGAACCGGCTCGCCAACATCGTGGTCGACGCGAGCGGGCGTGGATCGCAGCTGGGCAAGTGGCTGTCAGAGTTGGGGTTCAGCCCGCCGGAGGAGAGCCGGCTGCCCATCAACCTCTGCTACGTGTCACGCCTCTTCGAGCAGCCGGAGACAGCCAGGGACTGGCGCGGGCTGTGGATCACCCCGCTGCCGCCCGATAAACCGCGCGGTGGGGCCATGCTGGGCGTGGAAGGCAATCGCTGGATTGTGTCCTTGTTCGGCTACGAAGGACACCACCCGCCCCGCGGCGAGGACGGCTTCGTGGAGTTCGCCCGCAGCCTCCGCGAGCCGGACATCTACGAAGCCATCAAGGACGCGAAGCCCGTCTCGGACGTCGGGGTGTACCGGGTGCCGGACGTGAAATGGCGCCACTTCGAGCGCATCCGGGACTTCCCCGCGGGGTTGCTCGTCCTGGGGGATGCGTGGTGCTACTTCGACCCTGTCTTCGGCCAGGGCATGTCGGTGGCGATGCTGGAGGCGAACCTCCTCAACGAGGCGCTGCACCAGCTCGACAGCCTGGAGGCGGTGACCCAGGCCTGGACGGCATCCTACCTGCGCACGGGCGCGCAGTGGCTCCAGGGACTCTGGTTCTTCGTGACGGCGGAGGCCATGCGGCATCCCCACGTCCCCGGCGAGCGGACGCGGCTCATCAAGCTGGCCCAGTGGTACGTGGAGGAACTCTACGCGCTGAACCACCAGCATCCGGAGATCTATCAGGAGTTCCTCAAGCTGATGCACGTCCAGGCGGGGCCGGAGTTCCTCCTGCGCCCGGACATCGCCTTGCGGCTCGCGAAGCGCGCCTGGCAGCAGAAGTCTGTGAAGGGCTTGGGCACCGAGGCACTGTGGCCCGCCAGTCGGGTGGCGCTGGGCGCGCGCTACGCGGGACGGGTGCTGGCCAACCTGGTGGCGCCTCAACGGGTCGGCCCGCGTGATCGCATCTGCCACTTCGACACGGAAGTGATGTGGCAGCCGGACAAGACGTTGGGGTGGTTCGTCCGGGATGCCCTGCGCGCCCGAGGTCTGTTGAGCGAGGCCGCCGAGGTGCGGCGGTTCCTGGACTATTGGCTCCCGGTGCAGGGCCTGGGCATCGCGAAGAAGGCGTTGATTGAGTTCTCCTACAACGCGGACGAGCCCGGCTTGGGCTTCATGCTCTACAGCGACAATGGGACGGTCACGCAGGCCTTCCGGGAGTACACGCGTCAGCTCGGCATCTCCAACGAGGGCGTCGAGCGGTCCGTGGCCATCTGCGAGACATTCCGGTCATCGGACCTGGGCCTGGTGCGGGCGGAGTTCAAGCCCGGGGGGCCTACCCGGTATTCCATTGCCGCCAGCTGGCACTTCGACCCCCTGCGCGGGCACTCCGGCTTCGATGAGGCGATGAGCCGCCTGCCGGAGCGCTTCCGGGCAGGGCCCTTCGCGGAGCGGGTGAAGACCTACGCTTCCGCGCTTCGGACCGAGTACTACCCGCTGTTCCTGGGGCTGAGCTTCCAGGAGGACGGAACGCTCGAATCCAAGATGTACCTGGTGCGCTTCGACGAGAAGCAGCCTCCGTTCCAGCCTGGCTCGGAGCTGTGGCGCTTCCTCCAGGACATGGGCGTGTCCGCCCCGGAGCTGGAGCGGGTTCGACAGTTGAACGCGCTGCTCTGGGAGCACTCCGCGGACAAGATGACCCAGGTCGCCATCGAGGCCTCCGAGTCCCAATCCCAGCCCAAGCGCATCAACCTCATCTACTGCGGGATCCAGACCTCTGCGGTTCTGGAAGCCATCTCCCGTTTCGGGTATCCCAACTCCTCGAAGCAAGCCGTCCGGGACTTCGAGCGGATGATGCAGACCGATCGCGCGAAGTTCGTCGCGGTTCGGGTGGACCCAGAAGGATTGAGTCCGCGCCTCAAGCTGTACAAGCACGCCCTCTTCGATTTTGGCGACCTCTCCGTGGTGGAGGACGGAGGGCTCGGGCCGCGTGGTTCCACTCCGGCTGCGGCAAAAGACGTTCCGGATGTATGTCTTTATTGATTCTTGTTGGTCGAGAATGAAGTTCAAACAGGTGATGAGTCTGAGCGGCTTTCAGGTCGCCAGCGGAGCCGTGCCCTGATGTGGTGTGAACCCATTGCTGTGATTGGACTGGGGCTGCGTTTCCCCATGTCGGACTGCCCGCGTACGCTCTGGCAAATGCTATGTGATGGGATTGATGCAACGGGGGACATCCCGCCCGGGCGCTGGCCTTCGGCCGCGCTCTTCGACGCGGCGCCTGATCGCCCCGGGACGATTCGCAACCGCAAGGCTGGGCTGATTGAAGGCGTGGAGCTGGCCGACCCCGCGGCGTTCCGGCTGTCGAAGCGGGAGCTGCGGCAGATGGACCCGCAGCACCGCCTCCTCTTCGAGTGTGCATGGCATGCGCTGGAGGACGCGGGCCTGCCCTTCGACGCCGTGCGAGGGAGCCGCACGGGCGTCTTCATGGGCGTCAACTTCAGCGACTTCCAGCGGATGCTGGCGCGGGACTGGTCCGCGCTGGATGGCTATTCCGTCCTGGGAACGACGGCGTCCTTCGCGGCCAACCGGCTCTCCTACGCGTTTGATTTCCGGGGGCCCAGCACCGTGTCGAGCGTGGGGTGTGCCTCCTCGACGGTGGCCCTCCATGAGGCGTGCCGCAGCTTGACGCTGGGCGAGGTGGAGATGGCCGTCGCCGGGGGCGTCGAGCTGATGCTGTCGCCGGACAGCAGCATCATGCTGTCCCAGGCCGGCGTGTTCTCCGACCGGGGGCAGTGCCGGACCCTGGATGCCCAGGCGGACGGCTACGTGCGCGGGGAGGGCGCTGGCGTCGTCGTCCTCAAGCGCCTGTCCAAGGTGGAGCCCGGTGACCGCGTGTACGCGGTGATTCGGGGCAGCGCCGTCAATCACAACGGCCGGAACGAGTGGATCATGGCGCCCAGCGCCTCGGCGCAGGCGGACGTCATCCGGCAGGCGTGCGCGCAGGGCGGGGTGGCGCCGGCGAGCATCGACTATATCGAGATGCACGGTTCGTCGTTCCTCAAGGGCGACGCGGCCGAGGCGGAGGCCATCGGGGAGGCGCTCGGGACGCAGCGGCCGTTGCCCTGCAGGCTCGGCGCCATCAGCAACAACGTAGGTTACCTGGGTGCCGCGGCGGGCATCGCCCAGTTCATCAAGGTGTGCCTGTCGCTGCACCACCGCACGCTGGCGCCGACGATTCACGTGGATGCGCCCAACCCGCTGGTTTCGTTCGACGCGCTCGGGCTGAGCATCCAGACGGAGCTGGAGCCCTGGGCCGCGCGGGAGCCGGGCGTGCCTCTGCGAGCGGGCATCGTGTCCACGTCCCTGGGGGGGGCCAACGGCTTCGTGGTGCTGGAGGCGGCTCCGGCCGCGGTGCTGGAGCGGACGCCAGCGCCAGTCCATTTCCTGGCGCTCTCGGCGCTCTCTCAGGACGCGCTCCGTCAGCGGGCGCTCCAGCTTCGGGACTTCCTCGCCGCGACGCCGGACTCGGTGGCGACGCTGGAGGACGTCTGCTTCACGGCGGCGCTCAAGCGTCAGCACCACCGGCACCGTGCCGTGGTGATTGCGGGCGACCGGGCGGGGCTCGTGGCGCTCCTCGATTCGCTTGCGACGCCGAGTGCGACGACGCTCCTGGTTCAGGAGGGCATGCCGCTGGAGCAGGTGGAGGCCGGGCGTGTCTTCGTCGCGGATGGGGTGGTGCCGCCCGAGGTGTTCCCGGTGCGTGCAGGGCGCTGCGTGAGCCTGCCGGTCTACCCCTTCCAGCGTCAGCGCCTGTGGCCCGAGTGGCTTTCACCTGATGAAGTCTGCCGGTCACCCAAGGACGCGCGGCCGGATGCCGCCACCCTGCTTCAGGCCGCCGCGGTGGCCGCCGGGGATGCTTCCCGCGTTCCCGATGTGCATGGCGAGGCCCAGATGCGGGCGTTCCTGCGTGGGCACCTCGCGGACGTGCTGGAGGTCGAGCCCGCGACGCTCGATGTGCAGGGGCGGACCTTTTTCGAACTGGGCCTGAACTCCATTGGGGCCACGTTGTTGAAGGAGCGCATCTCGCGGGCGCTCGAGCTCCCGCTGTCGACGACGCTCTTCTTCGAGCTGCCCCGGCTGGAGTCGCTGGCGAAGCGGCTGCTGTCCCTGCTGGAGGCGCGGCGTGGCCGCCTGCCGTCGAACCCGGGCGACGTGAGCACGCCCGAGCAGGAGGAGCAGGGCCTGATGGAGCGCATTGCCGGGCTGTCCGAGGACGAAGCGCGCGAGCAGATCGCCCGGACGCTGGCGGAACTCAGCCTCGAGGTCGCGTGATGAACCGCAAGGACGGATTCATGGCGGAGTTGTCGCCACTCCAGCAGGCGTTGCTGACCATCGAGAAGCTGCAGAAGAAGCTGGCCACGGCCTCGAATGGTGAGCGGGAGCCGATTGCCATCATCGGCATGGCCTGCCGCTTTCCAGGGGGCGCCACCAGCCCCGCGAAGTTCCGTGACCTGCTGTGGGGGGCACAAGAGGCGCTGACGGCGATTCCCAGCGACCGACAGGCGCTCCAGGGGCTCTATGACCCGGACCCCTCCAGGCCCGGGAAGTTGTCCATGCGCCGCGCCGGCTTCGTCGACGAGGTGGACCGGTTCGACGCGGAGTTCTTCCACATCTCCCGGCGTGAAGCCGAGGGCATGGACCCGCAGCAGCGCTTCTTCCTGGAGGTGAGCTGGGAGGCCCTGGAGGACGCTGGCATTCCCCCGCACCAGCTCAAGGGGACGCGGACCGGTGTCTTCGCGGGCGTCCACGCGAAGGACTACGCGTTCGTCACGGGGGGCGGGCTGGAGAAGGTGAGCGCCCACTACTCCACGGGTGTGGACGCCAGCTATGTCCCGGGCCGGCTGTCGTACCTCCTCGGGCTCGAAGGGCCGAGCATGGCGGTGGACACCGCGTGCTCGTCCTCTTTGTCCGCCGTGCACCTGGCGTGTCAGAGCCTGCGGACGGAGGAGTCGACGCTCGCCATCGCCGGAGGCGTGAAGCTCATCCTGGCGCCGCAGCTCAGCGTGTTCCTGTCCAAGGCGGGAGCTCTCTCCCCCAGCGGCCATTGCCGCACGTTCGACCGGGACGCGGACGGCATGGTGCAGGGGGAAGGCTGTGGCGTGGTCGTCCTGAAGCGGCTGCGGGACGCCGTCCGGGATGGCGACCGCATCCTCGCGACCTTGCGCGGCACGGGCATGAACCACGACGGCGCGAGCGGTGGTCTCACGGTGCCGAACGTCGGGGCGCAGGAAGCGCTGTACCGGCGCGTGTTGCAGCGCGCGGGCATCGAGCCCGGCCAGGTGGACTACCTGGAAGCGCACGGGACGGGAACGCGGCTGGGAGATCCTATTGAGCTGGACGGCGTGTCGCGCGTCTACGGCGCATCGCGGACGTCGGAGCGCCCGCTGTGGATTGGCTCCGTCAAGCCGAACATCGGTCACACGGAAGCCGCGGCCGGCATCGCGGGACTCATCAAGGCCGTCCTGGTGCTCCAGGCGGGCGAGGTGCCTCCCTCCATCAACTTCGAGCACCCGACCCCGGAGTTCACGTGGGAGGGCTCAGGGCTCGCGGTGCCTCGAGCGCGCACGGCCCTGGCGGAGAAGGACGGCCCTCATCGCGTCGCCGTGAGCTCGTTTGGGATGAGCGGTGTGAACGCGCACGCGCTCGTCGAGGCGTACGCGGAGGCCGCCCATGCCGCCGCGGACGCCGGGCCGTATGTGTTGCCCCTCTCCGCGCGCTCGGAGCCCGCGTTGCGCACCCTGGCGGCATCATGGCTCCGGTACGTGTCGGAGGCCGGTCCTGGAACGCGGCTCCAGGATGCGTGCTTCATGGCGGGCGCTGGACGCTCACACCATGCGCACCGTGCGGCGCTCGTGGCGCCGACGCCCGAGGCGCTTCGAGCGGCCCTTCACGCTGTCACGGAGGGACGCGATGCGCCGGGTGTCACTCGAGGTTCAGGCGAGGGTGAGCCCGTCTTCCTCTTCGGTGGCACCGAGCCCGAGGCCAACCGATTGTTGCGTGAGCTGCTGGGCCGGGACGTCTTCCGAGCCCACGCGGAGAAGGTGGATGCGGTTCTCCGGCAGGTGGCGGGTGGGTCCGTCATCGAACAGGTGGCGGGAGCGCAGGCGGGCGAAGGACACCCGGTGGGCGCGCTCCTCGTGCTCCAGCTCGCGTTGGCGGAGCTCTGGCGCGCGTGCGGTCTGACCCCCGCCGCTGTTTCCGGCTTCGGCGTGGGAGCGCTCTCCGCGGGAGTGGTCGCGGGAGCACTCAGCGTGGAAGACGCCGTGCGGCTCGCCTTGCAGTTGGCCCCAGCGCAGCCCGTGCGTCCTCAACCTGTGAAGTGCCCGTTCTTCTCCACCGTCGATGACGCCTGGATCGAAGCGGGCGCCACGGTGCCGGGCGCGTACTGGGAGCGGCAGCGCGCTGCGGCGAGCGACCTGACGTCGTCCGTGGCGCACCTGGGGGCGCGGAACGCCTCGGCTTTCATCCAGGTCTCTTGTGAGGCTTCCGTTGGGGAGGCGTTGGAGGCCGCTGCACGAAGCCGGGGAAGCAAGGCCGTCATCCTGCGTGCCAGCAGGCCCGGTGAGGATGCCTGGGCGGGTGTCCTGGGCGTCATCGCGGGTGGGTACTCCTCGGGAGGCTCCATTCGTTTCGAGGGGCTCTGCACGGGGGCGCGCAAGACGGTGGTTCCGACGTACCCGTGGCAGCGTGAGCGCTACTGGTGGGACGGAGCGGTCGCTCCAGCGCCGAGCAGCGTGCAGACCGTCCGGGACGCATCCCCCCGGGACCTCTTCTGCGAACTCACGTGGCATGCGCGCACGGTGGGGCAGGGGGGCGTGGACGCGGAGGGGCGCTGGCTCATCGTGAGCACGCAGCCGGCTACCTCGGAGTCGCTTCGGCAAGCCCTGTCCACCGCCGGAGGCACGGCGCGCGTGGCCATCGTGGGCTCCGAGCTGGCGTCGGTGCTGCGGGAGTGGCTGTCCGAGAGCCCGGCGCCCCGAGGCGTCATCTACCTGTCGGGTTCGGAGCACTCCGAATCACTGGAAGGGCTGCACACATCGGTTCAGCGAGAGGTCCACGCGGCGGCGTCGCTCGTGCAGACCCTGGCGCGGCAGTCGGTGCCTACGCTGCCTCGGTTGTTCCTCGTCACCCAGGGCTCGCAAGCCGCTGGCGGAGGAACTGGACCCACGGCGATTGCTGGCGCGCCGCTGTGGGGCCTGGGACGGGTTGTCGCCTACGAGCACCCGGAGCTTGCCTGCAAGCGCATCGACATCGAACCCGCGGCCTTCGGTACGCTGGTGACGGAGCTGGCGCGCAAGGTCCCTGCTGCCGCTGATGACGACGAGGTCGTGCTGCGCGGCGAGCAGCGGCGGGTGCCCTCGCTCACGCAGACCCAGACGATTCCGGAAGGCGTGGGAGCGTTTCGTCCCCGGCAAGACCGCACGTATCTGATTACGGGTGGGCTCGGCGGAATCGGACTGCGGCTCGCCTCCTGGCTGGTGGAGCGCGGCGCGCGGCACCTTGCCCTCTGTGGAAGAAAAGGTGAGACCGACGAGGCCCGGCAGGCCCTGGCGCCGCTGCGTGCGGCGGGCGCGCGGGTGGAGACCTTCCGCGTCGATGTGAGCCGCCCGGAGTCGGTGGCGGAGATGCTGGCTGCCGTCCGCCGAGGCGGAGCGCCGCTGGGGGGCATCTTCCACAGCGCGGGTGTGCTGGCGGACAGCTCGTTGTTGCAGTGGGAGCCCCAGGACTTCGAGACGGTCATGGGCCCCAAGGTCGACGGTGCCTGGAACCTCCATGCGCTGGCCACCGACACCACCCTCGAGCACTTCGTCCTGTTTTCCTCGACGGCGTCGCTGATGGGCTCGCCGGGACAGGCCAGCTACGCCGCATCCAACGCGTTCCTCGATGCGCTGGCGCACTTCCGTCGCGAACGGGGCCTGCCGGCCATCAGTCTCAACTGGGGGAGCTGGGGCGAGGTCGGCATGGCCGTCGCGGATGCCCGGCGTGGCGACCGGCTGGCGGAGCGGGGCATGTCGCCCATGTCCGTGGATGAAGCCCTGGCGGCCATGGCGCTGGTGCTCGCGGAGAACCGCGTCACCCGGGGCATCGCGCGCTTCGATGTGGCGCGATGGACTGCCAGCCATCCCTCCATCGTGGCTTCGTCGCTGTTCCGGCCCGCGTCCGTCACCGATGACGTACCTGACGTCGTGGAGGCGCCGCGCAAGCTGCGCGAGGTGTTGCTCGCGCTGGAAGGATCCGCGCGCCGCGGCGTCCTGGAGGCGCGTCTCAAGGAGATGATCAGCGAGGTCGGCAAGATTCCGACGGCGAAGCTCTCGTCGACGGACTCGTTCGACGCGCTGGGGTTCGACTCCATCATGGCGCTCGAGTTGCGGGACATGGTGCTGGGTGAACTCGACGTGAGCCTGCCCCTCAAGAGTTTCGTCGATGAAAGTTCCATTGAGCAGGTGACGGCTGAGCTTCTCGAAAAGCTCGCTGTGGCCAGTGTGCTCGGCGCTGCCTCCTCGGAGCGCAATGATTCGAAGCGGGTCCTGCTATGACATTGAATGAGCTTCTTCAGGCCCTCGCTGGGCACGGCATCAAGCTGTCGGTGGAGGGGGACCGCCTGGCGGTCGATTCGCCCACGGGCGAGATTCCGGGAGCGCTGCGCGAGCAGCTCGTGGCGAACAAGGCCGCGCTGCTGACCCTGCTGTCGGAGCAGCGCATGCCTCAGGCGGAGACGCTGCCGCAAATCACGCCCCGGCCCGAGGAGCGGCACGCGCCGTTCCCGATGACGGAGATCCAGCAGGCCTACAGCGTGGGCCGGCAGGCCGAGCTCGAGATGAACGCGGCGATGCACGCGTACAACGAGATTGACTGCCACGCGCTCGACCTGGCCCGCTTCGAGGACGCCTGGAACCTGCTCATCGCCCGCCACGAGATGCTTCGGGTGGTGGCGCTCCCGGGCTTCCAGCAGCGCATCCTCCCCGACGTGCCGCGCTACGTCCTGCCCGTGGAGGACCTGCGCGGTCGCGAACAGGAAGAGACGGAGGCTCGCTTCCAGGCCATCCGCGAGCGGCTGTCGCAGCAGGTGCTGGCGCTCGACCAGTGGCCGTTGTTCGAGCTCCGCGTGTGCCAGCTCGACGGGGGGCGCTCGCGCCTCTTCATGAGCATCGATGGGACCTTCATCGATGGTTACAGCTTCCAGATTCTCTACCGGGAACTCGTCCACCTCTACAAACACCTGGGCGGGGCGCCCGCGCTTCCCCAACTGGACCTGTCCTTCCGGGACTACGCGCTGGCGGTGCAGCACGCGCGCGGTGCTCGTTATGCGCGTTCGCTCGAGTACTGGCGCTCCCGCCTCCCGAACCTCCCGCCCGCGCCGGACCTCCCGCTCGACAAGGACCCGGGTTCGCTCCGGCGCCCTCGTTTCGGGCGCGTGTTCGAACGGTTGGGGCCAGATATCTGGCAGCCGCTCAAGCAGCGAGCCCGCGCGCGCAAGCTGACCGAGCCGGAGCTGCTGCTGGCGGCGTACGCGGAGGTCATGGCGCGCTGGAGCCGCAGCCCTCGCTTCACGCTCAACGTCCCGCACTTCAACCGGCTGCCCCTTCATCCCCAGGTCAACGAGATTGTCGGCACCTTCGCCAGCTTCACGCTGATCGAGGTGGACCACCGGCCGGAGCGGACGTTCACGGAGCGGGCTCTGGCCATCCGGGACCAGCTCTTCCTGGCGCTGGAGCACCGTGAGGTCAGCGGCGTCGAGCTGCTGCGGGAACTGTTCAGGGCCCAGGGCCGTATCGCGGGCGCCATCATGCCGGTGGTGATGACGAGCTTCGCGTCTCACTCCAAGAGCAAGGACTCGCACTGGGTCGACTTCCTGGCGGAGGAGTTCGGCGAGCTCATCGAAGCGCTGACGCAGACGCCCCAGGTGTGGATCGACCTGCAGATTGTCTACCAGCGGGGCGGCGTCTTCCTGAACTGGGACGTGGCGGAGGAGCTGTTCCCGCCCGGCATGATTGAAGACATGTTCTCCAGCTTCTGCGCGCTGCTGCGGCGCCTGGCGGAGGACGACGCGGCGTGGGACCAGCAGGGGCTGGACACCCGTCCGGTCCGGCAGGTGGAGCTGCTGGCCCGCGTCAACGACACGGCGCGCCCGCGGAGTGGGGAGCTGCTCCACACGGGCTTCTACCGCCACGCCGCGGCGCGCCCGGATGCCCTGGCGCTGGCCTCGTCGAGCGTCAGCCTGAGCTATGGCGAGCTCGCCCGGCGCTCCAGCCGGCTCGGACACGCGCTGCGCGAGCGTGGCGCCGCGCCCAACCGCATCGTCGCGATTGTCATGGAGAAGGGGTGGGAGCAGGTCGTGGCCGCGCTGGGGGTTCTCAGCTCGGGAGCGGCGTACCTGCCCATTGACGCGGGGCTGCCGCACGAGCGACGCGTCTACATGATGCGGAATG
The DNA here is from genome assembly GCF_900101905.1 of Myxococcus virescens. Classification (NCBI taxonomy): domain Bacteria; kingdom Pseudomonadati; phylum Myxococcota; class Myxococcia; order Myxococcales; family Myxococcaceae; genus Myxococcus; species Myxococcus virescens. The sequence goes on along the minus strand of NZ_FNAJ01000005.1, from coordinate 416,132 downwards.
GCGGGGCCGAGCTGGCGGTGACGCAGCCGAAGTTCGCCCAGGAGTCCTGGCCCGAAGGGGTGCAGGTGCTGGTCGTCACGCCGGACGCCTTCAGTGAGTACAGCGAGGCGCCACTGGCGCCCGTGCAGAAGCCCGAGGACCTGGCGCACATCCTCTACACCTCCGGCTCCACGGGCCAGCCCAACGGGGCCATGCTCACCCACGCCGGGATGGTCAACGGCGTGGAGTGGACGAACCGGAAGTTTGGCGTCGGGCCGGATGACCGCGTCATCGCGCTCAGCGCGCTCCACCACGACTTCTCCGTCTACGACGTCTTCGGCACCCTGAGCGCGGGCGCGGCCCTGGTCATGCCGGACGCCTCCTCGCGTCGGGACCCTTCCCACTGGGCCGAGCTGATGTCCCGTCATGGCGTCTCCATCTGGAGCACCGTGCCGGCGATGATGGAGATGCTGCTGACGTATCTCGAAGGCAGCAACGCCCGGCTGACCTGCCCGCTGCGTCTGGTGATGCTCGGAGGAGATTGGCTCCCCGTCACCATGCCCGCACGGCTGCGGGCGAAGTTCGGCGACGTGAAGCTGATGAGCGTCGGCGGCCCGACGGAGACGTCCCTGTGGAACATCTCCCATCCGGTCGTCGAAGCCGATGAGCGGCGCCGCAGCATCCCGTACGGCAAGCCCATCTCGAACACGAAGTACTACGTGCTGGACGAGCACCTGGACGAGCGCCCCATCTGGGTGCCCGGCGAGCTGTGCTGCGCGGGCGTGGGGGTGGCGCTGGGCTACGTGGGCGCGGGCGCGGGCTCGAAGAAGTTCACCGTGCACCCACGGACGGGCGAGCGCCTCTACCGCACCGGCGACCTCGGGCGGTACCTGCCGGATGGCACCATCGAGTTCCTCGGCCGCGTCGACTTCCAGCTCTCCATCCGTGGACAGCGCATCGAGCCGGGTGAAATCGAGGCCGCGTTGCTCCAGGAGCCGAGCATCAGCGCGGCGGTGGTCGGGGCGGTCGGCGAGCACCACGAGAAGCGCCTGGTCGCCTACGTCGTCGCCTCGGACACGAAGCGGGGTGTGGATACCCGGCACGTCCGCGAGTTCCTGTCGCGCAAGCTGCCCGAGCACCTGGTCCCAGCGACCTATGTCGTGCTGGAGGCGCTGCCGCTGACCCGCAACGCCAAGGTGGACCGCAAGGCGCTGCCGCATCCGGACCACGTCGCCCGGCCCACGCAGCGCGAGGAGAGCAAGCCCGCCGTCGCCGCCCGTCCAGGCCGTGAGGCCCAGGCGCTTCAACAGTCCATCGCGAAGGCCGTGGCGGAGGTGCTGGGGGTTCCAGAGGTCCACCCGGACCGGAACTTCTTCGAGCTGGGCGCCAACTCGGTGCACCTCATCAAGCTCCACCTCGAGCTCAAGGAGAAGCTGGGGCTGTCGGTTCCTGTCACGGACCTGTTCGGCAGGCCCACCGTCAAGGTGCTCGCGGCCAGGCTCGCGGCGGCGGGAGGAGAGGCGAAGCCCGAGGTGGCGCTCGCGCCGCGCGAGGAGACGCCGCGGACGCAGGATGCGCGGGACATCGCCATCATCGGCATGAGCTGCCGCTTCCCCGGGGCGTCGACGCCCGAGCAGTTCTGGCAGAACCTGATGCAGGGCGTGGAGTCGGTGGGCACCTTCACCGATGACGAGCTGCTGGCCGCGGGTGTCAGTCCGGAGGCGTTCCGGAATCCCGGGTACGTCCGCTCGTCGGCGGTGATGGAGGACTTCGACGCCTTCGACGCGGAGTTCTTCTCGCTGACGCCCCGCGAGGCGCGTGCGTTGGACCCGCAGCAGCGGGTGTTCCTGGAGTGCGCCTGGGAGGCGCTGGAGCACGCGGGCTATCCGCCGTCGGGACGCAACGGGCTCGTCGGTGTGTATGCCGGGAAGAGCGTCAGCCACTATCGCTATCCCTACCCGGACCTGACGCGCCCCATCGGCTTCTTCCAGGACCTGATGGCCCAGGACAAGGACTTCCTGGCCACGCAGGTGTCCTACAAGCTCGACCTGCGCGGGCCCAGCATCAACGTCCAGACGGCGTGCTCCACGTCCCTGGTCGCGGTGTCCGAGGCATGCGCGGCGCTGAACGAGGGCAGCTGCGACCTGGCGCTCGCGGGCGGCGTGGCCATCAAGGTCCCCCACCGGGTGGGCTACTTGTACGAGGAAGGCAGCGTCTTCTCGCGCGACGGCCACTGCCGTCCCTTCGACGCCGGGGCCAACGGAACCATCCCGGGAAGCGGCGCTGGCATCGTGGTCCTCAAGCGCCTGAGCCAGGCACTGGCGGATGGGGACCGGGTGCTCGCCGTCATCAAGGGCTCCGCCATCAACAACGACGGGCACCGCAAGGTGGGCTTCATGGCGCCCGGTGTCGAGGGCCAGACGGACGTGGTGCGCCGCGCGCATCAGCACGCGAAGGTGGACCCGCGGTCCATCTCCTATGTCGAAGCCCATGGCACCGGAACGGCCATTGGCGACCCCATCGAAGTCTCCGCGCTGACGGAGGCGTTTGGGGGACAGGTCCAGACGCAGTCGTGCGGCCTGGGCTCGGTGAAGGGCAACATCGGCCACCTCGACAGCGCGGCGGGCATCGCTGGGCTCATCAAGGTCGTGCTCGCGCTTCAGCACCGCACCTTGCCGCCCACGCTCCACTATCAGTCGCCGAACCCGCGGCTGGAGCTCCACAAGACGCCCTTCTACGTGGTGGACAAGGCCCGGCCGTGGACCGCGACGCAGGGTGTCCTGCGGGCGGGGCTCAGTTCGTTCGGCATCGGCGGCACCAACGTCCATGTGGTCGTCGAAGAGGCGCCGCCGCAGGCGACGCCAGCGCCGGACGTGCATCAGGTGGACCGCTCGCGGCACCTCCTGGCGCTCTCGGCGCGGAGCCCGGAGGCGCTGCGGCAGCTCGCGGGCCGCTACCGGGTGGCGCTCGAAGCACCGGGCGCATCGCTCGCGGACGTGTGCTTCTCCGCGAACACCGGGCGTGTCGCCTTCGACCACCGGCTCGCGGTGGTGGGGGCGGACGCCGCGCAGGTGGCCGCCGTCCTGGGCGCGGCGGAGCGGAAGGACGAGCACCCGGGAGTCATCCAGGGAGAAGCCGACACGAAGCAGGCGGTGAAGGTCGCGTTCCTATTCTCCGGTCAGGGCTCGCAGTACGTCGGAGCCGCGCGCGAGCTGTACCAGACGCATCCGGGCTTCCGCCGGCGCATCGACTCGTTCGACCAGATGCTCCGTGAGTATTGGGACCGTTCGCTGATCTCCGTCCTCTACGCGGAGCCGGGGACGCCATCGCCCATCGACCAGCTCGACTACGCCCAGCCGGTGGTCTTCGTGTTGGAGTACGCGCTGGCCGAGCTGTGGATGTCGTGGGGCATCCAGCCGGACGTATTGCTGGGACACAGCACGGGCGAGCTGGCGGCGGCCTGCATCGCGGGCGTGTTCAGCGTGGAGGATGGCCTGAAGCTGGCCGTTCACCGCGGACGGTTGATTCAGCAGCTTCCGGAGGGCAGCAACATCGCGGTCTCCGCCGCGGAGCCGGAGCTGCGCCAGTTCCTCGCCCAGGGCGGTTGGGCCAGCTCCATCGCGGCCGTCAACGGGCCGGACAACGTCGTCATCTCCGGCATCCCCGCGGAGATTGTGGAGATAGGCCGGGCGCTGGACGCGAAGGGCTACAAGGTCAAGCGGCTGAACATCCCGCGCGCGGCCCACTCGGTGATGATGGAGGCCATCCTCCCGGAGTTCCGGGCCGTCGCCGCGTCGCTGCGTTATTCGCCGCCGTCGATTCCGATGGTCTCCGGCATGACCGGCGAGCTCATCACGGACGGGCTCTGCACGCCGGACTACTGGTGCAGTCAGCTTCGCAACCCGGTGCAGTTCGGCCGGGGCGTGGAGGCGCTGTACCGCGACGGCATGCGCGTCTTCGTCGAGGTCGGCCCGAAGGCGACCCTGCTCGGCATGGCGGCGCGCTCGGTGCCCGAGGGCGCGGGCACCTGGCTGCCGAGCCTGCGCGCCGATGACGGCGGCTGGCGGCAGATGCTGGAGAGCCTGGCGGCGCTGTACGTGCGCGGCGTTCCGGTGGACTGGGCGGCCGTGGATGCCGGCTACCCACGGCGCAAGGTGGAAGTCCCGACGTATGCCTTCCAGCGTCAGCGCTACTGGGAGGAGGGGGCGGGCCTCCAGCGTCCCAACGGGCGAAGCGTTTCCCGCGCCGAGCACCCACTGATTGGCGAGCGCGTGCCCCTGGCCGTCCTGGAGGCCGGCGAGCTGCTGTTCGAGGCCACGCTGGGGCCTGCCTCGCAGGCGTTCCTGGGCCAGCACCGCGTCTTCGGAACGCCCACACTGCCTGCGACGGGCTACGTCGAGATGGCATTGGCCGCCGGAACCCGGCTGTTGGGCACGACCGCGCTGGAGTTGACGGACCTGTCCATCCTCAACGCGATGACCTTCCCGAAGGATGCCGAGCGGAAGGTGCAGTGCGCCGTGCGCCGCGACGGAGAGGGCAGGGCCGCTGTGCGCATCTTCAGCCGGACGGGTGAGGGCTCGGAGCGCGCGTGGAGCCTTCATGCGACGGGCACGCTCGCCGTCCTCGGTGATGATGCATCGGCCACCGAGGCGCACGACCTCGACAGCGTGTTGAAGGACCTGCAGACCCCGCTTCCCGTCGAGGACTACTACCAGCGGGCACGGAACGCGGGCGTCGACTTCGGGCCGGAGTTCCAGGGCATCACCGAGCTGCGCCGGGAAGGCGAGCAGGTCCTGGCGCGCATCGAGCGCCCGGCGGGCCTCGGGAGCGGTGGTGGCTACCTCGCGCATCCCGCCCTGATGGATGCGTGCCTTCAGGTGGTGGGCGGCGCCTATCCGGACATGGATGGCACCGAGCTGTACGTGCCGGTGCACATCGAGCGCCTTCACGTGCTGGGCAGCATCGAAGACGGCGTGTGGAGCCATGCCGTGGTGCGGCCGGTGGACGAGGCTGGGAAGCGGTTGCGCGCGGATGTCCGCATCTTCGGAAGAGATGGCGCGCTGCGCGCCTGGGTGCGCGGCCTGGAGCTTCAGCGCACGAGCCAGGAGGCGCTGCGTGCCGCGCTCTCCACCTCGCTGGATGAGTGGCTCTACGAGCGGCGGTGGGAGCCGCTCGCATTGGAGGGGACTCGTCCGGAGACGCTGGTGCCCGCGAGCGGCGCGTGCCTGATTCTCTCGGAGCGCGACGGCACGGGGCAGCAGCTCGCACAGGTGCTGACGCGCGATGGCCGCGCTTGCTTCGTCGCCATCCGTGGCACGGAGCCGCGCCGTATCGATGAGACCACCTTCGAGGTCCCCGACGCGCCCGACGCGCTCATGGAGGCCTTGCGAGAGCTGCCACTTCCGGCGGCGCTGTCCGACGTCATCCTGATGTGGGGCTCCCACACCGAGGACGCGGAGACGCTGGATGCGGATGCGCTGGGGCAGGCGGCTCGGGTGACGGGTGGTGGCGCGCTGGGCGTGCTCCAGTTCCTGCTGGACCGTGGGTACTCCGGCACCGTGTGGCTGGTGTCGCGCGGCGCGCAGCCCGTGAAGCCGGGCGTTCCGTTGCCCGGGCTCGCCCAGTCGTTGCTGTGGGGCATGGCGCGGCCTCTGGCCATCGAGGCGTCGGAGCTGGACTGCCGGTGTGTCGACCTCGATGCCCAGGGCGAACCGAGCGCCCAGGTGGAGCTGCTCGCGCAGGAGATTCGCCGCCGCGCGGAGGTGGCGGAGGACCAGGTGGCCTATCGCGATGGCCGCTACGTCGCGCGACTCCGGAGGGCCGAGTCACGGAAGCTCGTCGAAGCGTCCGCGGAGCGCGTCGAAGCCTTCAGGGCGGACCGCACCTACCTCGTGGCGGGCGGGCTCGGACGTCTGGGCTTGCTGACGGCGGAGTTGCTGGCGAGCCGGGGGGCACGCAACCTGGTGCTGACAGGCCGGGGGGCTCCGGGGCCGCAGGCGGTGGAACGCCTGGAGCACCTGCGCCAGCAGGGTGTCCGTGTCGAGTACCGGCAGGTCGACATCGCGGATGCGGAGCCGCTGGCCGCGCTGCTGAACGAGGTGGCGCGGGACATGGCCCCTCTGGGCGGCGTGTTCCACTCGGCCGGCGTGCTGGATGACGGCGTGCTGCGGCAGCAGCGCTGGGAGCGCTTCGAGACCGTGCTGCGGCCGAAGTTGCGTGGCGCCTGGAACCTGCATCGTCTGACCGCGGGCCTGCCGCTGGACTACTTCGTGATGTTCTCCTCCGTCGCCTCGCTCGTCGGCTCGGCGGGACAGTCGAATCACTGCGCGGCGAACGCCTTCGAGGATGCGCTGGCGCACCACCGCCGTGCCCTGGGGCTGCCTGCCCTGAGCATCAACTGGGGCATCTGGGCCGGTGACGCGGGCGCCCAGGTGTCGGTGAGCGAGGAGGCTCGGACGCCGGGCTTCGGCGTCATTCCGAAGGCGCAGGGTCTGCGCGCGCTGGAGCTGCTCCTCACGTCGCGCGTTCCGCAGGTCGGCGTGGCCGCCATCGACTGGGCTGTCTTCGGAAGTGGCCGGTCCACGCCCTACGTCGCGGAGTTGCGCGAGCGGGCAGGGGGCGAGCGCACGGAGGAGCGCGCGTCGTTCCTGGACACGCTCACGGCGGCGCCCACCGAGATGCGCCGGCAGTTGCTGATGGACTACGTGCGCGAGCAAGTGGCGTGGATGCGAGGCGCGGGCTCCAGCGAGTCCATCGACCCGGCGCGTGGGTTCCACGAGCTGGGCATCGACTCGCTGGCGGCGCTCCAGCTCAAGAACCGGCTTCAGAGCGGGCTCGGCGTGTCGCTGCCGGCGACGCTCGTCTTCAACTACCCGACGGCAGAGAAGCTCGCGACGCAGCTCATGGACGCGTTCATCCCCCTGGAGTTCACGGAGGAAGCGCGCGTCACGTCGAAGTCAGACGCCCCGGTCGAGAGCCCGTTGGAAGGGCTGGCTGAAGCGAACCTCGCGCACCTGCTCTCCGAGCAGCTGTCGAAGATGAACTAGGGACGGATCGATGTCAGCGCAAGGAAGCGATACGAGCTACGGCGAGCTGATGAAGCGCGCACTCCTGAAGTTGCAGGAGACGCAGTCGAAGCTCGATGCCCATGAGCAGGAAAAGCACGGGGCCATTGCCATTGTCGGCATCGGCTGCCGTTTCCCGGGGGGCGTTGGCAGCCCTGGCGAATACTGGCGCCTGCTCTCCGAGGGCGTGGACGCCGTCACCGAGATTCCATCCGACCGGTGGAACGCGGACAGCTTCTTCCACCCCGACCCGGACCATCCCGGTGGCATCTACACGCGCCACGGGAGCTTCCTGAGGGACATCGACCAGTTCGAACCGCGCTTCTTCGGCATCTCCCCGCGTGAGGCGGCGCGGATGGACCCGCAGCACCGGCTGTTGCTGGAGGTCGCCTGGGAGGCCGTGGAGCGTGCCGGCCGGAACCCGACGAGCCTGAGCGGGACGCGGACTGGCGTGTTCGTCGGGCTGATGGGGCAGGACTACACGCAGATTGCCACCCAGTCCCCGGAGCTCATCGACGCCCACACGGGCGCGGGAAATGGCGCGAGCGTCGCCGCGGGACGTCTGTCGTATTCCTTCGGGCTCGAAGGGCCCAGCCTCACGGTCGATACCGCGTGCTCCTCGTCACTGGTCGCGGTGCACCTGGCCATCCGCAGCCTGCGTCAGCGGGAGAGCGACTTCGCGCTGGCGGGCGGGGTGAACCTGGTCCTCTCTCCCGTCGCGACGCTGATTGAGTCGCGCACGCACATGCTGTCGCCCGATGGCCGGTGCAAGACCTTCGACGCCTCGGCGAACGGCATCGGGCGAGGGGAGGGCTGTGGGCTCGTCTTCCTGCGGCGCCTGTCGGACGCGATCGCGGATGGGGACCCCATCGTCGCGGTGATTCGCGGCTCGGCGGTGAACCAGGATGGGCGGACCAGCGGGCTCACGGTACCCAACGGGCTTGCCCAGCAGCGCGTCATCCGGGATGCCCTGCGGGACGGACAGGTGGAGCCCGCGAAGGTGGGCTACGTCGAGGCCCACGGGACGGGGACGTCGCTGGGCGACCCCATCGAGCTGGAGGCCCTCGCGTCTGTCTACTGCGACAGGACGGGACGGCAGCAGCCGCTGATGGCCGGCTCGGTGAAGACGAACATGGGGCACCTCGAAGGTGCGTCCGGTATCGCGGGGTTGATCAAATCCGCGCTGTGCCTGGCGAACGAGGAGGTCCCGCCGCATCTCCACCTGCGCACGCCCACGCCGCATGTGGATTGGAAGCAACTGGCCATCGAAGTGCCGACCGCGCGCCGTCCGTGGCAGGGGACGGAGTCGCGCTTCGCGGCGGTGAGCTCGTTTGGCTTCTCGGGGACGAACGCGCACGTCGTCCTGGAGTCCGCGCCACGGCCGAAGTCTCCGGTCCGGGATGTGGAACGCCCGCGGCACGTCCTGGCGCTCTCCGCACGCTCGAACGCCAGTCTTCGCAGGCTGGCCGGGTCCATCGCGGAGGAGCTGTCGCTGGGCCCCGCGGAAGGGCTCGCGGATGTCTGCCACACGGCGAACACCGGCCGGAGCGCCATGGAAGAGCGCGCGGCCTTCACGGCTTCAACCTCCGAGGCGCTGACCGAGGCGCTGCGCGCGTTCAGCCGTGGAGCGCCCACCGTCCCCGGGACCTGCGTGGAAGGCCGCCGCGACGCCGAGGCACCGCGCGTCGCGTTCCTCTTCACGGGCCAGGGCTCCCAGTACGCGGGCATGGGCCGGGAGCTGTTCGACACGCAGCCCGAGTTCCGCCGGGAACTCCTGCGCTTCGAGGGCATCCTGAAGCCGCACCTGGAACGGCCGCTCACCGAGGTGCTCTTCCAGGACACGGAAGGGGCGCTGGACGAGACGCGATACACCCAGCCAGCGCTGGTGGCGCTGGAGCTGGCGTTGGCGCACCTGCTGCGAGCGTGGGGACTGCGCGCCGACGCGGTCCTGGGCCACAGCGTGGGCGAGTACGCGGCGGCCATGTTCGCGGGTGTCCTGGAGCCCGAGGTCGGCTTGCCCCTGGTGGCTGAGCGCGCTCGGCTGATGCAGGCGCTGCCCGAGCGCGGCGCGATGCTGGCCGTGTTCGCCGAGCCATCGCGCGTGCTGCCGCTCATCGCCGGGCATCCCCGGGTGACGCTGGCGGCCATCAACGGGCCGCGGAACACCGTCATCTCGGGGGACAGCACGGCCATCGAAATCGTGGTCCAGGCGCTCGTGGAGGCGGGCATCGAGAGCCGGCGACTGAAGGTGTCACACGCGTTCCACTCCCCGCTGATGCAGTCCATGCTGGCGGAGTTCGAGCGGGCCGCGAGCCGCGCCACCTTCCAGAAGCCGCGCCTTCCCCTCATCTCGAACCTCGACGGGCGCGAAGCAGGCGAGGCCATCACCCAGCCGGCCTACTGGTCTCGGCATGTCCTCCAGCCCGTGCGCTTCGAGGAGGGCATCCGGACGCTCCTCCAGCGCGGGGTGCGTGTGTTCCTGGAGGTGGGTCCCAAGCCCTCGCTGTCCAACCTCGCGCGGGACGTGGTGGCGGGTGAAGAAGCGCTGTGGCTGGAGACGCTTCACCCGCGTCGCTCCGACTGGGCCGGCCTGCTCCGCGCGATGTCCGAGCTGTATGTGCGCGGCGCCAGGCTGGACTGGGAGCGCTTCGATGCGGGCTATGGGCGGACCCGCAAGGCCCTGCCGACCTATCCCTTCGAGCGGCAGCGGTACTGGCTGGACGTGCCCGCGCCGTGGACGCGCACGTCGCGCCGTGCGTCGACTCACCCGTTGCTGGGGACGCGTCTGGAATCCGCCGCTCTGAAGGAGGGAACGACCGTCTTCTCCAGTGAGCTGTCGGCGGGAACCCTGCCTTTCGTGGCGGACCATCGGGTGTACGGCAAGGCGGTGGTCCCCGCGGCGGCCTACGTGGAGATGCTGGCCTCGGCGGCGGCGCAGGTGCTCGGAACAGAGTCGCTGCGGCTGGAGGACATCTCCCTGCTCCAGCCGCTGGTGCTCCCCGAACAGCAGACGCGGGTCGTCCAGACGTTGCTGGAAGACCAGGGCGAGGCGGGCCTTGCGTGCAAGGTGGTGAGCCGGGGGGACGAGCGCTCGGAGGAGGGCGGGGGCGGCGCGCGCGCGGCCTGGGTCACCCATGTGACGTGCCGGGTGTCGGCACTGAGCGCCGTGGCCCCATCGGTGGATCGGGCGGCGTGGGGCCGTGACTGCTCGACGCCTGTCTCCATCGATGAACTCTCCGCCGTCTTCACGCACCACGGGCTCGACTATGGGCCGTCCCTGCGCGTGCTGACGTCGCTGCATCGGGGGACTGGGGCCGCGCTGTCGTTGGGCCAGGTGGAAGACCGGAGCGGGCACTACCGCGTCCACCCGGCGCTCTTCGACGGCTGCTTGCGCACGGCGGCGGCGGTGTCGCAGCTCACAGCGGAAGACGCGCTGCACCTCCCCGTGGCCTTGCAGACGCTGGACCTGTACCGGCCGCTTCCGGAGCGGGTCTGGACGTATGCGGCGCAGCCTCCCCGGGAGGGACAGGAGGGCTTCTCCGCGTCGGACCTGACCCTGTGTGACGACGATGGCGCCGTGGTGGCCGTCGTGTCCGGGTTCTCGGTGCGCAAGGCCGAACGCGACGTGTTGCTGCGTGGGCTCGACAACGACTTCCAGGACTGGCTGTACCGCCTCAACTGGGTGTCGCGTGCCGTCCCGGAGGAAGCCCACTCCGCGAAGCAACATTGGGCCGTCTTCGCCAGCGAGGACGACTTCGCCTCGGACCTGGTGCAGGTGCTCTCGCAGCGTGGCGAGCGCTGCACGTTGGTTCGCAAGGGGGCGTCGTTCAGCAGCACGCCAGAGGGCTTCCGCATCAATCCCACCAACCCGGAGGACCCTGCGCGGCTGGTCGAGGCGTGGGCGAATCAGCCTCCCACGGGGCTGTTGTACCTCTGGGGCCTCGATGAGGGGGGCCAGGCGGGTGACGCGGGCGCCAGGCTCGACGCGGCTCAGGAGTCGGGGTGCCTGGGCGCGCTGCGGTTGACGCAGGCCCTGGCACATGGGCAGGGCGCGTTGCCCCGGCTGGTGCTGGTGACGCGAGGCACGCAAAGCCTGCCTTCCGATACGCACGGCGCCCGCGTCGCGCAGGCGCCGCTGTGGGGCTTCGGACAGGCCGTGGCGACGGAGTTGCCCGAACTGCGGTGCCTCCGCATCGACCTGCCCGCGGAGCCCCGGTCCGATGACGTGGGCACCTTCGTGCGGGCGCTCGCGTTGCCGGATGGAGAGTCCGGCGCTGCCATTCGTGGCGGCGGTCTCTACACCCCCCGGCTCGAGCGGGCCCGTTCACGGTCGGTCGCGGCGAAGAAGGTGTCCATCGTCGCGGAGGCCACCTATCTCGTCGCGGGAGGCCTGGGGGGACTCGGTCTGCGTGCCGCCAACTGGTTGGCGGCGCAGGGCGCACGGCATCTGGTCCTGATGGGGCGCAGTGCTCCGGCGCCTGAAGCCCGCGCCCAGCTCGATGCGCTCGAGGCCCAGGGCGTGAAGGTGCGGGTCGCACGGGTGGACATCGCATCTCACGACGCCATGGCGGACCTCTTCGCGAGCCTGCGCGAAGCCCCGCCCGTGCGCGGCATCATCCATTCGGCGGGCGTCCTCCGCGACGGAACGCTCGCCAACCAGACACCCGAGCAGTTCCGGGAGGTGCTGGCCCCCAAGCTTCAGGGCGCGTGGAACCTCCATGCGCTCAGCCAGGGCATGGCGCTGGACTTCTTCGTCTGCTTCTCGTCCGCCGCATCCCTCATCGGGTCTCCGGGCCAGTCGAACTACGTCGCCGCGAATGCCTTCCTCGATGCGCTGGTCCATCTGCGCCACGCGGAGGGGCTGCCCGCGCTGACGCTCAACTGGGGCTCGTGGGCGGAGACGGGCATGGCGGCGCGGCTGGAGCGGGCAGCCTCCGCGCGGCCGGGGGCGCAGGGCTTCGGCGCCATCCCCGTCCAGCAGGGCTTCAGCGTGCTGGAGCGCCTCATCGGGAGCGCGCAAGTCCAGTGGGGCGTCTTCCCCGTGGACTGGACGCGGCTGGCGGAGCAGCTGCCAGGGCTCGCGCGGCAGGCGCTCGTCCAGGGCTTGCTGGGGAGCGTGCCACAGCGTGTGCAAGCGCCGGCCTTCCGCGCGCAGTTGGACGCGGCGCCGCCGAATCGCAAGGCGGAGCTGCTGCGTCAGCACGTCGCGGGGCAGGTGTCCGCGACGTTGGGCATGCCGGAGTCGGAGCGGCTGTCCGGAAACGAGCGCCTGTTCGAGCTGGGCGTCGATTCGCTGCTGGCCATCGAAATCAAGAACCGGCTCGCGAGCAGCCTCGGGCGAAGCCTGCGTTCGACGCTGATTTTCGACTTCCCCACCGTGAACGGACTCGTCGCGCATCTGGCCGAGGAGCTGGAGCTGGGGACCGAGGTTCAGAAGAAGCAGGAAGCATCGCGGGAGGCGCAGGGCGCGCTCTCCGCGGAGATTCAAGGGCTGTCAGAGCAGGAGCTGACGTCCCTCATCGACCAGGAGCTGGAGAGCGCGCTCACCAGATGAGACTCTGATGGCGAAACTATCTACACGCATTTCCGAATTGCCTGTCGTCAAGCTCGCGTACCTCGCGAGCCAGCTGCGCTCGAAGAAGGAGCTGCTGGCGGCCGAGCCCATCGCCGTGGTGGGCATGTCCTGTCGCTTCCCCGGCGGAGGTGACCTGCCAGAGACGTTCTGGGAGCTGCTCGCCGAGGGCCGCGACGCGACACGGGAGGTGCCAGCCTCACGCTGGGACGTCGACGCGTTCTACGACCCCACGCCCGGTGTCCCGGGAAAGATGTACACGCGCCGAGGCGCCTTCATCGACGGCGTCGACCTGTTCGACCCTGGCTTCTTCGGCATCACGCCGCGTGACGCCAAGGGCATGGACCCACAGCAGCGCTTGTTGCTGGAGGAGTGCTGGCGAGCCCTGGAGCGCGCCGGCATTCCGCCCGCCGGCCTCACCGGGAGCCGCACCGGCATCTTCCTGGGGCTGATGCACAACGACTACAACCTGCTGGGCATCGCCGAGAACATGGAGTTCCACTCGGCGTCGCTCAACTACCCGTCCGTCGCCGCGGGGCGCATCTCCCACACGCTGGGCCTTCAGGGGCCCGCGGTCTCCGTGGACACGGCGTGCTCGTCGTCCGCGGTCGCCATCCACCTGGCCTGTCAGAGCCTCCGCAACGACGAGAGCGACCTCGCGCTCGCCGCGGGCGCGAACCTGAACCTCTCTCCCGTCACGGTGATGGTGGAGTGCCAGAACCGCATGCTGGCGGCGGATGGCCGCTGCAAGACGTTCGACGCCTCCGCGGACGGCTTCGGGCGCGGCGAGGGTTGCGGCGTCGTCGTGCTCAAGCGCCTGTCGGACGCGCTGGCCAATGGCGATGCCATCCTCGGCGTCATCCGGGGCTCGGCGGTCACACATGACGGCCGCAGCAGCGGGATGATGGTGCCGAACGGACGCTCGCAGGAGCGCGTCATCCGGGCGGCCCTGGACAGCTGCGGCGTGGAGCCGGACCAGGTGGGCTACATCGAGGCCCACGGGACAGGGACGCTGCTCGGTGACCCCATCGAGATGGAGGCGCTGCGGTCCGTCTTCGGGCGCAAGGGCGCTCGCGGTGAGCCGCTGTACGTCGGCTCGGTGAAGACGAACATCGGGCACCTGGAGGCCGCCGCCGGCATCGCGGGGCTCATCAAGGTCCTGCTCGCGTTGCAGAACGAGGCCATCCCCGCCCACCTGAACTTCGAGCGGCCCAATCCGAACATCCGCTGGGACGACCTGCCCGTCACCATCCCCACGGCCACGCGGCCCTGGCTGCGCGGTGACAAGCGCCGCATCGCGGGCGTCAGCAGCTTCGGCTTCAGCGGCACCAACGTGCACATGGTCGTGGAAGAAGCCCCCGTGTTGGCGCGGCCCCGCGTGGATGCGGAGCGTCCGGCCCATGTGCTGACGCTGTCGGCGAAGAGTGAAGCCGCGCTCGAAGCGCTGATGGAAGCGCAGGAACGCGCACTGCCGGAGGACCCGCTGACGCTGGGAGACTGGTGCTACACGGCAAACACGGGCCGCTCCCAGTTCGAGCACCGCGCCGCTGTTTCGGGCGCCACGGCCGCGGAGCTGCGCGCGAACCTGACGCGGCTGCGCGAAGAGAAGCTGCGCCCGGCGCGCGAACCCCTGCGCGGAACGGAGAGCCCCCGGCCTGTCTTCCTCTTCACGGGGCAGGGCGCGCTTCGCCCTGGCGTGGGACGGGAACTCTTCGAGACGCAGCCGGTGTTCCGGGCAGCGGTGGAGCGGTGCTCGAAGGCGCTGGAGGGCCTGCTCGATTGCAGCCTCGAAGCGCTCCTCTTCGGTGACTCCTCGGCGACGCTCCTGGAGGACACGCGCCACGCGCAGCCCGCGCTGGTTGCGCTGGAGTATGCGTTGGCGGAGCTGTGGGGGGCTTGGGGCGTCACGCCAGCGGCCCTCATCGGGCACAGCCTGGGAGAGTATGCCGCGGCCGCTGTCGCGGGGGTGTTCAGCATCGAGGAGGCGCTGCGTCTGGTCGTGACGCGCGCGCGGCTCATCGGCGAGCTGCTGGGCCCCGGCGCGATGCTGGCGGTCTCTGCTTCGCTCGACACAGTGAACCGGGCCATCGCGCCGCACGCCGGCGCGGCCTCCCTGGCGGCGGTCAACGGCCCTGATGACGTGGTCATCTCCGGGACGCCCGAAGCCATCACGGAGGTGGAGCAGGCGCTGTCGAGTCAGGGCATCCAGACGAAGCGTCTGCGGATGTCCTACGCCTTCCACTCCACGCAGATGGAGCCCGTGCTGAAGCCATTCGCCGAGGCCTTCCAAGGGCTCACGCTGTCGGCGCCGCGCATCCCGCTGGTGTCCACGCTGGAGGGCCGGCGTGTCGGCGACGAAGTCTCCCGGCCCGATTACTGGTGCCGCCAGATTCGAGAGCCCGTCGCCTTCGCCAAGGCGCTGGAGGCGTCGCGGGAGGACGGGCACCGGACCTACCTGGAGCTGGGACCTGCGCCCATCCTGGCTGGCATTGGCCGTAGGACGTTCCAGTCGGAAGACCTGTGCTGGCTCCCCAGCCTGCGTCCGTCCACCGGAGAGACAGCGCAGCTGCTCTCCAGCGTGGCGGAGCTGTACATGCGTGGCTTCGACGTGGATTGGGCTGCGTTCGATGCGCCTTTCGAGCGGCGCCCGCGCTGCTTGCCGACGCATCCCTTCCAACGCGAGCGCTACTGGATGGACTTGCAAAGCTCCGAGAATCGCCGGGGCTTTGCGGCGCGTGACGATGCCGCGCGAGGCGAGGCGCACTCCCTGCCGGGGACACCGCTGTCGCTCGCGGGAGCGAAGGAAACGCGCTTCGCGGCCCGGCTGAGCAGGGACGAGCCCGCCTTCATCGCGGAGCATCGTGTGCTGGGCAACCCAGTGCTGCCAGCCGCCTGCTACGTCGAGATGGCGCTCGGCGCCGCACACCACGCGACGTCCGGCGGGAAACCTCTGGAGCTCACGGCCATCGAGCTGGAGCGAGCGTTGGTCTTCGCCGAGGGACAGTCACAGGACGTCCAGACGGTGCTGACGCCCGAGGAGCAGGGCTCCCGCTTTGAAATCTTCGGGCAGGCGACGGGGACGGCGGACCGGAATTGGGCCCGGCTGGCGCAAGGCCGCATCACCGAGAACCGCACGCAGCCGGAGAACGTGGCCCTGGAGTCGGAGCTGTTGCAGGCGTTCCCCCGGCAGGGCTCCGTCAGCGCGCACTACGACATGATGGCGCGCGGTGGGTTGGAGTACGGCCCTTCGTTCCGAGGCATCGATGCGCTGCGGTTCGGCGGGGAGGGATGCCTCGCCCACGTGCGGCTGCCCGATGCGCTCGTCATCGGTTTGGGGGACTACTGGCTGCATCCGTTGCTGCTCGACGCATGCTTCCAGACGGCGGCGGCGGCGTTCACGGACGGCGGCGCGCAGGTGGGAAGCGAAGGGCAGGGGCGCATTCCGGTCGCCATCGAGCGGTTGCGTTGGTTCAAGCGGCCCGGGAGCAGCATCTGGGTGCACGCCCGAACCGGGGCGCGCACGTCGCTCTCTGACGGACTGGTGAGCGCCGACCTCCGCATCCTGGATGAGGACGGCGCCGTCGTCGCCGAGGTGGAAGGACTGCTGCTGAAGCAGGTCGACCGCCGTGCGTTCCAGGCGGCCTTCTCGGGGGCGATGCAGGAGCTCCTCTTCGAGCTGGCGTGGCGGGAGCAGCCCGTGCCCTCCGCGCGTGACCAGGTGGCTTCGCAGTCCGGGCCCTGGCTGTTGCTGGTGGATTCGGACCGCGTCGCGGACGAAGTCAGGGCGTTGGCGCGGCAACGCGCGTGGACCTGCGTGGTGGCCACGCCCGGTGCGTCCTACGAGCGCGTCGACGCGAACCACTACCGGCTGAACCCCAACGACGCTGCGGGCTTTGACCGGCTGCTCCAGGACGTCTCCGCTCCGGCGGCAGTGGCCTACCTGTGGGGGCTCGGCGACCGTTCTCCCGAAGCCCTCTCCGGCGCGGTGACGTCGAGCACCGTGGGCGCGCTTCACCTCGTGAAAGCGATGGCGCGTGCCGGCTGGGCGCAGCCGCCTGCCTTCTGGATGGTGACGGAGAGCGCGGTGGCCGCCACGTCCACGGATGCGGTGGAGGGCTTTGCTCAGGCCTCGCTCTGGGGCTTCGGCCGCGCGGTGGCCATCGAGCACACGGAGTTCATGTGCCGCATGGTCGACCTGGAGCCGGGCTCCGAGTCGCTGGAGCGCTTGTTCCACCTCATGGCGCAGCCGCCGCAGGAGAACGTCATGGCCCTGCGCGGCGGCCGGCTCCTGGGCGCGCGCCTCGTGCGTCCTGGCAAACCACCGGAACGCGCGGCCCCCGTGCGTATCCACCCGGAGGGCGTCTACCTCGTCACGGGAGGCCTGGGGGCGCTGGGGCTCGCGACGGCGGAGTGGCTGGTGGGGGCCGGGGCGCGGCACCTGCTGCTGGTGGGACGGAGCGAGCCCACGGACGCGGCGAACGCTCGGCTCACGGCGCTGACCGCCCGGGGCGTCGGCGTCACCGTCGCACGCGGTGATGTCTCTCGCCAGGAGGACGTGCAGCGGCTGGTGGCGGGCGTGTCCGAGCGGGGCCAGTCCCTGCGAGGCATCATCCACACGGCGGGCGTGCTGGAGGACGGCGTCATCCTGCACCAGGATGCGGAGCGCTTCTCGCGCGTGTTCGCGCCCAAGGTGCAGGGCGCGTTGAACCTGCACCTCGCCACGGCCGGGATGCCGCTGGACCTCTTCGTCATGTACTCGTCCGCGGCCTCGCTGGTGGGCGTGGCGGGGCAGTCCAACTACGTGGCGGCGAACAGTGTCCTGGACTCGCTGGCGCACCACCGGAACCGCCAGGGTCTGCCAGCCCTCAGCATCAACTGGGGACGGTGGGCGGGCGCGGGCATGGCCGCCAAGAGCGCGGACCGGCCGGAAGCGTCGGATGCCGCCAGCCTCTCACCCGAAGTGGCGCTCCAGGTCTTTGAACAGCTGCTCGAGCAGGGAGCCGTGCAGGTGGGCGTGGTGCCCTTCAGCGTCTCCTCGGTGGAGGCGGGGCCTTCGCCCGGCCATGGCCCCTTGTTCTCCGAGCTGATGCTCCGTGAGCAGGCCCGGTCCGCGGCGGCTTCGCGGATGCATGAGCTGATGGACGAGCTGAAGCGGGCGGACGGAGAGCGTCGGCGCGCGCTGCTGACACGGTACGTGCAGAGCCGGCTGGGGCCCTTGCTGGGCTTCGCCCCGGACCACGAGGTCCTCCAGAAGAGGATTTCCTTGAACGAGATGGGGCTCGATTCGCTGCGCGCGGTCGAGCTGAAGAACCGCATTGGCCGCGAGCTGGGAGTGGACCTGCTCATGGCGCGTTTCATCGACGGCACCACGCTCGACGGGATTGTGGATGCGCTGAGCACCCAGCTCGAGCTCAAGGAGCTGCTCGCGCGTGCTCCCGCGGCCGAGGCCGCAGCCGACATCGAGGAGTTGACGGTATGAACCTGGGGGAACTGCTCGCCGAGCTGAATCGGCGGGGCCTGGAAGTCCGGGTGGAGGGCGACGCGCTGAGGCTGCGCGGACCGAAAGGCGCCGCCACCCCGGAGCTTCGGCAGTCACTGGCGGAACACAAACCCGAGCTGCTCGAGCTCCTGCGTGCCCATGACCGGGGGCAGGAGGAGGCGCCCATCGTCCCGGTTCAACGCACCGGGCCCGCGCCGCTCTCCTATGGGCAGACGCGGCTGTGGTTCCTCGACCGTTTGGAGCCTGGGAGCACCGCCTACAACCTGATGCTGGCGTTGCAGGTCGAAGGGCACCTCGACGTGGCCATCGTGAAGCGCTGCTTCACCGAGGTCATCCGCCGCCATGAGGTGCTGCGCACGCGGTATGCCGAGCACGCGGGCGTCCCGGTCCAGATTGTCGACCCGGAGCCCCGGTTCGACTTCCGCGTGCTCGACGAGCGCGAGGTGCTGGCCTCCGAGCCCGCGGGCGTGGAGGCCTTCCTCCAGCGTGAGGGCAAGCGGCCCTTCGACCTGGCCACGGGCCCCGTGATGCGTGTGCTCATCATCGAGCGGGGACCCCAGGGACAGTACCTCCAGCTCTGCCTGCACCACATCGCGGCGGACGTATGGGCGCAGGCCATCCTCGTCCGCGAAATCGTGACGTTGTATGGCGCCTTCGCCAGTGGCCAACCTTCGCCGTTGCCGCCCCTGACGCTCCAGTACTCCGACTTCGCCGTCTGGCAGCGGGAGTACCTCCAGGGCGAGGTTCGCCAGAAGCTGGTGGACTACTGGCGCAAGAAGCTGGAGGGGGCACCTCCGCTGCTCGAGCTTCCCACGGACCATCCTCGCCCCAAGGTGCAGTCGAACCGAGGCGGCGAGGTGCGCTTTGAAGTGGGCCCCCAGCTCACCGCCGCCTTGAAGGCGCTGAGCCATACGGCCCGCACCACGCCCTTCGTGGGGATGCTGAGCGCGTTCTTCGTGCTCCTGCACCGCCTCACGGGGCGTGAGGACCTGGTCCTGGGCGCGAACTCCATCAACCGGACGCGCACGGAGCTGGAGCCGTTGGTGGGCTTCTTCGTGGACAACCTGGTGATGCGGGTGGACCTCGGCGGCAACCCGGGGTTCGCCGCGGTGCTGGAGCGCGTGCGTGAGACGGTGCTCGATGCCTTCGCTCACCAGGACCTGCCCTTCGACCTGCTCGTGGAGGAGCTGAGGCCCGCGCGCAGCCTGGGCTTCAACCCGTTGTTCCAGGTTGTCTTTGCGTGGGTCCGCGCTTCCGGCGAGGCCCAGGACGAGACGGGCCTCCGCATGCGGCCGATCGAGTTCGAGGCGGAATCATCGCGCTTCGACCTCAACCTCTTCGTGGATGACCACGGCGACCGGTTGTCGGCGCGGATGGTGTTCAACCGCGACCTCTTCGAGCAGGGCACCATCCAGCACTACGTGGACTGCTTCCAGGTGCTGCTCGAAGGGCTCGTGGCCGAGCCCCAGCGGCCGGTGGGCGAGCTGCCCGTGCTCCCCGCGGATGTCCGCGAGCGCGTGCTCCGGCAGTGGAACGACACGGGGACGCCGGAGGCGGAAGGCGCGTGCCTCCATGCGCTCATCGAAGCTCAGGCGCTGCGCACGCCGGATGCGGTGGCCGTCGTCGTGGACGACTGGGAGCTGACCTACGGCGAGCTCGACCAGCTCAGCGACCGGGTCGCGGCGTCACTCCAGGATTTGGACGTGGGACCGGAGGTGGCGGTCGGGGTCTACCTGGACCGTTCGGCGGAGTTCATCGTGAGCCTGCTGGCGGTGATGAAGGCAGGGGGCGCGTTCCTCGCGCTCGACGCAGACGAGCCCGTGGACCGGCTCCGCCACATCGTCGCGGATGCCCGGCCCCGGGTGGTGATTTCTTCCACGAAGCTGTCCGAGCGCCTCTGGGGCATGGGGGGCTTCGTCACGCTCCACGTGGACGAAGGCGTTCGGGGCGTGCCCGCCGCGCCAGGCCAGCAGCTCCGCCGTGACGTCCTCCCCGACCAACTGGCCTACATCCTCTACACGTCAGGCTCGACGGGCCGGCCCAAGGGCACGGAAATCACGCACCGGAGCATCGTCAACTACCTGCGCTGGAGCGTGGACGCCTACCGGCTTCGCGAAGGGACGGGGAGCCCGGTGATTGGCTCCGTCAGCTTCGACGGCACGCTGACGAGCCTCTTCGCGCCGCTCCTGGCGGGCCGCGCGCTGTTCCTCGTGCCACGCGGTCATGAAATCGACCAGCTGACGTCCCGGGACTACCCCGAGCAGGGCTTCAGCTTCATCAAGATGACGCCGTCGCACCTGCGGGCCTTCAACGGCCTGGGGCGCACGCGCGAGGTGCTCGGCCGCACCCATGCGGTGGTGCTGGGCGGGGAAGGGCTGCACGGCGTGGACCTGGCCCCGTGGCGGGAGCAGGGTCTCCCCACGCGCGTCATCAACGAGTATGGCCCCACCGAGGCCGCGGTGGCGTGCTGCTTCGAGACACTGCTGCCGGATGGAACACCCCCTCCGGAGCGGGTGCCCATTGGCCGGCCCATCCCGCACATGCGGTTGTACATCCTGGACCGGTACCTCCAGCCCGTGCCCGTTGGCGTACCCGGCGAGCTGTACATCGGCGGCGTCGGGCTGGCCCGAGGCTATCTGCGCCGGCCGGACCTGACGGCGGAGCGCTTCGTCCCCAACCCCTTCGACGGGGGGCTCGAGGGCTCGCGGCTCTACCGCACGGGGGACCACGCCCGGTACCTCTCCGACGGCCGCATCGAATACCTGGGCCGCCAGGACGACCAGCTCAAGATTCGCGGTCACCGCGTCGAGGCGGGAGAGGTGGAGGCCGCGCTGGGCCGCCATCCCGACGTCGTCCAGGCCGCGGTGCTCCTGCAACGCCTTCCAAGCGGGGCACCGCGCCTGGTGGCCTACGTGCAGCCCCAGTCGATGGAGAACGGTGACCTGAGGGCGGAGCTGCGCAAGTCCCTGCGTGAGGTGTTGCCCGAGTACATGATGCCGGAGGTCATCGCGGTCCTCCCCGAGCTGCCGCTGACGCCCAGCGGGAAGATTGACCGCAAGGCGCTCCCGCCCGGGGTATCCGAGGCCCCCGTCGCCAGCGCGCTGGCCCGCACGGAAGCGCGGACCGAGACGGAGCGGCAACTCCAGGCGCTGTTCGGCGAACTCCTGGGCCTGAGCTCCGTGGCCCCCACCGACAGCTTCTTCGAGCTGGGAGGCCACTCGCTCCTCGCCGTCACGCTCATCTCGCGCATCTCCGCGAAGCTGGGCATCGAGGTGCCCCTCAACGAGGTGTTCGATCGGCCCTCCGTGGAGGCCCTGGCGCACTGGATTGACGAACACTCCAGCAAGGTCACCGCGCTGATTCGCCAACTGCCCGCCTGTGTGGTGGCGCTGAAGCCCCTCGGACACAAACCGCCGCTGTTCCTCACCCCGCCGTCCGCTGGCAGCCCGGCCGTCTACGTCGCCCTGGCCCGCCACCTGGACGCGGAGCAGCCCGTGTTCGGCTTCCAGATGCCTGGCGTCATGGACGACCAGCTGCCACCGGAGACCATCGAGGACACCGCCGCGCTGTATGTGGCGGCCCTGCGGCAGGTCCAGCCGCGCGGGCCGTACCGGATTGCGGGCTGGTCCTACGGAGGGCTCGTCGTCAGTGAAATGGCGCGGCAGCTCGAAGCGCTCGGGGAACAGGTGGCGCTGCTCGGCTTGATTGACGGTGCGGCGCTGGACCGGCTGGCCGGGCACGACGGTACCCCGCAGGAGATTCCCGCGGGCTCCCAGCTCATCAAGGTGCTGGGGGAGGCCCAGATGCCGCGGGACTACGCCAGCCTGAGATTGATAGGCGAATGGATGGGAATCAGCCTGCCCGAGTCATGGGCAGACCTGCTTCGTCGGGATACAGATGGGCAGTATTCATACCTGTGGCGTTTCTTGCGAGACAGCGCGCTGACGGCCCGGAATTTCCTGGCAACACGCCGTTCGGAGCAACTCTATACGTTCTCTTCGTATGGAGGCTCCGCCACACTTTTCAGGACGGGTCCGGTGACGATTGGAGGCGATCCGCTCGTCGACAGTGTGCGCAGATTCGCGCTCGCGGGGACGGAAGTGATACCGGTTCCAGGCAATCACATGACGCTCATCATGGATGAACGGAATGTCGCCGTGCTTGCAATTGAAATACAGAAATGTCTGGATAGGGTTTTGCCGCTCCCGCCAATCGCAGAAATGTCTCGGGCGGAAATGCCAGCAACGGGGCTGGCTGCGCAGCTCCCCATGGAGGTCATGTAATGCCGCACCGAGTCCTAGCAATGGATGGTACGTCTATTTCCGGCGGTGAGGGGTATGTCACCGCGGGCTTGCTCAAGTCGTTGAAGGAGACGCTGACCAGCCGCGGAGGCGGGCAGAGCCTGCTGAACGACGTGGAGCTGTTCTCCGGCACGTCCGCGGGGTCCTTCAACGCAGCGTTCTTCGCCACCTATGAGAACCCCGATGACGCCTTCCCCAAGATCCTCGACTTCTGGGGGGAGGTCGTCCAGATGAACCGCAAGGCGGTGTCGCTGGGGCGGACGGCCATGGCGCTGACGGGCAACGCCGCGCTGCTCGACTCCAGCTACATGCGCGACTTCTTCTGCAGCTACTTTGGCGCCACGTTGCGCCTGGGAGACCTGAAGCGGAAGGTGGCGCTGCCGTCCTTCCAGCTCGACGGCCACCGCAAGTCGCTGCGGACCTGGAAGGCCAAGATCTTCCACAACACCGGTCCGGACAACGACTCCGACCACAACGAGCTGGTGGTGGACGTGCTGATGCGCAGCGGTTCGCCTCCGCTCTCCTATCCCGTCTACCAGGGCATCCGGGAGCAGGGCAGCGGCTACGTCGACGGCGGCATCTTCGCCAACAACCCGTCGCTGGTGGCGCTGGCGCAGATCATCAACAACATCACCCGCAAGAGCCGCTCGGAGAAGGTGGAGACGCTGGAGACGGAGCCGCCCGACCTGACGAACATCCTGATGATGTCGGTGGGCAACGGCTGCATGTCTTCGTACCTCACGCCGCACTTCTGCAAGGGCGTGGCCAACTGGGGCTTCTCCAAGTGGCTGCTGGACTTCCACGACCCCATGGTGCTCGTGAAGATGATGCTGGAGGCCGGCTCGGACGCGGCGGACTACCAGTGCCGCATGATTCTTCGGAAGAAGTACTTCCGCCTGAATCCCGTGGTGGACCAGACGCTCTCCGCGGCGAACCTCAAGCAGGTGGAGTCCACCGTCCAGAGCCTGCTGAGCACCCAGTCCACCGTCTCGCAGCTCAACCGTGCGCAGACGTGGCTCGGGAAGTCGGGCTGGGTGTCTGACGCGGCCAAGGCGGCCTAGCGCGAGAGGTGGATTGAGATGGCCAGGATCATTCTTGTCTCCGGTACCGGCGGTTCCGGGAAGACCACGGTGGCGGCAGCGACGGGGCTCGCGGCTTCCCGCCGGGGGCTTCGGACCCTCGTGCTTTCGTTCGACCTGTCTCGCGGCCTCAGCGCCGCCATGGGCGTCGAGAGTCCACTCTTCGCTGGCCCCCGGGGCGTTCCCGTGGGCGTCAACGACCACCTGTCCTTCCACGAGGTGGACGTTGGCGAAGAGCTCCGCCGGGGATGGAACGGAGGCCAGGGCGGACTGGCCGCACTCGTGGATGGCGGGCCGGAGCGCGTGAACGCGGAGGAGGTGGCGATGACGGCCGAGGCGGCCCACGTCGTCATGCTCCTCCGGCTGGGCGAGTACCTCCGCGAGCAGCAGCACGACCTCGTCATCGTGGATTGCCCGTCCACCCGCACCGCCCTGCAGTTGCTCAACACCGTGCCAGCGATGAGCTGGTACGCACGCAAGCAGCAGACCCCCACGCAGCCGGGGCGCAAGGCACGCCTGCTGGCGGCGAGCCTCCACGGCGCGGACGCGAGCCTGGAGGTTCGCGACCGGCTGAACGCCGTGGACGCGCTGCTGCACGACCCGGAGGTGACGACCCTCCGGCTGGTGACCACCGCGGACACGGTGTCCGGACAGGAGGCGCAGCGGGCGTACACGTACTTCAGCCTGCTGGGCCTCGCGGTGGACTGCGTCGTCATCAACCGACTCGCACCGGAAGCCGCCGACGCCGGCTCCGAGCAGGTGCGGACGCAGCAGGCACACGTCGAGAAGCTCCAGCGCGCCTTTTCGTCGCTGCTGGTGTTGAAGGTCCCGCACCAGTCCACGGAGGTGGTGGGGGAGAAGCCGCTGGAGGTCTTCGCGGAGCAGCTCTACCAGGGAGAGGACCCTGTCCGTCTCACGGCCCCGCAGCCTGCCCTGGGCATCCGCAAGGACGCAGTGGATGCGTACTCGCTGGAGGTGCGGCTCCCCTTCGTGGCGAAGAGCGATGTCGAGCTCTCCCGCCGCGGCGCGGAGTTCGTCATCCAGGTCGGGGCCGTCCGGCGCAACGTCGTGTTGCCTCGGATGATTGCACTCCTCCCGACGTCGGGCGCCCGCATGGAGGGTGACCGGCTCATCGTGAGTTTCCAAACAGAAAGAGGTGTTTGATGTCCACGCAAGATGATCGTTATCCGCAGGGTTCCTTTGGCGCTTCGCCGGAGTACGGCGCTCGGTTCGCCGAGCTCACCAACGCCCTGATTCCGGGCGGGCGAGGCCTGGTGCAGCAGCTCTTCCGCGCGAAGCAGGAGGCGCTCAAGGGCGTCGCGCACATCCTCGATGCGCAGATTCACGAGCTGCAGCACATCGACGCGGCCATCGAGGACCGGGCGAAGCAGGCGCACACGGCTCCGGCGGCGGGCCAGCCGCACCGGTCCGGCGTGTCGTTTGGCGACGTGCTCCAGAAGGCGGGGGACCTGATCCTCGCGAAGCGGCCGAAGGGGACGACGGGTTCCGAGGCTGGCGCCCGGCCCAGTGACCGCCGTGCGCCTCCGGAGAGCGCTACCTCCCCGGATTCAAGCAGCCCGGCCGCTGCGTCCAGCCCTGCACCGGAACCGCTGGAAAAGATCTCCATCAGCTAGTCGAAGCGAAAGGGGTGGGCAGTGTCGGATGAGTCCATTCGAGTGAGGATGTCCAACGAGGAGAATGCTCTCTCGATGGAGTCGATGACGCCCTTGCAACGGGCGGCATTGGCCATCAAGACCCTCCGGGCGCGCGTGGATGGATTGGAGCGCGCGCGCTCGGAGCCCATCGCCGTCATCGGCATGGGGTGCAGGTTCCCCGGCGGCGCGAACGACCCGCGCGCCTATTGGGAGCTGCTGCGCGGCGGCGTCGATGCCGTGAGCACCGTCCCGCCGGACCGCTGGGACGTGGATGCGTACTACGCCGCGGACCCGGACGCGGGCTGGAAGATGGTGGTCCGTGAGGGTGGGTTCCTCAACCAACCCATCGCCGGATTCGACAGCGAGTTCTTCGGCCTGTCGCCGCGCGAGGCGAACTACGTCGACCCGCAGCAGCGCTTGATGCTGGAGGTGTCGTGGGAGGCCCTGGAGGACGCCGGAATCGCCCCGGGCTCCCTGGTGGGCAGCGACACGGGCGTCTATGTCGGCTTCCTGAGCAGTGACTACGGGCGCGTTCCCTTCAACGCGGTGCAGACTCGGGACCTGCCGTACATGGGGACCGGGAACGAGCTGAGCTTCTCCGCGGGCCGTGTGTCCTACGTGCTGGGCCTCCAGGGGCCGTCCATGGTGGTCGCGACCGCGTGCTCCTCGGCGCTCGTCTCCGCCCACCTGGCCTGTCAGGCGCTGCGGCAGGGAGAGTGTTCGCTGGCGCTCGCGGGCGGGGTGAACGTGATTCTCCGGCCGGACAACAACATCGTCCTGTCGAAGATGCGGGCGCTGGCGCCGGATGGGCGCTCGAAGACATTCGACGCGTCCGCCAATGGCTACGGGCGCGGCGAAGGCTGCGGCGTCCTGGTGCTCAAGCGGCTCTCGGATGCGCAGCGGGACAAGGACCGCATCCTCGCCGTCATCCGTGGCTCCGCGGTGAACCATGACGGGCTCAGCGGCGGCTTGACAGTTCCCAACGGCCCCGCGCAGGAGAAGCTGCTGCGCAAGGCGCTGGAGTCGGCGAGCCTGGCTCCAGCGGACGTGAACTACATCGAAGCCCATGGCACGGGGACGCCGCTGGGCGACCCGATTGAGCTGCGGGCGCTGGACGCGGTGCTCCGGCATGGGCGCGGCGCGGACGCCCCGTTGCTCGTCGGCTCCGCGAAGACGAACCTCGGGCACCTGGAGTCCGCCGCTGGTGCCGCGGGGATGATCAAGGTCGTGCTGTCGCTGGGACAGGACGAGATTCCGCCGCACCTGCACTTCCGTACGCCCAACCCGGCCGTGGACTGGCAGCAGTTGCAGATCGCCATCCCCACGCAGGTGACGCCGTGGCCCAAGGGCGACAAGCCCCGCGTGGCCGGTGTCAGCGGCTTCGGGCTCAGCGGCGTCAACGCGCATGTCCTCATCGAGGAAGCTCCGCCCGCGCCTGCCCGGACGCCGGACGCGACGCCGCGGCCGATGCACGTCCTGACGCTGTCCGCGCGCAGCCCCCAGGCGCTGAACGAGCTGGCGCAGCGCTATGCGCAGACGCTCGGCGGCCCAGGGCTCGCGTCACAGTCGCTGGAGGACATCTGCTTCACCGCGAACACCGGGCGGGACGCCTTCCGGCACCGGCTGGCGGTGCTGGGAAGCTCACAGGAGGCCATGCAGGCGCAGCTGACGTCCTTCCTGTCCGGGCAGACGTCATCGTCGGTGCTGCGCGGGAAGGCGGACGGGGAGCCCCGGCTGGCCTTCCTGTTCACCGGGCAGGGCGCGCAGTGGCTGGGCATGGGGGAGGAGCTCTTCCGCACCGAGCCCACCTTCCGCGAGACGCTCCTGCGTTGCGACGCGGTGCTGAAGCCGTTGATGGGCCCGTCGCTCATCGACCTGCTGCACCCCGCCGAGCGGGACGCGCAGGCGCGAGCCCGGCTGGATGAGACGGGCTTCACCCAACCCGCGTTGTTCGCGCTCGAGTACGCCCTGGCGCAGGTGTGGATGCAGTGGGGCCTCCGCCCGGACTTCGTGATGGGGCACTCCGTGGGTGAGTTCGTGGCGGCCTGCGTGGCCGGCGTCTTCACCCTGGAAGAAGGATTGGAGCTCATCGCCACGCGCGCCCGGCTGATGCAGTCCCTGCCCGCGGGCGGGACGATGGCCGCCGTGTCCGCGGATGCCGCGGAGGTGGAGGCGCTGCTCTCCCGGTACGACGGGCAGGTCTCCATCGCGGCCCTCAACGGCCCCCGCAACGTGGTGATTTCGGGGCGCGAGGCCGCCGTCAACGAATGCGTGGCCGAGCTGACGCGGAAGGGCAAGCGCGGCACGATGCTGCGTGTCTCGCACGCGTTCCACTCCGCGTTGATGGACCCCATCCTCGACGCGTTCTCCAAGGCCGTGGCGAAGGTGAAGCTCCAGCCTCCGGCCATCCCGCTGATCTCGAACCTGAGCGGGCACGAGGCGGGGAAGGAAATCCTGACGCCCGGGTACTGGGTGCAGCATCTTCGTGAGCCGGTGATGTTCGCCCGAGGCATGCAGACGCTGGAGCAGGCCGGCGTGAAGGCCTTCCTGGAGGTCGGCCCGAAGCCCACGCTGGTGACCATGGGCCAGTCCTGCATCACGCAGGAGGACACGCTCTGGGTGGGCAGCTTGAGGCCGGAGCGCTCGGACTGGCAGCAGATGCTGGAGGGGCTCGCGGCCCTTCACGTCGCGGGCGTGCCGGTGGACTGGCGGGGCGTGGACCAGGGGCGCGAGCGCCACAAGGTCGCGTTGCCCGTCTATCCCTTCCAGCGGCGCAATCACTGGATGGACCTCAACGGGTCCACCTGGGACATCCCGGGCGTGAGCTCCGCGCCGGAGGCAGAGGCCACGCGAGGACATCCCCTCTTGGGCCAGCCGCACGCGTCGCCTTCACAGGTGCGGCAGTTCGAGTCCTCCGTGGGCGCCGCGAAGCCCGCCTTCCTGAAGGACCATGGCGTCTACGGACAGATTCTGATGCCGGGCGCGGCCTACGTGGAGATGGGGCTCGCCGCGGGCGCTTCGCTCTTCGGTGCGGCGGGTGGGGCGGTGGACGAAATCACCTTCTCGCAGGCCCTCTTCCTTCCGGAGGAAGGGACGCGCCGGGTGCACCTGCTCTACTCGCCGGAAGGCGAGCGCGCCGGGCGCTTTGAAATCCACAGCCAGGAGGAGCGCACGGGAGAGGGTGAGCCCGCGTGGATCCTCCATGCCCACGGAAAGCTCTCCGCGATGACGGCCGCGCCAGCCGAGCGTGTCGACGTGGAGCGTCTGCGGGCCTCGCTGACTCGCGAGGTGCCGGTGGAGGGCTACTACGCGAAGCTGGGGCAGGCGGGGCTCGCGTATGGCCCCAGCTTCCGAGGCATCCAGTCGCTCTGGCGGGGTGAGAACGCGGTGCTGGGGCGCCTGGCCCTATCCGGCAGCGCTGCGGCGGACGCGGGGCAGTACCAGCTTCAGCCCGCGCTCCTGGATGCGTGCTTCCAGATGGTGGGCGCGGTGCTCGACGAGGAAGGGGATGCCGCCTACCTCCCCGTGGGGGTCGGCAAGGTGCAGGTGCAGCGCGGCGGGCTGGGGGAGGTGTGGGCCCATGCGACCCTGGCGCGGAGCGATGACCCGAAGGGCCCCGGCTACGTGTGCGACATCCAGTTGCTCACGGCGGATGGGGCGCGCGTAGCCACGGTGGAGAAGCTGCTGCTGCGGCGCATCACCCGGGAGGGACTCCTGGGCGCGAAGAGCAAGCGCTACCAGAGCTGGCTGTATGAGCTGGAGTGGCAGGCCCGGCCGCTGGAGGCTCCAGCGGCAGGGGCGGAGGCGGCGCACGCCGGGACACAGTGCCTCATCCTCGCCGACGCGGCGGGGCTGGGCGCGCGCCTGGCCGAGCGACTGACGAAGCAAGGCTGGCACGTGGTGACGGTCCCTGCTGGCGCGCGAGCCTCGGTCGATGGCCGCGATTCGGCGCTCGCGCTCCTGGGCCAGTTGCGCCCGGAGGCGCTGCAAGGGCCCCTGCATGTCATCGACCTGTGGAGCCTGGACGGTGGGGGAGACGACGTCCCCGCGAAGGCCCTTGGACACGGCACGCGGGTGCTCGCGCTCGCCCAGGCGCTCGTCGAGGCCAAGGGCAAGACCACCTCGCTCTGGTTGGTGACTCGCGGTGCGCAGGCGACCTCGGAGAAGGAGCGCATCACCCACCTGGGGAGTTCGGTCCTCTGGGGCCTGGGCAAGTCCATCACCCGCGAGCATCCGGACCTCCATTGTCGGCGTGTGGACCTGGATGCCAGTGCGTCCGAGCACGAAGTCGCCCAGCTTCATGCGGAGCTGCTCGGTGCAAGTTCCGAGGACGAACTCGCGTTTCGCGGAACCACGCGTCGCGTACCCCGGTTGGTGCGCAGCCGGAAGCTCCGTGGGGCGAGCGGCGAGCCCGCGCTGAAGCCGGACGCGAGCTACCTCGTCACGGGCGGCCTTGGCGGACTGGGGCTCATCGTCGCGGAGCGGCTGGTGGAACGCGGAGCGCGCCACCTGGTCCTGATGGGGCGGCGTGAGCCGGGACCCGAGGCGCGCACTCGACTGGAAGCGTTGGAGCAGCGCGGCGTCACCATCCACTGCGTGCAGGGCGACGTGGCCGTGGCCGCCGACGTGGAGCGCGTCCTCGCCGGGCTCTCAGGACGCGTGCCGCCCCTGCGTGGCGTCATCCACTCCGCGGGCGTCATCGATGACGGCCTCTTCGTGCAGATGACGCCGGAGCGGCTGGCCAAGGCCTTCGCGCCCAAGGTCTCCGGTGGGTGGAACCTCCACCGTGCGTTGCAAGGCACGGCGCTGGACTTCTTCGTCGTGTTCTCCTCGGCGGCGTCGCTCATCGGATCGGCGGGACAGGCCAACTATGTGGCCGCGAATGCCTTCCTGGATGCGCTGGCCCGCTCCCGCCAGGCCGACGGATTGCCCGCCCTGAGCCTCAACTGGGGAGCCTGGGCAGAGGTGGGCGCCGCGGCGGAGGAGCAGATTCGACGCCGCATGGAGCAGCTGGGCTTCGGCGTGATTCCTCCGGAGGATGGCCTCCAGGTGTTCGAGCAGTCCCTGGGGCTGAGCGGTCAGCTCGGTGTCCTGCCCGTGGACTGGGCGGTGCTCGGGCGGCGCGGGCGTTCGCCGCTGTTCGAGGCCTTCATCGAGAAGGCCAGCCCCGCGGCGAGCGAGGGGATTCGCCAGCGCCTGGAGCGGCTCGAGCCCAAGGAGCGGCGCGGTGCCTTGCGTGCGCACGTGGGCGAGCTGGTCAACGGCGTGTTGGGGCGTCCCACGACGGAGCCACTGGACCCGAACCAGGGCTTCTTCGAGTTCGGCATGGACTCGCTGATGTCCGTGGAGCTGCGCAACGTCCTGCAGCGGAGCCTGGGTACCTCACTGCCCGCGACGGTGGCCTTCGACAACCCGACCGTCAACGGGCTGGTGGACTACCTGGCGGCCGAGGTCCTGGGCCTGAAGGAAGAGGCAGCCGCGCCCGTGGAGGAGGCGCCCGAGGACGCGGAGCTGGAGTCGCTCCTGGCGGACGTGGACAGCCTGGACGATGACACCGTCCAGGCCATGCTGCGCCGGGGCCGCTGAGCGGCTACGGCTGCCGGGGCCTCGCGTCGTAGACGAGGTCGGCGATGGCGGAGATCGTCTGGAGGTTTTCGACCTTCAGCGACTCCGAGGGGATGGTGATGCCGTACTTCTTCTGGACGAAGCCCATCATCCGGGCCGTCTCCAAAGAGTTCAGCACGCCGAGCTCCAAGAGGGGCGTGGAGGAATCGAGGTCCTCCGCGTCCCCGTCCAGGAGTTCATCCGCGACATAGCGGGTCAGGACATCGAGCAGGTCGTCTCTGTTCATGGTGCTGGGGTTGCTCCGACTGCGAGTTCGGCATGGACGGCCTGGACCACCTGGGCCGTCAGCTCGTTGAGAAAGAAGTGGCCGCCTGGAAACATCTTCACCGAGAAGGACTGCTGTGTTTGCAGTCGCCACTCGTCGAGCGCGGCTTCCGAGACGCGAGGGTCGCGAGTGCCACCCAAGGCACACAGCCGCACCGGAAGCGGAGGTTCCTCCTGATAGGTGTAGCGCTCTGAAATCTTCAGATCCGCGCGCAGGATGGGGAGGATGAGGTCCAGGATCTCCGGCTGCGCCAGGACCTGCTGCGGAATGCCGTCGTAGCGAGCGGACAGCTCGCGGATGAAGTCGTCTCGCCGCAGGCCGCTCAGTGGGGGAAGTCCACTGCGCCGGGAGGGCGCCTCGGAGCCGGAGACGACCAGGGTGCCAGGCAGCGGAAGGCCCCGGCGGCGGAGCTCGCGCGTCAGCTCGAAGGCGATGAGCGCGCCCAGGCTGTGGCCGAAGAAGGCAAAGGGGCCATCGAAGAGGGGCGACAGCTCCCGCACGAGCGCGTCCAGCAGTTGAGGGAGTTCCTCCACGGACGGCTCATGCAGGCGGTTCTCCCGGCCGGGAGGCTGCACGGCGCACACCTCGATGTCCGTTTCGGGAAGCAGGTCCGGCCAACGGAAGTAGGGGAGGCTGCCGGCTCCCGCGTAGGGGAAGCAGAACAGCCGGAGACGAGGCGACGCCTGGGGTTTGCGGCGGACGAGCCAGGAGGACTCGGCCGCCGCGATGCTGGATTCAGGATTCATTGACGATGGATGAGGTGATGGACAGAGGTTCTATTTCCGGCAGCCGTCGCGGACCCCGCGGGCCGTCGCCGCGAGGGCCTCGATTCCCAACGCGAGCCAGTCCGCGCCGTCGCGCGAGAACCGCTCGGCCAGCTCTGCGTCCACCACCGGGGCCCGCTTTGAGCCAGGGCGAAGCTGCTGGAGGAAGTTCTCCCGGGCGGTGACGGAGTTCCGCGCGGAGCGCTCCGCGAGCTTGAGCCCGCTGGCGAACACCTCCGACAGGTTGGGGTCACGCAGGTTGGACGGAGAGCCCTCGGTCGATTCGCGGCAGCGCCGCGCGAAGTCCGCCGCCGTGTGCTTGGAGGGCGAGGCCCGCAGCACGCGCTCCAGCACGGAGGCCTCCGGCCCGGGGGCGTCGAAGTTTGCCGCGTCTCCCTCCGCCTCGCGGACACCCATGGCGTCCAGGGCCACTTCTGGCGCCAGCGCCCGAGGGCAGCCCCCGAGCTGTTGCAGCTCCCGCCGGCAGGCCCCCACGTCCACGGGCGGAAGCGGCAGGGCGGAGATGAGGGAGAACAGCGAGTGCAGCACGGGCAGCTTCACGGTTTCCGAGCCCGGCAGCGCCTTGAGGACGCGCTGCACGGAGTCCCAGGGCTTGGGGCCTCCGGGCGTGTACAGCTTGAGGTAGCCCTGCTGGAGGAAGCTCAGCCAGCCCTCCGCGAAGGCCTGGGTGCGCTTGCGGCTCTCCGGCGAGGCGATGCGAGAGGCTTCGTCATACACCGCGAGGAAGTACTCGAGGCAGATGGCCTTGCGCAGCCGGATGATGCGCTCCCCCGCGGTGGTGGCCAGCGTCGCGGGCGGCGCCGTGGACAGCCCCAGCAGCTCGAGCTCCTCCGCGCTCAGCCACAAGCGCCCCCGGTCGAGATCCGCCTGGAGGTCCACTGCGTCATCGAACATCTGAAGTCCCACGGCGGAGAGCTTCGCGATGCGCCGCACCGTGGCTTCGTCCACGTCCGTGAGCTGGAGCCGCTGCGCCATGTAGGCGCCCGGCAGGGCCTTCAGGTACCAGAGGGAGAACAGCTCGTGCGCGGTGAGCGGACGGCCCTGGTCCAGCGCGTCTCGTTCCGCGGCGAAGGCGCGAAGCTGCTCCACGAGCCTCCGGCGGCCGTCCATGAGGGGGGGCGCGGCGGCCATGAACTCCCGCAGCGCCACGATGGCGTCCAGGTCATCGGTGAGGAGGGAGGCGTCGTCGAGGGCCGCGTAGCCGTTCGCGCGGACGAGCTCATCGATGCGCCGGACGCCGAACCCGTAGTACGTCCAGAGGCGGCCTTCAGACTCCGTGGCGGCAATCTGTGGCAGGTAGCCCAGCACATCGGCTTCGAGGAGCCATCGCCGCATCGCGGCGAGGGAGATGTCGCTCAGTGGGTTGCCCTGCAGGTCGACAGCGTTTTTCATGTCACGGCTCCTCGGGAGATCCAGGAGGGTGACAGGATAGTGAGGGGGGCTGCATGCTCCAGAATGCCTTACATCGGTTCTGCGAGGCACACTGCGCAGGTTGGGAAGCGGGCCGCTGGGACGAATGCCCAGCGGCCCGAGGCCATCAGTAGGGGGAGCAGTAGATGCGAATGCAGGTTCCGGCCATGGCCTTCGTGGCAGCGGGAACCGTGGCCTTCTCCATGACGTTCATCAGCTTCACGAGCTTCTGCTTGGCCTGCTTGGACGACCGGGGGGCCTTCGCCTTCGTCTTCGTCATGACACTCCTCCGTCGACGGATGTGGACTGCTGGCCAAGCCTGGGCGCTGACGGCACACGCGTCAAGTGCTGAGAGTGATTGCGTGAAAGGCGTGAAGTTTTTTCAGGAGGCTGCGCATTCCTTCATGCGTCGCGGCAATGATTTCTGAGTCATTCCTCGCAGTGCGTTGTGTCCGAAACGGGCTCAGCAATTCTTCAACGCTTACATCCGCGCCGGAGTTCAGCGTTCGGAAGAATATTTCAACGGCGCGTCCGCCACCCACGCCGCGCAAGGCATGTCCATTGGCGGAACAAATCCACCGTGTGGGGCCGTCACGTTCGAAGAGGACGGGGAAGCTTGGGTCCACCCGCACGTGGTGTGAGTCACGCAACGGCCTTTCACGGGTGGGCGGCGGCACGGGCTCGAAGCCTCCCGAGGTCAACCGCTTGAGCCAGGTGGCTTGGATGTGCCGTCGCGCCTCTTTCGGGTGGCTGACGTCGCGAAACGCGCGCACGGCTTCGGTGAGCGCCCGGGGCAGCTCCGTGGCCAGTACGCCGCTCTTCGTCAGGGCTCCGCGAGCCAGGGGCGATGCCGACACCCGCGAGAGCCGCGTCTGCTTCCACTCCTGGTCGGCGAGCGACGTCTCGTCGAGCATCCCGCGCAGCAGGTCGTCCACGGAATAGATGGCGCGGTGTTCGGTGATGGGGATGCCGACATTCACGCTGCTGGCCACGCCTGAGTCGGCGCTCTCGCCCACGTGGTAGTACGTGGAAGGCCAGTAGAGGATGTCGCCGGGTTCGACCTCCGCGACGAAGGAAGACGCCAGGTAGGGCTGGTAGTCCAGGATGGTGGAGACGTCCTCGCGCCACGGCCGCTTGCGCCAAAAGCGCATCCGCTTGCGTCCGCGCAACGCGAACAGGAACGTGGTGAAGCGGTCCAGGTGGACCCCCACGGGGCTGTGTTCGTACGTCCCATGGAACAGCGTGGTGATGGCGCCCGTCACGGGCATGCCCACGCGCTGCCACAGGCCGGAGAAGAAGGCTCGCTGCCGTGACCAGAGCCGGAAGCCGGAGGCGTGCAGGGTGGCGATGATGAGGGCGTACCGGCGCTCGCCCAGCTGTGAGGCGATGCGGGCGTCATACCCGTCCAGGGAACCGTCGGACGCGCGGGGCAGCCACTCCCGGGAGCGGAGCTTCCGCAGGCGGTCCACCGTGAAAGTGACGTCTGGCCGTGACGTCGGCGCGTAGCTGCGGGACAGGTAGCGCTGGGTGGCGCCGGCCGACGCGTCGAAGACGTCGCCGACGGTGAAGGGCGAGGCCTGCGTTCCCTTGAAGAGCACGGGGCGCTGGTTCCAGTAGCGCCTGACGAAGGTGTCCCAGTCGAAGCGGGTCGCGATTTCCAAGGC
This sequence comes from Myxococcus virescens, assembly GCF_900101905.1. Lineage (NCBI taxonomy): Bacteria > Pseudomonadati > Myxococcota > Myxococcia > Myxococcales > Myxococcaceae > Myxococcus > Myxococcus virescens. Next base: position 381,233 of record NZ_FNAJ01000005.1, on the reverse strand, counting down.
GGGCATTCGTCAGGCCTCCGCTCCGGTGATGACGTGAATCCCGCGCAGCCGGAGGAGCGCCGCCAGCGTGGCGCGAATGGCCTCTCGCTGCGGACCGGGGCGCGCCAGTTTGCACAGCTCACCGACGCAAGGCGGCGCTTCCGAGGACAGTGCGTTGATGAGCCGCTGTCCCACGGCCTCGTTGGGGCCAGGAAAGGCATGTCCGTTGACGGCCCAGATCCACAGCCCCGAAGGGTCCTTCATCCGGATGATGTCCACGGTCGGCGTCTTCCGCACCCGGTCGAGGTCTGACAGGGGTGGGGCCTGGTCCGGCGGCGGCACGGGCTCGAGCGCGCAAGCGCTGACCCTCCGGGCCCAGATGAGGCGCAGGACCTGCTGGACGTCTTCTTCTCGCGTCAGCGCGTGGAGCGTATCCGCGGTCTGCTCGACGGATGGAATGGTGGCCTGCGCGCCCTTGCGCGGCCGGCGCCAGGGGTAGGGGTGGTAGGGCACGCGCTCATCGTGCGCCTGCCGCGCTTCGAGGAGCCCCACGAGCACGTCCTTGACCGCGTCCGTGGGCCGGCTCCCCTTGACGGGAATCCACACCCGGACGGCCATGCAGTCCCCCTGGGCTTCTTCGAGCTGCCAGTAGCGAGAGGGGCTGTAGAGCAGCTCACCGGGACCGGCTTCCAGGGTGGTGGCCTTGTCCAGGTGGCGGTCGAAGTCCTCGGTTTCGTTGGGGGGCGAGCCCCAGAGTTTCTTCCAGAGCCGGACGCGCAGCCGGCCCTGGAGCACCAGCGTCACCAGCGAATGGTGGGGCCGCTTCGCGATGCCGTAGGGGCCTCGTGAGAAGCGGCCCAGCAACAGGTCGGTGGCCATGGGCAGCACCGGAACGCCCACGCGCTCCAGGAGCCCCCTGAGGAAGTCTCTCAAGGTGCTCCAGAGGGCGAAGTCGAACATGAACGGTTGTTCGACGTGGAGCTGGAAGGACGCGCCGTCCAGGTGCTTGGAGGCGCGGCGCGAGAACGACTCCAGGGACGCGTCGTCTTCTCCCGGGAGGAGCGTTCCCGGGGCGGCGAGCCTGGCGGCCTCCACGAAGAAGCGCGCGTCGGGAAGGGCGCGGAAGCGCGTCCCGTGGCGGAAGGGGGCACAGGCGGAGATCGCGGCCTGGAAGACCTGGTCGACGGGGAGGATGGGGCCGGGCAGTGCCAGGCGCGCGGGCGTCTTCTCCCAGTGTTGCTTCACGAAAGGCTGCCAATCAAAGGCGTGGTGCATGGCGGCTCCCGTCACGAAGGTTGGAATGTGCGGCGAATCTTCCGCGCATAGGCGGCGAGCGACGGCAGGTTCATCGCCTTCCTGCGCAAGTCGACATCGGCTTCCTTCTCGATGGGGTAGGGGACGAGCGCTCCCTTCACCTTGCGGAACTTCGTTCCATAAAGCTGCTTCTTCCCTTCCCGCATGCGCACCACGTCCGTGAGGTAGGCCACCTGCTGGATGGGAACGTCGCCTCGTGCCGCCGCGTCCCGCAGCAACTTCAGGCAGCGTTTCTGGAAGGCCAGCGAGCAGTCGGCATGTTGAATCAGCCGCCACGCGGCCGCTGCTGCGCTGCGGCCCACGAGGCGATGCCCCGGCCAGCCGTGGACCTTGATCGTCTCGCGCAGCCAGTCGATACCCGCGTCGGTGAGTGCATTGAGCTTGCGTTCAAGTGCACGGTCCTTGAATTCCGTCGCCACCCACGCAGAACGCAAGGTGCTGTCGATGCGGTCCAGCCGTAGCAGTTGCGTGCGGAGGTCTCGATTGACGGTGGGGCGGGGTGCGGCGCTCGACGTCCGGGCCACTCGCGGAGCCTTTTGGGACGGGTGTCCTTCACGGCGTCGTGAGTCCTGCAGTCGTTCAACGAGGCTCATGGCCGTCTACGATAGCAGACAGTCGCGACCACTCCGTCGAAGGACTGCAAGGCAATGCCGTGCGTCATGACCCCAGAATGCCTGATGCCAGACGGACGCATGGCTATCGTTGGCGTGCTCCACTTCGACCGGGGTGGGCTCCAGCAGGTACTCCCGCGGATTATCGCCCACGCCCAGTCGCCGCCAGCCCTGGTCTGCTCGAAGGTGGCGTGGTCACGCAGGAACGCGAAGTTGGGGTGCGTGACATTGGATGGATGAGGTCCCCAATGACACACTGGCCATACTCCCCGGGGGGTAGGTCCCCTGTCTTTCCAGCACGGCGCCGAGATGCGAGCCTGCGCGTGCATGCCCACGCTCACGCCGTTGAAGAGTCCCGCCGATGCCCTCTGCTGGGTGGCGCCGCCCGCGGAGAATCCCGAGCTGACCTCCGAAGACCCGCTCGCGCTCGACTATGTCGCGCAGCAGGTGGGGCTCTGGGGGTTGCCCACGCTGACGACGCGCTCCAGCAGGGCCCAGGCCTACGCGATGGTGCTCTATGGATTGCAGCTCGTGGAACTGGCCATCGAGCACCATTCCTACCCCGCGACGGACGAGGTTCGGCGAGAGCTCTTCGAGCGCTGGGAGCGCTTCTGGGCCCTGGCCACGCTGGAGTTCCGTGAGGGCCAGCTTCCTCGGGGTGATTGGGATTCCATGCGGGGCGTGCGAGGTGCGCGAAATGCGTGGCGCTCAGGTGCGTCGAGCCTGCCGCTCGACTTCCAGCTCATCTCCCGTCAGCAGGAGCTGGGAAACCTGGGTGCCTACCTGGCACCGCTGCGGCGCTCCGGGCTCGTCATCGAGGGTTCCCTGCGGCCGGGCCCGGGCGCGCTGGCGCTCATCGACGCATTCTGGGACGAGCCCTCGGAGAACAAACACCGGGGACGATATGAGGAGTACGCGCTGCTGGCGCTGGACAGGAAGTCGACGAGCATCGCGCGGGTTCACGGGCGGTTGACGTTGGCTCAGGTGGGGCGGTTCAGCCGTCTGACCTCCCTGGTCGAGCGCGGACGCACCGCCCAGCAGCACCGCTTGTTCGAGGCCCTCTTCGTGCACGCACGGGACCCGCACTCGTTCGCGATGAGCCAGTTGGTCGAGTCGGCCGCGAAGGCCGGGGTCTCTGCTCCGCGAGACATCCTCGACGCGGCGCTGGCGGGCCGGCTGGGACGGCTCTCGGATGAGCTGCTGGCGCTCCTGCTGACGGCGCGCCGCTTCGGTGAGGTGATGCAGGGACTCGTTGGGGCCTTCGACCGGGTCTATTCCTGTCTGGATGGCGCCGGTTGGGTCGCTCCCCGCGAGCGCATCGGGCGCGAGGCCCTCGATGCGGAGACGCTGGGGGCGCTGAAGGGTGCATGCTCGGCGTTGCTGTCCTCGCCGAAGGTCGGCGCGATCCGGCGTCTGCCCATGCATGGCGCCGCCTTTCTTCGCTTGGTCGAGGCGCTGGTGGATGCGGATTCACTCGCGGCGCTCGACCTGTTGCTGCTCTATCACGCCAATGTGCAGCGCGAGCGGCGACGCGGCGAAGGCTGGATTCGCAATGAGGCCGGCAAGCTCGTGCTCATCGTCACGTCCTACACAGCGCGTCCGGAGTCGGCGCGCTTCCCCTCGTTCAAGCTGGATGTGGTCCGCACGTTGCTGACGGACCTGGGACGGCTGCCCATGAGCCGGGAGCTGGATGTTCTGGAAGGTGCCGCATGATGATCGAATCCCGGAGGCTCATCGAGCAGGTCCTCGTCTCCGAGCAACCCTGCCTGGGAGCCGTCTTTTGCTCCTATACATTCGACCCCTCCTATTTCGAGGACCGCATCCTGCGCGCATTGCTGCGTCTGCAGGGGGACCCGGAGGAGGAGGCTGTCCGCTACCATGAGGAGGCCCGCGCGGCGCTCCGCGAGACGCCGGTGGCTTGCTTCGTCGACGCCCGTGTCCGCCGGGGAGGCCGTCGCCTGCCGTATGACCTCCAGCTCATCCGGGAGCGGACGTTCCACCCGAAGGTCATCCTGGTGCTGTACGACGGCGAGGCGCGCGTCGCCGTGGGCTCGGGCAATGCCACCAGGCCGGGCCACGAGCAGAACGCCGAACTCTTCTTCACGCGCACGTTGCGCTACGACGTCCCCGCCGACGCGGCGTTCCTACGGAACGTAGACAGGTTCCTCAGAAGCTGCGCGGCGCTCGCGACCCACCCGGGCACCCAGTTGACGCTGGTCCGCTCCGCGCTCGCGGCAAGAATCTCCGGCACGCCGTTTCCCAGCGGCCACGCGCCGACGGATGCGCTCTTCGTGGACACCTTCAGCGCGTCCATGCTCGATCATCTGAAAGAGGCGCTCCCCGAGGACGCGCGAGTCACTCGCGTGGGCATCCTGTCCCCGTTCTTCGAACTGGATGACCTCGACATCGCGAATGACACGACGGGGCTCGCGTCGGTGCTCTCCGAGTTGCTCGCGCTTCGACCCGGGAGTCCGCCGCCGTTGGACCTCGGCGTGCCGTGGGAGGACGCACCACTCGCCCCTCCCTCTGGCGGGGGAACGCCCGTGCTCGCGGAGGGCGAAGGGCGGCTGTGGGCCTCGCGTTATCGCGAATCGGTCGACGGCGAGGACATCGAGCGCCTGGAGTACTTTGGGGTCAACCGCGTCACAGCGAAGCGTGTCGAGCTCCAGCTCGGCTCCGGGCGGCCTGGGCGGTATGAGCGAGAGGCATTCGAGCATGAAATCGCGGAGGGACGGATGTGGCCCGTGGAGCCGCCGACGGTCCATGCGCCGAGGCGAATCCTCGAGCGCATCGTCCGCGATCACGAGGTCCAGCTCTGGCTCCATCCAACGGCGACGCTGACACCTGCCGGGCGCGCGAGCCGGCGCCCGCTGCATGCCAAGCTCTTCCTGCTGACGGTGACGAGCGCTGGCAGGACGCTGACCTATGCGCTCGTCGGGTCCGCCAACGCCTCCGCCGCCGCGCTTTCGCGTGGGGTGGAGCAGGGGGGGAACGTCGAGACGGGCGTCCTGCTCTGCCTGGACGGAGAGGTGCGCTTGTCGGAAATGCTGCCCTCGCTGGTGTGCGCGCCCTTCGAGTCGGTGCGCTTCGAGGAGCGGGAGGCGCCCGGGGCCGACGTCGACTTCTCGGCGTGGCTCGAGGACGTCGTCCATGATGCGGCCGATCGGACATTGACCGTCACTTGGAGTCAGCAGGGGCCAGCGGGGCTGGAGGCCTGGTCCTGGTGGTACCTGGACAGGGAGCTGGCGAAGGGCGTGGGACCGGGCTCGGGTCCGGTGGTGCTCTCCGACTTCGAGTTGGCCGCGGCGGGAGCCGAGTTGGAGTTCCGCGCGGCGGGACGGTCGTGGCTCGTTCCCATCCGCGTCGCGGACCTCGCGATGCTGCCCACGAGTGCCCATCTTGCGGGCCTGGGAGTCCGGGAGTTGCTGGCGCTGTTGGCGCGGCGTGTGGGCGCGGAGCGGTTGTCGACCCTTCGCGAGCAGCGAGGCGTGGCGGGGGTCGACGCCATCCTGGACTCCGTATTTGGCGAGGGCTTTGGCCCCACGGACGTCTTCAAGGCCTGGTGGGGACTGAAGGAGGATCTGCTCGCCGCATCGACGGTCTCCGCGTTTCGTTATCGGTTGTTGGGGCCGATGGGGGCCCGGACGCTCTGGGAGCGGCTGCGCGACTTGCCTCGGGATTCCGTGTCCGATGACGAAATCTGGGTCTACGGCTGCGAGCTGCTTCGCGAACTGGAGCAGCTCGTGTTGCCCGAGAGCGCGGATCTGGAGGCGAAGCAGGCGCTGCTCGCGGAGCTGCGGACCCTGCTGCGCGCGGACTTGACGCGGCTGCGACCGCGAGGGGCCGGGTGGCTGGACGGTGTCGTTCGTTTCTACGGGCTGGAGGGCACCCATGGAAAGACGTGAGCGGAATTGGTTGCGGAGCTTCCTGCACCTGAATGCACGGGCCGATTCGACGGTGCCCCTGCGTGACATCGAGCGACAGGAGAACACTGTCCTCCGCGCGCTGGAGCTGTTCGATGACCAGCCAGGAGTCGTGCTGGCGGATGAAGTCGGAATGGGGAAGACGTATGAGGCGCTCGGCGTCCTTGCGGCCCGGTTGCATGTGCTGCCGGACGCCCGGGCGCTGATTCTCACCCCGGGGCCCGACCTCAATACGAAGTGGTCCAAGGAGCTGCGTGCCTTCTGTGACACCAGCCACCCCATGTACCGGGGCTTCGCGGGGCAGTCCAAGGCCGCGAGCACCCTGGCTGAGCTGGTCGTGGCCGCCCGCGAGACGCGAATCGCCATCGCGCCCGTGAACATCTTCGCGGGAAGTCGCTCCCTGGCGGATCAGGCCTGGCTGCTTTCGTTGTGGGCGGATGCACAGGGGCTCGCCGGCAATCAGGTGGCGGCCATCTTTCGTCGCTACCGGGAGGGCGCGGTGGCGCGCGTGGACGTCGAGCAGCAGGCGTTCCTTGATACCTTCGAGTGGTCGGTCATCAGGCCCCATGTCCGAGAGGCATTGAGAAGACACAAACAGCGCGCGGGAGAGGGCTCACTCGATGCGCTCTGGAAAAGCGAGGAGTACGACGGCTTCGCGAACCAGCGGTGGGTCGATGATGCGCTGATGGACCTGCGCTTCCGCCTGGTCGGGCAGCTCATCCCCGACTTCGACCTGCTCATCGTTGACGAGGCCCATAAGCTGAAGAACGTGGACTCGGTGCGGGCCACCGGGGTGCGCACTGTTTTCGAGGGGCGCTTCGACAAGGCGCTGTTCCTCACGGCCACGCCTTTTCAGCTCTCTGTCGACGAGCTGAAGCAGGTGCTCTCGCTCTTCGCCCTGGCCCGGTCCGCGCCCGATGACCTGATGGAGCAGGCCCAGCGATTGTTGGATGACGTGGGGGACTACAAGCAGGCCTACAACGAGCTTGAGCGCGTCTGGTCACAAGCGGACGAGGCCGTCATCTCGGACTTCGGCGCGTTGTTTTCCAGGGACCCCCAGCTCATGGAGGAGCCGGCAGATGCGTCCCTGCGGGCGGTGGTCCTGTGCGCGCGCCGGTTGCTGTCCCTGAAGGCGGAGCGCATCGAGCCGGGCTTCCGGCGGTGGATGATTCGGAGCCTCCGGGAGGACAAGCGTGTCTACCGCAGGAGCCACCGCTCCCGGCTGCGCGCCCAGGGGGGAGAGGGCGTTCCCTTCATGCTTTACGAGCGGTTCATCGCGGAGCTCTTCCGGGAGAAGAGCCGCACGCATAAGGCAGCGGTTCAGATCAACATGGTCTCCTCCTACGGGGCCGCGCGCGAGGGGGCGCTGCTCTCCAGTGAGCGGCAGGCCCTGCCCGACGGCGACGCCGAGGCCTACCGCGGGCTCTTGCGGAGCGTGGTGGGGGAGCTGCGCGTGGAGCAGGGGGGCCACCCGAAGGTGGACCACGTCGTGCGGGACGCGCTGGAGGCTGTCGCCCGCGACGAGAAGACGCTCATCTTCTGCGCCCGCATCGAGACGCTCCGTGAGCTGAAGCGGAGAATCGAGGCGGAGTGGGAGAATCTCTTGCTGGAGCGATGGAGGAAGGTGTTTCCGGCCGCGAGCCACGGCGACATCTTCGAGCACGAGCTGGACGGCAAGCGGGTGGATGGACATCACTCTCGCTTGCGTGATCGGTTCGGCCGCGCTCAGGATGCGCTCTACCTCGCGCTGCGAGAGCGGTATACCGGTACGCTGTTGGAGAGCGTCGTGGTGGAAGGGGCCCACCTTGAACGCGTCATCGAGCGGGCGAACGGCCTCCTGCGCCAGCAACGCGTTTCGAAGACGCAAGCGGAGAGGATGGACTGGTCCCTGGTCAAACGCTGTGTCGAGCAGGCCGTGGCCCTCTTCGTGCGAGACGGAGTATTGGCGGGGGATGTCGACCCGGAGGTGTTGAGGCGCCTGACGGACGCGCGCTTCGTGGCGCTCGGCTTCGACCTCGTCGCCGACGATGTCGAGGACTCCGCCGAGGGGGACAGGACGCCTTCCTGGTCGATTGACGCAGGGGCCGCGGCCCTCGTGCTTCGCCGCGAGCATCTCTGGTCCTACCTCAAGGCGCCCCTGCTCGAGGTACCTCCCGAGCTGCGGATCCGCACCGTCGAGCGGCTCGCCAGCTACCTCGTCGCTCGCAATGTCCCCTTCCTTCCGGAGCTGCTGACATTCGCGAAGGAGCAGGGCGTTGACGTGGAGGCGGTGGAGTCCCGGGCGCTGTTGTCGGTGGTGGACCGCTTCTGGACCACGCCTCGGGGACGGCCCTGGTTCGAGTTGTTGAAGCGCTTCCTGTCCTATGCGGGGAAGCTCGACGAGGAGCGGCGGCGCGAAGTGCTCGATGATGCGGTTCGCGCGGGTGCGCTCGTCCGCCACACCGTGGAGGGCGAGAGCCGGGAGCGGCTCCGCGAGGCCTTCAACACGCCACTGTACCCGATGGTCCTCGTGGCCAATGAGGTCATGCAGGAGGGGCTGGACCTGCATCATCACTGCCGTCGGGTGGTTCATCACGACCTGGCGTGGAACCCCGCGCAGCTCGAGCAGCGCGTGGGCCGCGTCGACCGGCTGGGCTCGCTCGTCCAGCGGCTTCGCGCGCGACAGCCGGACACCACCCTGGACGTTCAACTTCCGTTGATTGCCAACACCATCGACGAGCGCCTGGAGCGAACGGTTCGGCTGCGGGAGCGCTGGCTGGAGTTCCTCCTGGGGGCGGCGCCCCGCATCGAGGAGTACGGCTTGGCGGATGACCCCCTGAAGCCTCTGCCAGATGCCTTCGCGCAGGCGCTCCGCGTGGAGCTGGGGCCAGTGGCGAAGGCGCGGCTGCCAGACGGGTGATGCTCAATTCGGCACGGAGGTGGCATCGCAATCGAGCGCCTCCAGGTTCCTGGTTTTATTCGGGTTTTCTCGATTTACAGTCCCTCGTTTCCCTGCGGATTCCAAGATTTTGGGAAACCGGACGCAACTCCGGGAGGGCCGAGACGACAATGGGATCCAGGAGACCTGAATGTCCACGTCCATCAATTCGAGCCGCAGGGGAGCACCTTCCTCCTACCTGATTTGCAAGGGGGACACCCTCTCTGAGCTCGCCGCTCGCTTCAAGACGTCGGTGAAGGAGTTGGCGCGCATCAACAATATCGCCAATCCAGACCTCATCTACGCGGGGGCCACGCTGCGCCTCCCCGGGAGCGCTGGCGGCCGCCCCACGGGCCACAGCGGCAAGGATTCCTTCGACTCGGGCAAGAGCGGTCCGCGGGGCTCCGGCGGTGCGTCGGGCGGCGGAGAGGTCAGCGGGAGCGGCGGTGTGGCCCCGGGCCAGGCGACCTCCGCGATGCGCAGGCTCGCCGAAGCGGGCCGCCAGGCCGCGCTGGGCATGGGCGGGTACAACAGCCAGGGGCTGTGCGCCACGGGTGTGAGCCGGGCCATCCAGAACGCCTTCGGCTTCAAGGTCTGGGGCAACGGCAACCAGATTGACAACAACCTGCCGCGCGACAAGTTCAAGCAGGTCAACATGTCGCTCGAGCAGGCGCTGAAGATTCCGGGCCTCGTCCTCACCTGGGAGAGCACCTCCAGTCGACTGGGCAGCATCTACGGCCACACGGCCATCACCACCGGCGACGGCCACTCGTCCGCCAGCGACTTCATCGAGCGCAACACGACCAACAGCGGCCGCACCGGGTTCAAGGTCTTCATGCCCATCATCTAGTTCCGCCGCACGGTGGAACCTGCCGTCTCATCGCCTCCGGGGCATTCGACCGGAGGCGATGTCGTGTCCGGGATTCAAGCTCACGGGGGACCGGCGCCTGTCGGAGCCCCTTACGCGCCCCCTACCTGACGCTGCTGTAGGTCCTGATCTGCGTGTTGATCCACGGGATGTAGTTGGAGACCCGCGTATAGATGCCGGGTTTCCCCTCCCTCGCGCAGCCCTCGGCGAAGCTCACGATTCCCTGGATCACGTACCCGTGGGGCCCCGGTACGATGAGAGGTCCTCCGCTGTCCCCCTGGCATGCGTCCTTGCCTCCTACCTCGTACCCGGCCCCGAACATCGCCTGCCTGTTGATGGTGATTTCATGGGAGCCGTAGCTGTATCTCTTGGCCACGTATTCGTGATTGAGGATGGGGACCCCCACCTGCAGCAAGATGGGGGACGTATTCTCTGCCTCCTCTGTCCGGCCCCAGCCCGCGACGGTCGCCATTGTGTTGTCTGGAACAAGATCCCCGCTGGGAGGGAGGCAAACAGGTGAGCGTTTGCCTCCAGATGCGTACTGCGGGGCCGTATTGGGGCGCACGGTGGATGACTGACCGCAGGCACCCGCAACGGCCTGATCGAACTTGATGGAGCGTTCGAGCTTGAGAACGGCGATGTCGTTCATCGTCGTGTCCGGATTGAATTGCGGGTGAAGGACCGCCCTCACCACCCGGACTGTGGCTTGTGCTGCGGTGGGACTGCGCAGGTCATGAGCCCCTGCGGCCGCGGTGACGCCGGACCTACCGCGGTAGAAACAATGGGCCGCGGTGAGAACGATATCGCTCTCTTCCTTGGCGCTGACCCGCACGAGGGCGCCACCACAGAAGTGGCTGGTGCCCTGCTGCAAGCTGACAATCCAGGGGAAGGAGTGAGGCCGAGCCTCGAATCCTCCCACAATCTCCTGGTCCATCTGGCTGATCGTATCGACCGGGTCTCGCTCCATCTCCGGACCACCGCACCCCAGCAGACCGACCGCGACGACCACTCCACTCATGAATCGCAATGCAACCTCCCGTTTCAAGTGCGGAGGCCGTCAGCAATCCACATGCCGGTTTGCTTCCCAATCGAATCACGTCCTTGTCCGCGCAACAGCAGGCTCGGCTCGTGTCATGACGCGTCAAGTGGAGGCGCTTGACGCGTCAGTCGCACCTTCCGGTCAAGTCCCTCATCTTGTGTCGGTGGTTCGGAGGGGGCGGGGTTGTTCCGCGCTCACCGAGGGGAGAGAGTGGGCGCAGCGATGAGTGAATCTCCTGATGCGTTCCTGCTCGGCATGTTCCAGAAGTCGGGCCTGGCCTGTGGCTCCGTGGACGAGGCCTGGCAGCGCTCCGAGTACCTCTATCCCTTGCTGGGCTGGCTGACGGCGCGGTTCCCCGAGCCCACAGCCTTCCAGATTTGTGCGGAGTGGCTGCGGCTGGCCGCGACGCGTGTCGAGGGCGCCACCGCCGCCGCGGACCTCTTCGCCCAGGCCCGCGGTGAGGCCTATCGCCAGGGGCATGTCATCGCGGGGGCGTTGGGGGATCTGCGCAACGCGTCCATCCTCGAACAGAAGCCCGCCGTCGCCGCGTTCGCGGACGCCGCCAGCCACCTGTGTGAAGTCTGGGCCGCGGTGACGACGAACGAAGCGGACGCGGAGACGAATCCCTGGGCCCGCGCCAAGGCCGCCGCGGGCGCCATGGTGACGGCCCTGGTGGAGCAGCGAGGTCAGGACGAGAAAGACCCGGCGGCGAAGGCGCAGGCGCGTGTCGAGCTCACCGAGCTCCTGCGCACTGCCCGGGCCGCCATCACCGTCCGTTGAGGCAGCCGTCAACCCGGCGGCGTAGGCGTTGCCCCGCGGGACCGGTTCTCCCGGTCCTCGAATCCCCCTAGCTTGAGTGCGCCGATTCCTGGAAGCCCACATCGGATGCACCCCCCACCAGCCGTGTCGCGTCCTCCAGGTCTGGCGCGCACGGCTGTTCCGCACTCATGCCCATGACACGAACCGCTCCATTCCACCCGGAAGATGCCGCGACGTCGGCGGCCACACTGCACCCGTTGCGAGACTTCGCCGAGAAGCTCGGGCGTGAGTTGCGCTTCGAGGACATCCGTTCGGGCGCGTGGCACGCCCGGCTGGTGACCGCCTACGTGCGCCACTACGAGGCGCGGCGCGCCGGTACCGCGTCCGCCGTCCGTGCGTCCGAGACGGATGCCCTCATCCGGCGTGCCAGCAAGGAGGCTGCGCTGGTGGGGGCAAGCGCCGCGGGTATCTCCACCAGCGCGGCCATGTTCACCCTGGACACTGGCTTCGTGGGGGCACTCGTGGCCGTCCCCGTGGCCGGAGCCGCCATGGGATTGGACACGATGCTGCGCTCGCTCATCCAGGCCCGGATGATGTGCGACGTGGCGTCCGCGTTCGGCGTGCGCATCGACCCGGATGACCCGTGGGACCTGCTCCACCTGAACGCCCTCACGTCGGGCTCGGAGACGTGGGAGGACTCGGACCACGGCGGTGCCGGGCTCGTGGGCCGGATGCTGACCGAGGACACGGAGGCTGCGGAGCGGAAGCTGGGCAACCGCTTGATGGGAGAGGGCGTGCTGCGAAACCTCCTTCCCTTCGCCAGCGTCCTGACCTCCTCCGTCACCAGCTGGCGGCACACTCGCCGGCTGGGCGAGGCCTCGGTGGCGTATGCGCGCTACCGCTGCGCCCTGGACGATGCGTTCTCCGCCGTGCGCGCCGTGGACGCGCGGTGCGTGGAGCTGCTCATCGAAGGCGCCTGGTGCCTGTTCGGAACGGATGGGGTGCTGCGGTCCGAGGCGACGGTCATGCTGGCGCACCTGCTGCGCAACAGCCCTTCCGCGGCGCGCAAGCGGCTGCTGGAGCGCCTGGGCGAAGACGAGGCGCAGTGGGTCGAGCGTCTCCACGAGGTACCCGAGCCCGCGCGGGATGCCTTCCTGCACGCGCTCGAGGTGATTGCCGCGGTGGACCTGTCCATGTCGAACGCGGAGTGGTTGCTGCTGCGGCAGGCCGCCGCCGCGCTCAACCGTCCGTTGCGCCGGGAGCGGGTGCAGGCCCTGCTGAAGCAGTTCCGGACCCACGGCGTCGTTCGTGCGCCGCAGGGCGACGCGTTCGAGCCGCGCGAAGGGCGGATGCCGTCGTCTCCCGTCGCCGGGCTGGGCGCTGACGCCCATGCCGCTCCGGGGGGGCTATGAAGACAGCGGTGGCATTCCTGGCGGGCGTGGCCAGCGGCTGGATGGCCCGGAGCACCGTCGACAACTCACGCGGCGCGGTCGTCTCCGTGGCGACGGCGGCGTTTGATTTGGTGGCGTGGATGCGGCGGGTCATCGCCACCGAGCGTGAGTACCTCTCCGACCTGGTGGCGGAGGCGCGCTCGCGGGCGAGCCTCCATCAGGCCCACAGCCGGCGTGCGGCGGACAGTGGCGCCCGGCCCGTCGCGGACAGCCGAGAGGGGCACGCATGAGGCTCGACCCGGACTCGGGCGCCATCGAAGGGGAGTGGTTGTTGCTCGTGCACCACTCCCCGGGCCGGCTTCGTGTGCGCGCGAGCTGCTTCCGAGATGACTCGGACCTCGCGGACCGCGTGCGCGGTGAGCTGGGGGAGACGCAAGGCGTGTTCGGCACCGTCCATTCTCCACTCACGGGCAGCTTGCTCGTCGAATACAGCCCGGACGAGGCTGATGTGGAATCGCTCCTGGCGGCCATCATCGACACAGCGGGCCTGGACGGCATCGTCGATGCCAAGTTCATGGCGAAGTCGCGGAAGGCCCCGGCCGAGCACGTGGTGAGCGGCGCCCGGTGGCTGGACGGACTGGCGCGTGAGCTGACGGGGGCGGGCCTCTACGAGTTGATTCCCGTGGTGCTGACGGCCACGGGCATCTACTCGCTGGTGGCGAACCCGTCGCAGAAGGGCTGGCTGCCTCGCTGGGACAACGCGCTGTACTGGGCCTACAGCGTGTTCCGTGACGGTGTGCGGGAGCAGGAGCTGGAAGACGCCGCGCGCGTCAGCGGGACGGTGGCCTTCCGGCCCCGGCCCCACGCGTGAGGCCGCGGTTGCACTGCGTTCAGCTCGGGGGGCGTTCATGCGGGCGGAGGTGGAGTTCCTGAGTGGCATGGCGCGCGGCTTCAAGGGGCGCGCGCACGATGTCCTGGATGGGCATCAGCGGCCCGTGTCCGTCCACGTCACGGACGTGGCTCCGGGCCGGCTCCTCATCCGAGGCGCGGCGGAGGATTCCAAGACGCTGCGCCAGTTGCTCGGCTGGCTGGAGTCCCGCCCCGAAGTCCAGGTGGCCACGTGTCAGCGCAGCACGGGCCTGGTCAAGGTTCACTACCAGGAGTCCTCGCGCTTCCCTGGCGCGTTCGCGCTGCGGGTGCGGGACTTCGCCTTCACGTTGCACCAGCTTCCGCCCAAGCCATTCCAGGTGGAGCTGCTTCACGCAGTGCCCGGGCGCGTGCGCCTGCACGTCCGAGGGCTCGAGGACGACGACATCCTCAAGCTGGCGGCCTGGGCCGCGACGCTGGCGGGGGTGCACAAGGCGAGCGCCTCGCCGGCCATCCATTCGCTGGTGGTGAGCTTCGACCCGGAGATGCTCAACGCGAGCCAGTTGATGGCGGCGCTGCGCACGAGCGACCCATCCACATGGCCCGCCGCGCCCGAGCCGCCCCGGCGGGAATGGGCCGCCACGGTCTTCAATTCGGCGGTGCTCGCCGCCTGCGTCGTGAATGCGGCGCCCATGCCCGTGCTGGCCACGGGGGTCGCGTTGACGGGCCTGCCGCTGGCACAGCGCGCCTTCCAGTCCGTCGCGGAGCGGCGCATCACCGTGGACCTGCTGGACCTGGTGGCGGTGGGGGTGTCCCTGGCCACGGGGCAGGTGCGGACCGCGGCGCTCATCACCTCCCTGCTGGGCATTGGCGACTTGTTGATTGAGCGCAGCGCGGACCGCGCCCGGTCCGCCATCTCCCGGTTGATGCGGCTGGAGGTGCTGTACGCCTGGCGGCTGCGGGTGGACGGGGAGGTGGAGCAGGTCCGGGCGGACCGGCTCAAGGAGGGCGACCTCATCGTCGTGCACTCGGGGGAGAGCGTACCCGCCGACGGGACGGTGGTGGCCGGCACTGCGTGGGTGGATGAGAAGGCGCTCACGGGTGAATCAGAGCCCCGGGTCCGCGAGGCGGGAGACCGCGTGCTGGCCGCGTCCGTGGTGGGCGAGGGCAGCCTGCGGGTGCGGGTGGTGCGCGCGGGCGTGGAGACCACGGCGGCGAAGATTCTCCACATCCTCGAAGGCGCAGGCGCCAAGCCCATGACGCTGCAGGCGAAGGTGGACTCGGTGGCGAACGGCGTCGTGCTGCCGACCTTCGGGCTCGCCGCGGCGACAGGGCTGTGGACGCGCGAGGCGTCACGGCCCATCAGCATCCTCATCACGGATTTCGGGACGGGTGTCCGCATCGTCGTGCCGGCGAGCGCGCTGGTGGCGATGACGCTCGCGGCGCGCCAGGGCATCCTCATCAAGGGGGCGCAGTACCTGGAGCGGCTGGCGCAGGCGGACACCATCGTCTTCGACAAGACGGGCACGCTGACGTTGGGTGTCCCGGAAGTGGTGGACGTCATTCCCACGCGGGGCTGGGACGCGCGCGAGGTGCTGTCGCTGAGCGCCGCCGCCGAGCTGCGTCAGTCTCATCCCGTGGCGGAGGCGGTGCGCCGGCATGCCCAGACGCAAGGCGTGGAGGTGCCGCAGCCCGAGGCGGGACTGGAGGAGTTCGTCCTGGGGCGGGGCGTCTGCGCTCAGGTGAACGGGCGCCGCGTCTGCGTGGGCAGCGCGCGCTGGATGCAGCAGCAAGGTGTGGACCTGACGGACGCGGGCTCGGCGCTGGCCTGGTCCGTGCCGCGCGATGTGGCCACCCTGTGGGTCACCGTGGATGGCGCGCTGGCCGGGTGCATCAGCTACGTGGAGACCCTGCGGCCGGAGAGCGCGGGCGTGGTGCAGGCCTTGAAGGAGAACGGGCGCCGGCGCATCGTGCTGCTGTCCGGGGACTCGCCGTCGCGGGTGGCGGAGGTGGCGAGCCGGTTGGGCGTGGACGAGGCCATCGCGGAGCTGCTTCCCGAGGACAAGGCCACGCAAGTGCGCGCGCTCCGGCGCCAGGGACGCATCGTGGCCATGGTGGGGGATGGCATCAATGACGCCCCGGCGCTCGCGCTCGCTGACGTCGGCATCTCCTTGAGGGGGGCGACGGACGTGGCGCTGGAGACGGCGGACGTGGTGCTGCTGCGAGGCAGCCTCGATGACCTGTTGCTGGCGTTCGACGCGGGCCGCGACACCCTGGCCCGCGTGCACCTGGGGCTCGGGCTGGTGCTGGTGCCCAATGCCGTGGCCATGGTGCTCGCGGCGCTGGGATGGCTGCCGCCTGTCGCCGCCGCCGTCATCAACAACGGCTCCACGGTGGTGGCTGGCTTCGCCGCGCTGGCGCCGCTGTTCCGTCAGGCGCGCGCCGCCCAGCGCGAGGATTCCACCACCCACTGAGCATCAGGGCATCTGGGGGGCGGCCGCCTGGGGCCTGGGCTTCACGTCCGTGTTCTGGCCGGCCAGGATCTGCCACTGCCCGTTCACGTGCTTCATCACGTACCGCATCTGCGTGCGCAGCAGGCCGGGCTCGGTGTCCTGGACGCCGGGGGGCAGGCTGGGATGGCCCGTCACCTCGTGTATGGTGTCGACAATGGCCAGGTCATCCTGGATGAACTGGACCTTGCGCACGGTGACCTGGCTCTGGCTGCCCTTGAAGATGGTGGCGAAGATGCCCGCGTGGCGCTCCTGGATTTCATCGCGGCCTTCGAAGACGGTGCCCACGATGTTGATGAAGGCTGCGTCCGGGGCGAAGTCCTTGGACCAGGCCACCGCGTCCTGGCGGTTCCAGGCCTCCGTCTGATCATTCACGAGCTGGAGGATGTCCGCCTCCGCTGGCGTCGTGCCCGGGGTCGCGCACGCGGACGCCAGCAGGAGGAGGGTGGCCAGGGAGGAAAGGGGAAGGGCGCGGCGCATCATTTAGGGAGCCTTCTTTCGGGAAAAGCCGGTTGTCGTGCCAAGTCCCATAACACGGTCGGCTTCTCCCGTGCGCCCCTCCCGGTGCCTCAGGCCTTCGCCTTGTCACTGCGTTCGCCACCGCCGACCTTGATGCGCTTGGGCTGTTCCTCGGACTTCTTGGGGATGCGCACGTTGAGGACGCCACTCTTGAAGTCCGCCTGGACGTCGTCGGCATTCACGCCTCGGGGGAGCGTGAAGGTTCGGCTGAACGAGCCATAGTTGCGCTCGTAGGCGTAGTAGCGGTCACTTTCGTCGCGGCGCTCTTCTTCTCGCTTGCCGCTGATGGTGAGCCGGTTCTCCGCGAGGGTGATTTCCAGGTCCTTCTCTTCCACGCCGGGGACATCGGCCTTGAAGATGAAGGCATCCTGGGTCTCCTTCACCTCGAAGTCGGGCACGAAGCCGCCTTCCCGTGTGCCCTGGGGGCCGAGCATCCGACCGAGGTCGAATCCCAGGAGCTCCTGCATGCGCTCGAAGGGGTCCCAGCCGCGTGGGGCTCCCAGCATGCCTCCGCCTCTGCGGGCAGGTAGGTCCGCCATGATTCCGTCTCCTTTCAGCCGTGCCTCGTTCGTCGAGGCAGGGGTTCAGGGATTCACGGTAGGGAGACGGCGGCAGAAGGGGAGGCACCGGGGAGCCTGCCGGTGCCTCGCCTCGCGTCTGGGATGGGCGCCCGGCGCCCTGCGTCAGTTCCCTTCGGCGTACTGACGGCGGTGGTCGCGAATCTCCGTCAGCCGGAAGGCACCGGGCGACGGGGCCACGGCCTCGGGTGCATCCGCCGGCAGCTTCATCAGGCGCTCGTATTCCTCGATGGAGACGCGCTCGCGCCGGGCGAGCACCGCCTCCAGGTCCGCCTTCGCCATCCGCTCGGCCGCCTTCTCGCCCACCGTGCCGGAGTAGAATTCGGCCGCGCAGCCGCTGCCGTAGGAGAGCAGGCCCAGGCGCTGTCCCGCCAGCACGCCGGCCTCGCGGTGCAGCAGGCCCGCCAGCGCCAGGTAGAGGGACGCGGTGTACACGTTGCCGATGCGCGCGTTGAGTCCCAATGAAGTCGCCACCTGGGCGTCATAGCTGGCGGCCGACTTCGCCCGCGCCTCCCGCGACTCCGGCGTCGAAGCCGCCGCGTCCGCCGCGTCCTCCAGGTCGCACAGGCGCAGCTGGGTGTGCGCCTTCCGGGCCATCTTGCAGAAGGGCACGTGGTAGGCGATGCGCGCCAGCTGTTCGCCGGGCAGTGTGTCCGACCAGCGGACCAGGCCCGCCGCCAGGGCCTTCTCGCGCCAGCCCCGGTAGGCGCCGGACAGGGCCTCCAGGTAGCAGGTGATGGAGTAGTGCCCGTCCACCAGCGCCTCTCGCCGGCCCACGGGCCGCCAGAAGTCATACACGTCCATGGTGCACACGCCGTTGAGGCCCACGTCCATGGCGAGCAGGTCGGGTTGCTCGGAGACCAGCAGCGCCACCGCGCCGCCGCCCTGGGTGGGCTCGCCCGCGGTGTGCAGGCCGTAGCGCGCGATGTCCGAACACACCACCACGGCCACCTTGCCCGCGCCCGCGCCGGACGCAATCCACTCCACCGCCGCCATCAACCCGGCGGTGCCGCCGTAACACGCGTGCTGCGTGTCATAGGTCCGCATGGTGCGCGGCAGCTTCAGCAGGCCCTGCACGTGCGAGGCGACGGGCTTCGAGTGGTCGATGCCCGTCTCCGTGCCCACCACCAGCATGCCGATGCGGGACGGGTCCACGTCCTGCTGACGGATGAGGCGGGCCGCCGCGGTGGCCGCCAGGGCCACGGTGTCTTCGCCGGGGTCGGTGACGGCCATCTCCCTGGCGCCCAGGCCCGCCGTGTACTTGGCCGGGTCCACGCCCCGTGCCCGGGCCAGGTCTTCGATGTCCACGTACCGGGACGGCACCGCGACCGCCAACGCTTCGATTCCCACGCGCTTCTTCATCGGACTCCTCGATTCCTTGTCGTGCTCTGGATTCCAGCCGCCGCTTCGCTCACGCCTCGGGGGGCACCAGCACCAGCCGGCCCGCCACCTCGCGGTTCTCCAGCCGGAAGTGGGCCTTCGCGGCCTCGGCCAGGGGCACCGCGTCCGTCACGAACTGCCGCACGCCGCCGGTGGCCGTCAGGCGCAGGGCTTCATCCAGCTCCGCCTGCGTGGTGGCGTAGGCCCCCAGGATCTCCAGCTCCTTGACGATGACGAGCCCCGGGTTGAGCTGCACCATCCCCGACTCCAGGTTGCCCACCACCACCACGCGGCCTCCGGGCGCCATGGACTTCAGCGTCTGGTCGAACGTGGCGCTGCCGACGATTTCGACGGCCACGTCCACGCCCGCGCCCTGGGTGCGCTTGCGGACGTCCGACGCGAAGTCCAGCCCGCGCGACACGATGACCTCGTCCGCGCCCGCCTCCTTCAGCGCCTGCACCTTCGCCTCGCTGGACGTCACCGCGATGACGCGCGCGCCGTCCAGCCGCGCGAGCTGCACGGAGGACAGGCCCACGCCGCCACTGGCGCCGGTGATGAGCACCGTCTCGCCCGCGCGCACCTTGCCGCGCGTGCGCACCGTGTGGACGGCCGTGCCGGTGGTGCAGCACACCGTGGCCGCCTCGTTCCAGGGCAGCGACGCGGGCACCCGGCCCAGGCCGCCGATGGGGGCCACCATGAACTGGGCGTAGCCGCCGGCCAGCTCCTCGCCGAAGAAGCGGTTGTCCGTCTTGCAGAGGCTGTTTCGGCCGCTGCGGCACAGGGCACAGTCGCCACACGACATGCGCTGGAGCGTCGCGGCGCGGTCGCCCGTCTTCCATCCCGGCGTGTCCGGGCCGACTTCAATGACTTCACCCGCGGCCTCGTGGCCAAGAATCGCGGGCACGCTGGTGCGGGGCAGGTTGCCTCGGCGGTTGATGACGTCGTGGTAGCAGACGCCACAGGCATGCACGCGCAGGAGGACCTCGCCACGCCCGGGACGGGGCATGGGCACGGTCTCCATCTTCAGGTTGCCCGCTTCACCAAAGCTGCGCAGTACGACGGCTTTCATCTGGGAGCCTCCGTGCATCTGAATTCGTGGAAGGGGAAGGGCCCGGCTCAGGCGCCGACGAGCGCGTCGCGGTAGCCGTGCGGGTCGATGGCGCGAATGGCCGCCACCGTGCGGGCATCCGGCAGCGAAGTGACGGACAGCGCTTCGGAGACCTGGAAGGCGAAGCCCGTGCGCTCCGCGATGTGCTCTTCCGAGGCCCATGGGTGTCGCGCGAGCAGCCGAGCGCCGGACGCGCCCAGCTCGAACACGCCCAGGTCGGAGATGAGCGTCACCGGCCGGCGCGGATCTCTCGTGGTGGCGACCTGCACCTCCGGCACCAGGTTGCGGCGCGACTGGCGCGGCACCAGGAGCACCGGCCGGCGCACCCACTGCCGCAGCGTCGCGGCGCCCGCCACGCCGGGGAACTTCGTCCGCGGCTTGTCCAGGCTGCCGCTGGCCGTCATGTTGGTGCGGCCCTCGGCATCCACCTCGGCCGCGCCGAAGAAGACGGTGTCCACCCGGCCGCGCCGCGCGTGGTCGAACAGGTCCGGAATGGTGATTTCCGCGGACCGGCCATCCAGGTAGCCCAGGTCCTCGGAGGAGGGCAGCAGCGTGGGAATCTCCGGGTCCAACGAGCCCACGCAGGCCAGGTACGTCAGGTCCGGCGCGTGCGTCGCGCGCGCCACGGCGATGGCCAGGATGGCCAGCGGTGACGCCACGCCCGTGGCCACCACGCCGCCGTCATCAATCTGCCGCGCCAGCAGGGAGACCACGGTCTCCGCTGGGGTGATGTCCAGCGTCGCGCTCATGCCGCCCTCCGCGTCAGCACCGTTTCCAGGAAATCCGCTTCACGGCCCGTCTCCGCCAGAGACAGGTAGCGGGCCAGCATCCCGTCGTCGTGCGGGTAGAGCCCGGCGCAGCCGGTGGGCAGGGCGCCGCCGGGCGCCAGGACGATGCGATCCACCTGGAAGCCGGGCAGGGTGGCGCGAGGCAGCTTCGCCACCCGCTCCTCCACCGTGGCAATCACCCGCTTCGCCGCGCCCGCCACCAGCAGGTCCGTGGTCGGGTCTTCCATGTAGAGGTTGCCGCGCTCGTCCGCGGCGCGCGCGTGGAGCAGCGCCACGTCCGGATAGAAAGCAGGCTCCACCGCCACGCGCAGGCCGGTGAAGGGGTCCTCCACCGTGGGAGGCGGCTCCGTCCGCGCCAGCCCGGACACGTCCGCGTCCGGCGCGGGGATGAAGGGCAGGCCCATGGACGCGGCGCGCAGCCGCTGGACGACGCGGTAGCCATCATGTTCGCGCCAGGCGAGGGTGCCTTGCTCCATGGCTCGCTTGAGGCAGGGCATGGGGCGCACGCGGCCCTGGAGGCTCAGCGCGCCGAAGGCAATCTCCAACCTTCCCAGACAGCCGCCCGCCACGAGGAACTCCGCGGGCAGCGGGTTGGGGAGGGAGATGAGGCCCAGGTCGCGCTTGCCCTGCGCGATGAGCTCCATCACCAGCGCCATGGGGGCGCGCCCCAGCATGAAGCCGCCGGTGGCCAGCGACGCGCCATCCGGAATGGAGGCCACCGCCTCCTCCAGCGAGCACCAGCGCGCCGTCTTCATGCGCCCTCCGAATCCGTGCCGGTGGCCGACGCGCTTGGCACCATGCGCAACGGGGCGGGCCCTGCCTGTCCCGCGGTGTCCCCAGCGGCGGCGAAGGGCGGGAACAACATGCCCACCATGCCGTCGGCGATCTGCTCATCCGTGAGGCGCCCGTCCGGCTTGAACCACTTGTAGATCCACAGCACCATTCCCAGGAACGAGAAGGCGCCCACCGTCGGGTCCACGGGGCGGATGAGGCCCTGCTGCGAGGCCTGCGAAAAGGCCTCCTCCAGGAAGTCCACGTACTTCTTCTTCCGGGCGTCGATGAAGGCGCGCGTCTCGCCGGTGAGCGTGGCGTGCTCGTGGAGGATGATGATGACCTCCTTGCTCCACCCCCGCGTCACCAGCAGGATGTTGTGGCGCATGCACGCGCGCAGCCGCTCCACCGGATTCGCGATGTCCTGCACCCGCGAGAGGACCTGCTCCTCGAACAGGTCCATCCCGTAGTTCATGATGGCGAAGAGCAGCTGCTCCTTGTTCTGGATGTGGTGGTAGAGGCCCGCCTTCGTCATCCGGCACGCGGCGGCGATCTCCTGCATCGACGTGCCCTCGTACCCCCGGTCACAGATGAGCCGCGCCGCCGTTTCAAGGATGGCTCGGTAGCGCTCGCCCTCGTCCGGCTTCCGTCCTCCGGTGTTCGTCACGTCTGCTCCCTTCTGGAGACCTACCGACCGGTAGGTAGCAGCGCCCGACGCGGAGTGTCAATCGCCAAAGTCGGCCCCCGGGCCGGCGTGCCTCCTGATTTCCCTGCTATTTCAAGGGGTTGGGGAGGGGCTGGCGGTTAGACTCCGCGGGCCATGCGGTACGCGCTCGTCCCCATCCTGTTGCTCTGTGTCGCCCTCACGACGGTGGGCGTGGGGGTGTTCACCCTGTTGGAGCGCAACCGGGAGGCGCAGTGGCACCAGTTCGCGGTCGAGCGCCAGGCCCAGTTGGATGAGGCCACGCGCGGGGTGGCGGAGACGCTGGAGGACGTGGCGGAGGACCTGCGCTTCGCCGGGGAGCTGATGTCCCAGCCCGGCACGTTGGCGGAGCACCGGCGGGAGATGCGGGCCCTGTTGGAGGCGGTGGGCCAGTACAAGGTCCTCATCGCCTACGACGCCAGCGGCAAGGAATGGCTGCGCATGTTGGACCGGCGCATGGGCAAGCAGGTGGCGCGAGCGCCCGTGCTGGCGCAGATGGCGGAGGCGGCCCGGCGGGCCCTGCTGCGGCCGCCGGGGGACGTCACGCTGTCACCTCCCATGGAGGAAGGCGGCTTGGACTCGCTGCGGGTCATGGCCACGGCGCTGCCCGTGGATGAGCAAGGCCGGCCCGAGGGCGCGGTGGCGGTGCTCGTCGACACGACATCCTTCTTCACGCCGCTGCGCATCGTGACGTCGGACCCGGACGCGCGGCTGTTGCTTCTGGGCACCTATGGCCAGCCGACCTCCGCCAGCGACGCCACCCTGGCGGACTGGTTCCGGCGGCTGGAGACGGAGGGCGCTTGGGTGCCAGGCTTCACGACGCTGGCGGCCCGCATGCGCGAGGGGGAGCGCGGCGCGTTGCCGCTGCGCGCGGAGGAGGCCGAGCGATTGGGTCTGGGCCGCTCGGATGCCATCGCCGTGTTCACGCCCATCCGCGTCCGCGGTGGCAGCCATTGGGCCGCGGCCACGCTGGTGTCTACCGCGACGCTGCGATCGCATCAGCAGGCCCTCATCTGGCGGCTCCTGGCCGCGGCGCTGCTCGTGGCGCTCTTCCTGGTGACGTTCGCCGTGTACGTGGTGCTGGCGCAGCGCCGCGCGGCCGCCTTGCGAGAGAGCCGTCAGCACGCGGACCAACTGGCGCACCTGCACGACAAGACGCAGAAGATTCTCGACCACATTCCTTCTGGGGTGCTGGCGCTCACCGTGGACGGGCGCATCAGCGCGGTGAACCAGGTGCTCCGCGAGCGCATGCCTCCGGACGCCATCGGCGCGCCGTTGGAGACGGCGTTCCCCCAGGCACCGGCACCCGTGGTGTCCCGGATTCGCGCCCTGGTGGAGGCCGCCGCGAGCGAGTCGCGCGCCCATGGCATCCTGGGTGAGACGCTGGTGCTCTTCGGCGAGGAAGGCCGTTTCAATCTCCACGCGGTGCCGCTGGAGGCGCGCCACCCGGAGGTCCAGACCTTGCTGGTGGTGGAGGACCTGAGCAACGTGCGCGCGCTGGAGACGCAGTTGCTGCGCGCGGAGAAGCTGGCCACGGTGGGGGTGCTCGCCGCCGGTATCGCGCATGAGATTGGCACGCCGCTGGGCGTGGTGCGCGGGCGCGCGGAGTACGTGCTGGGCAAGCTGGGCAAGGAACACCCGCAGGGGCCTGGCATCGCCGTCATCATCGAGCAGATCGACCGGGTGAGCCGCACGCTGCGGCAGCTCCTGGACTTCTCGCGCCTCCAGCCCACGGCGGTGCGGCCGGTGCCGCTCATCTCCCTGCTCCGGGACGTTCAGGAGCTGCTGCGCATGGAGGTGGAGCGGCGCGGGGTTCGCTTCGAGGTGACCGTTCCAGAGACGCTGCCTCCCCTGGCCGCGGACCCGGACCAGCTCCAGCAGGTGCTGGTGAATCTGGCGCTCAACGCCTGCCACGCGTGTGGCGAGGGCGGGCAGGTGACGCTGTCCGCGGCGGTGCCGGAGGCGGAGCCGTGGGGCCTGGTGGCGCTCACCCTCCGCGACGACGGCTGCGGCATTCCCCGGGAGCACCTCAATCAGGTATTCGACCCCTTCTTCACCACCAAGAAGCGGGGACAGGGCACGGGACTGGGCCTGACGATGGTGGCTCACGTCGTGCGCAACCATGGTGGCCGGCTGGAGCTGGAGAGCGAGGAGGGCCGGGGCACCTGCGTCACCGTGCTCTGGCCCATCGCGAAGCCCAGCGCGGAGGAGCGGTATGTCGGTTGAAGGACGCATCCTGGTCGTCGATGACCACGTGGACATGGGCCTCATGCTGCGGGAGCCCCTCACGGACGCGGGCTACGTCGTGGACCTGGCCACGGGCGGCGAAGAGGCCATCCGGATGGCGCGCGCCCAGGCCTACGACGCGGTGCTGTGTGACTTGCGCATGGAAGGGGTGGACGGCCTGGACGTGCTGGAGGCCGTGCGGGCGCTCGACTCGGACATCCCCGTGTTGATGATGACGGCGTTCGGCGGCGTGGAGAGCGCGGTGGAGGCGATGAAGCGCGGCGCGTACCACTACTTCACCAAGCCCTTCCGCCTGGATGAGGTGCTGCTCTTCCTCGAGCGCGCCTTGAAGGAGCGCAGGCTCCAGGTGGAGAACCGGGCCCTGCGGCGCGCCGCCGCCGAGCGCAGCGGGCTGGGGGCGCTGGTGGGGCGAAGCGCGGCGATGCGGAACCTCTACGAGCTCATCGACCGCGTGGCCTACGCCCAGGCGGCGGTGCTGCTGCGAGGCCCGAGCGGCACGGGCAAGGAGCTGGTGGCGCGCGCGCTGCACTTCCAGGGGCCTCGTGCCTCCGGGCCCTTCGTGGCGGTCAACTGCACGGCGCTGCCACATGACTTGCTGGAGAGCGAGCTGTTCGGTCACCTCAAGGGGGCCTTCACCGGCGCGACCCACGCCCGCCGCGGCCTCTTCGTGGAGGCGGATGGGGGCACGCTGTTCCTGGACGAGATTGGCGACATGCCATTGGAGCTCCAGGCCCGCCTGCTGCGCGTCCTGGAGGACGGCGAGGTGCGCGCGGTGGGCGCCGACGGCAGCCGCACCGTGGACGTGCGCATCGTCGCCGCCACGCACCAGGACCTGGACGCCCGCGTGCGCGAGGGCCGCTTCCGCGCGGACCTGTTCTACCGGCTCAATGTCGTGACACTGCTGTTGCCTCCGCTGGCGGAGCGGCGTGAGGACATCCCCTTGTTGGTGGAGCACTTCACGGCTCGCGCCCGCGCGCGCAACCCTCGCTCCCGCATGCAGTCCCTGTCTCCGGAGGCGGTGGCCGCGCTCGCGACCTTGCCTTGGCCGGGAAACGTGCGTGAGCTGGAGAACCTGATAGAGCGGCTGGCGGTGATGGTGGCGAGCGAAGTCGTGGGGCTGGAGGAGTTGCGCCCACACCTGCCACCCGAGGCGCCGGAGGTGCAGCCCTTGGTGATGGCGCAGCACGCGCTGTGGCCCCTGCGGCGGCTGGAGGCGGAGTACATCGCGTGGATGGTGACACGCTGCGGCGGGAACAAGACGCGCGCCGCGGAGGTGCTCGGCATCGATGTGTCCACCATCCATCGGCGCGAGCGGGAGCGCGGGTAGGGGCGCGCGAGACACCGTGGTAATCCGCCAGGGACGTCTGGCGTGATGCAACGGTTCGCCCGCACGTTGCCCGGGCTCTCAGGGCGGGGACAGCGGGCATGGGCATTGCTTGATGTTGCAACGTGAAGTCCTCGTCCATTGCCCGTGCCCTCCTGCTCGGAGGGGATGCGTCGCTCAGCTCGCTCCTGATGGACGTGCTGGCCGAGCTGGGCATCGCGCTGGAGTCGGACGCGCCGGCTGGTGGGTGTCCGGACCTCGTGCTCGTCCACGTCGAGCGCGGTGAGAGTCTCCAGCGTCGGCTTCAGCGCGCCCGGGAGCTTTCGCCCCAGGGGCCCATCATCGTGCTGGTGCCCTTCGCCGATGAGCGGCTGATGGGACTCGCCCTGCGGCTGGGCGCCCGCGACTGTTTTGCGCTGGGCGGGCCGCTCGGTGAGCTGCGCCGTGTCTTGCTGGCCCACGTTCCAGGTCATCCGAGTTCCGTATTCATCTCTCCCGGCGGGGCCGTGCCGCCGTCCACCGAGTCGCCCCATGATTGAGCCTCTCGCCGTGTCCGCGGTGCCCGCCACTCCCGCGTTTCCGGACCGCCCGCTCGTGGCGCCGCCCGCTCCTTCCGAAGTGCCGCTCTTCCAGGACGCCGGCCTGCGGGTGACGACCGAGCGGATCGTCGCCCGCGGCAGGACGCTGCTGCTCGCGGACGTCCAGCGGGTGGAGACGGTGCGGCGCACGCCTCGCATGGTTCCCGTGCTGGCCACGCTGGGCCTGTGCATGAGCGTGGGGCTGCCGGCCCTGTCCGCGCTGTCCGTCTCCAGCAGCACGGCGAAGGGCGTCTACGAGGCGGCGTTGATTGCCGTCGTCATGGTCATCTTCGGCTGCATCGCGCGACTCGTCCTCGCCGAGGAGTCGTACCGGCTGGTGCTGCATACCCGCGCCGGCTCTTGGCGCGTGCGCGCGAGCAAGGATCCGAAGTCCCTCATGCTGCTCGCCGGGCTCATCCAGGACGCCGTCGCGGCGCGGGGACGGCACTAATCGCGCTGGCCTGGCAGCGGGAGTAGGGCGGGCCTGCGCCAGGACGTAGTCGCGCGCGGCGGCGATACTGCGCGAGCCAGCCATCGCTGCGGGAGCGACGCGGGGCTTCAGCTGGGCATGGCGTGGCATTGCGCGGAGGAGGGTGCCGCCAGCGCCAGGCCGCGCTGAGCAGGCAGCCATGGCCCAGTGACGCAGGCGTCGGTGCCTCCTGCTACGGCACGACATCCCCGCGTAGGCGTTCGGTTTCCAGCGCATCGTGGATGGGACGGCCCCATTGCTCCGCCAGGGCCCGCCCATGCGATGTGACGCGGCGAGCCTTCTCCTCCGTGTCATCCTCGAAGGGCAGCACGGGGTTCTTCGCGTTCCGCTCCAGGACGTCGCGCAAGCGCGGGGTGTCCTCGGCCGTCAGCTCGAGAGCGAACAGCTCCGTGAGCACCCGCAGTCCTTCCGGCTGGAGCTGCCGGTAGTCCATCAGCCGCGCCGGGGCTGTCCGCGCGCGATAGCCTTGGAGGCCCGCGTCGCAAATGGCCGCGAGGACGCGCGCGCCGTACTCGTCCAGGGGCATGCCTTCGATTTGCCCGGGCTCCAGGCCCAGGTGCGCGGGGTTCAGCAGTCCCGGAAGCATGTGCGCGCCCCGGTGATTTTGATGCGATGCCATGACCTCGACGGGGTCCCGGTAGAGGAACATCCATGGCACACCGGGGAAGGCGCGCTGGAGCAGCGGGAGCTCCAGGACGTGCCACGCGTCCAGCTTGAGGAACACCGCGTGTTCCTCCGGATGCCGCTGCTGTCCGAGGGCTCCCACCACCGCGCGCAGCCATTCGATGCGCTGCGTGTCGGTGACCCCTGGCACGTACTGGTGCGCGCGCAGCACCGTGTCTACGGGGCCGGCTTCGGACAGCACGATGTGGCGCGGCAGCGCGGCCAGCAGCTGCGCCACCAGCGTGGAACCACAACGGGACATGTGGAAGACGAGCCCGCGCACCGGGAGACCGGGCTTCTTGGCCTGTCGTGCCACCAGCGCGTTCATGGACGTCTGATGCCGGAAGAGCAGGGCGAATGGGTGGCGGAGCCTGCGCTCTATCGTCTCGTCGAAGAATGGGTCCGTGAATCGCTGGCCACCCATGTGGCACCAGTCCACCCGCGGTTGTCCGCCGTCCACGTGGATGCGCGCGGGCATCCAGCCCTCGAGGTCCGGTGTCATATCCATCGCTCCCGCCAGACCCGGCGGGCGGCGCGCAGGGCTTCGTGGATGTCCTCGGCGTTGAAGTGACAGTCGTGCGCGGCGCCCAGTTCGATGGCGCGTGCCACGAAGGCCGGGGTGTCCGGAGTCTCGCGCAGTGCATCCTGGAGCGTGACGTCCTCCAGGACGCGGAGACGGAAGCGTTCGAAGGCCTCAGCGCCCATTCACGGCCCCCGTGAAGACGTCTCGCAGCCAGTCATTCACGTCGCAGTCCAGCACCAGGTGGACGCGGTCGGTGTCGCTGGGGTTGTCCACCCGGTGGGGGCGGTTGAAGTCGAGGTACCAGCACTCACCGGGCTGGAGGACGACTCGCTCGCCGCCGAGGAAGAAGGCCACGTCGGGGTGCGTGGTGATGGGGACGTGGAGGCGCACCTCGCCGTCCGCGTAACCCAGGTTGTAATCGGTGTGCTCTCGGATGCGCGCGCCCGCCGCGAGCTTCAGCAGCCGCGCGGCGCCGATGGGACACTGAAACGTGGCGAGCACGGCGCGGAACGCGGGGCAACGCGCCAGCAGGGGCGTGTCGGCGTAGCGCTCGCGCCCTGTCGGGTCCGGATAGATGCGGCCTTCCATGCCGCCAATGGAGCGCAGGGGAACGCCGCTCCACTCGCCTTCGTATTCGCGCTTGTTGAAGTGGGGAACCCACGCCTCGGCGGGCAATGCCGCGAGCTCCTGCTGGAGCGGCGCGGCGTCGAAGTGGAAGGGCAGGCGGAGGCGGTCGGGCACGGGCGTCGACATGCGGTGCTCCTCGTCGCGGTGAAGGGTTCCAGCGTGGCTCATGCCAGCCGCAAGGGTCGGTGCTCCGTCTTGGCCCGGATGAGCGCTGCCTGGGCTCGGGCCAGCGTTCCCTGAGGGTCTTCCTCACCCTCGACGGTGACGGCGGCGGACACCACCTCGGGTGCGTCAGGGGTGTCGCGCAGCTTCTGCCGCAATGCTTCGGCCCGCGCCGCGTCCACGCCAGGAAGGGCCAGGAGGAACGCTCCGCCTTCCCAGCGCACCGCGAAGCCTCCAGGGACTCCCAGGGCTTCGGTGACGCGGGCTCCGTCTCGCAGCGTGGCGTCCCCTGCGTCGAAACCTCGAGTCGCGTTGATGCGCCCCAGTCCCACCAGGTCCGCGAGCAGCACGCTGAAGGGCATGCCATCCCTGCGGCAGCGGCCAATCTCGCGCAGCACCCGTTCCTCGCCCGCGCGCCGCGACACCAGTCCCGTCAGCGCGTCCACCCGGTGCTGCCGCTCCCACTCCTCACGGGCTGGCCGGGTGTGTCCGATGTCGGCGAGCGTCAGCATCTGCGCCATGCCGCCCGGGATGGGGAAGGGCCGGGCCACCCAGCGAAGCCGGTGCGGCTGGGGCCGCTCCAGGACCAGCGTCAGGCGGAGGCCTCGGGACGATTCGGAGGCCAGGTCGAGCTGCCGCAGCGTGCTCGCCGGGTCCGCGGTGAGTCCCGCGACGTGCTGGCAGAAGGCATCGAACGTCATGGCCGGGAAGGGCTCCGGCGGCAGGCCCAGCAGGTCCGTCATCGCGGTGTTGCACGCGTGGGGTTTGCGTCCAGGCGCCACCAGCAGGGCCGCGACATCCAGGGCCTGCACGGCATCGCGCAGGAGCCCCAGGGCCGACGCTTCGGTGAGCGCGGGCTCTGCCGGGGCCTTTCCGGTGGCCGGTTTCACCCGGGCCCGTTGTTCCAGGTCCTCCGCGACACGGTTCGCGAGCTCCCGCAGCACGGCCAGGTCCTCGGCTCCCAGGACGAGCGGGCGCGAGTCGATGACGCACAGCGAGCCCAGGACTTCCCCCGTGGACGTCAGCAGCGGTGCGCCCGCGTAGCTGCCCACGATGCCGTTGCGCACCAGCGGGTTGTCACGGAAGTAGGGATGGCGCCGGGCGTCCGGTACGACGAGCGGCTCGCGCCCCTGCACCACGTGGTGACAGAACGCCCAGTCGCGCGGCGTGCCCCGGTCCTTCGCGAGGGTGGGGGGCAGGCCGACGTGGGCCTTGAACCACTGGCGCTCGCCCAGCACCAGCGTCAGCAGCGCCACGGGTACACCGAAGGCCTGGGCGACCTCCTTCACGAGTTGCTGGAGCTCCGCCTCGGGCGGTCCGTTGTCGACCAGGTGCATGGCCGTGATGCTCGCCAGCCGTTGCCGCTCCTGCTCCGCGGCCCCCTCCGCCGGAGGCGGCTGTGGCGCGAGCTGCCCTGCGAGTACGCGACGCAGCGTGTCCCGCATCACCTCCGAGGAGGCTCGGCGACTGAGCAACGCATGGATGCCCAGCGCCTCCTTGAGCTGCCATGCGCGGACGCGCAGCTCGTCGAAGGCAGTGACCACCACGACCTGCGTTGCGGCGGAGTCCTCCTGTTCCCGAAGCCACGTCAGCAACGCGAAGCCATCCAGCCGGGGCAGCGCCAGGTCCGTGACGAGCAGCAGGGGCGCACCTCGCTGGCGCACGACATCTTGGGCTTCCGCTCCATCCTTGGCGACGACGCCTTCCAGGCCTTCCTCCGTCATCAGGGACAAGAGGCCAGCGGCTCGCTGTGGATCGGGCTCGGCGATGAGGGCGTAGCGGCGCATGCAGGAGCGAGGATGCTGCCACGGCTGCTGCCTGGCTCAAGGCCTCGTGTGGCGCGGGTTCGCCCGGAGCGTCTGTTTGGCTATCCGCGAGCCCTGGTGCATTGCGTCGGCGCGGGCGCGCTAGGCGTCTCGCTGCGGCGCCGCCGGCTCCACGGATGCCTGGGGGTAGCGGATGAAGAGCCGGCGGAGGGCGCCTCGCTGCCGGCCCATCTCCTGCGCGCGCGACGCCGCGTCCACCACCAGCATCAGCATGAGGCCCACCCACGAGGGGACCAGCGGAATGACCCAGCCCGGGTCCGACGCCAGCCACGCCACCAGCGCCGTGTGCAGGACCGCCAGCGTCACCGCCCATCGGAGGACCGCGCCGGACGTGCGCGCGCGGCGGCAAAGCCAGACGAAGGCCGCGAGCACCGCCGCGGTCTCCAGAACGCCCAGCAGCGCCACCAGCCCCGACGAGCGCATCAGCCGGCCCGACCGCAGGTTGTCCAGGGCGAAGGCGTGAATCTCCACGCCGGGCACCGCCACCTGGCCGGGCAGGGTGCTCTGGCCATGCAGCCCCGTGGCGGTGACACCCACGAACACTGTCTTGCCTCGCAGCGCCAGGTCCAAGCCCACCGAGCGCGGGTCCGCGTGGAGCAGGTCCGCCAGACTCACCCGGGGCAGCCAGTTGGGCGCGGGCAGCCGCATCAACGGCGCGCCGTGGTCCCATGTCGCCAGCTCACGCAGCGGCTCCGCCCGTTCGGGCGTCAGGTGCAGCGCGGTGGCCAGTGCCAGCGAAGGCCAGGCCTGTCCGCGCACGCCCACGGCGTAAGGATATCGACGGATGACGCCGTCACCGTCCACCAGCATGTTGAGGGTTCCACTGCCTCGAGCCGCCATGCGCAGGGGCGCGATGCTCCCCGCCACCTCCCGGGCCTGGAGCCGCAGCGCGTGGGCGGGCAGGGCCAGCGGCGTGCCCAGGGCGCCATCCTGGAGGGGCGCCATCACCGGGACATCGTCCGTGAGTGCCGCGGCTCCCAGGACGACACCGTTCCCTTCCGAAATCGCTTCGGCCAGCCGGGCATCGCCGTCGCGCGCGAGGAGCCGTGCCTCCAGGTCCGCCGCCAAGGCTTCACCCGCGGGCTGCTCCGTCAGTCCGGAGCGGCGGAGCGCCTCCAGAATGTCTTCACCCAGCTCCAGCGCATCACGCGGCCCGGGCTGGTCGAAGACGACGTCCACCGCCACCGCGGAGGGGCGCTGGGCGGCGAGCGCATGGAAGGCGCGGGCCCACGTGGTGCGTGACAGCGGCCAACGCTCGCTCAGCGTCGCGAGGGCGCGGTCATCCACTTCCACCAGCACCAGGTCCGCGCTCGGCGGCACGGCGGGCAGGAGCCGGCTCACCGCCTGATCGTAGAGCGAGCGCTCCAGGAAGCCCGGTGCGCCACCGGTGGCCGCCGTCACCCCCGCCAGCGCGATGCCCACGCACGCACCCAGCACCCGCAATACGGCGGGTGAGGGCCGACGGAAACCGTCGCGGCGGTGGGGCTCGGCGGGACTGGAGTCCATGGGCGGGGGCCTGCTGGCAGGCAGGGCCCGGCCATCATGCGTGCGCGGGTGGGTGCACGCAACGCAACAGCCTCAGGGCTGGACGTCGAAGGCGTAGATCTTCGAGGGGAAGCCCACGAAGCCGTCTCCGTCCACGGCCATCACCCGCCAGAACCACTTGCCCTGACGGGGCCCGGGAATCGCCAGCTCCGGGCTGGCGCTGTCATACGTCTGGACGCTCGCGGCGAAGTCCGCCGTGCGGGCCACCTCCACGCGGTATGTCGCGGCGCCCTCCAGCGTTCGCCAGGACATCTTTGGGGCCGTGGCGAACGCGCCTCCTCGAGGGCCCACCAGCGTGGGCGCCGGCAGCAGTGGGCGAGGCGGCTCCGGTGGCGAGCCCGGCTTCGCGCGCGAGCCATGTCCGCCCGACACCTCGACCTGGGCTTGCTCCGTGCTGAGGGCCACCTTGCCTTCCAGTGTTTCCAGCCGGCTGGTGCCGTCGTCCTGGGCCGACACGCGGAACCGGGTGCCCCGCACTCCGGCCACCGCGCCGCGCGTGCGGACCTCGAAGATGGAGCCCGCGCCACCCGGCGCCACGTCCGTCTCCACGGTGCCTCGCAGCAAGTCCAACTGCACCTTGCGCTGAAGGTTCGCCATCAGCTCGATGGCGCCCACCTTGATGAGACTGTTCTCCACCACGCGCACCATGCTGCCGTCCGCCAGGGCCAGCTCTGCCCGGGCGTTCGCGCCGGTGCGCAGCAGCTCGCCCGGGTAGAGCGAGTCACCCACCGTCCGCGCGAGGAGCTGGGCTTCCGTCGCGCCGGCCTCCACCGCGCCGCTGGCCGCGCGCAGCCGGGCCACCGCGGGCTGGGCGGGCCGCTCCACGTAGGCGAACTGGAGCTGCGCGGGCTCGCCCTCCACGGACGGCGGCGCCATGGCGGACACACGCGTGCGGGGCACGCCCGCCGCCACCAGCACATCCGCGGCCCGTTTCGCCGCGGCCAGGCCCCGGCCGTCCAGCCGGTCCGCGTTCGGAAGCTTCGCCGCCACCGTCACGGAACGGATGGCGGGGCGCGCCAGGAGCGCTTGGGCCACGTGCGCCAGGCACGCGTCCGTCTCCGCGCCCTGGGGCGCCAGCGGCCGGCCGAACACGATTCGGCCGCTGTCGAAGCGCAGCCCGCCGCACGGCGCCTGCGTCTGCGCGGCGAGCGCGGGTGGACCCGCCAGCATCACCGCCATCATCCAAGGGGCTGTCCGCATCAACGCGTGCCTCCTCCCGTCGAAGGCTCGGCGACCTTCATGATGTTGAACTCGACGCGCCGGTTGTTCTCGCGCCCCTTGGCCGTCTCGTTGGTGTCGACCGGCTTCGCCTCACCATAGCCCACTGCGTCCAGCCGCTGCGCCGCGATGCCTTCCTTCACCAGGAAGGCCACCACATTCCTCGCCCGCCGCTGGGACAGGTCCAGGTTCTTCGCGTCGTTGCCCTGGTCATCCGTGTGGCCTTCCACACGGACCCTCAGGAGCTGCGGGTTCGCCTTGAGCGTGGCGGCCACCTGCCGCAGCAGGCCGTGGGACCTGGCCAGAATCACGTCCTGGCCCGTGCCGAAGTACACCTTGTCCAGGATGACGATGCGCGCTCCCTCCACGCGCACCTGCGCCTTGCCCTGGTCCGGGCAGCCGTCGTCATCCTTCACGCCGTTGATGGTCTCCGCCTCCAGCGGGCACGGGTCCACGGCGTCCGGGATGCCATCCTGGTCGTTGTCGGGGTCGGGGCAACCGTCCTCGTCCTCGAAGCCGTCCAGGTCCTCCGGCTCGGTCGGGCACAGGTCCTCCGCGTCGACGACGCCATCCTTGTCGGTATCCACCGGCGCGGGCGGCAGCGCCAGGGGCGCCGGGGCCGGTGCGGGCTGGCCCGCCTCGGTGGGAGGTTGGTGGGCGTTCGGGTCATCCGGGCAGCCGTCCTCGTCCTGGAAGCCGTTGAAGCTCTCCGGCTCGGTGGGGCACACGTCGGTGACGTCGGGGATGCCGTCACCGTCATCGTCGGGGTCCAGGCAGTTGTCGTCGTCCTGGAATCCGTCGAAGTCCTCGGGCCCCAGGTCGCAGACCGGCGCGGCGGAGGCGGGGCCGCCCTTGGATTCGAACGGCGTCCAGGCCACACCCGCGAGCACGCGGAAGGATGGAGTGCCATAGCCCCGCGACAGGCCCGGGCCCGCGCCCACATGCGCGGCCAACCCAGGGGTGAAGCGGTACTTCAGCGCGGCCAGGGCTTCCATGGGCCGCTCCTCGGCGCTCGTCTCCTTCAGGCCCAGCGCGCCCGCCAGGGTGGCCTGCGCCGTGAGGGCCTGCGTGAGGGGCACCTCGGCGCCCACCGCGTAGGCGAACTCGTTGCCCACGCGGAGGTTGCGCAGTCGCTCCTCGCGGCGGACGTTGAAGCCCACGTTGGCCAGCAAGCGGACGGCGGTGGTGGCCCACTCCGCCACGAAGCGCGGCTGGAACGTCACCGTGTCCGAGCCCAGGAACTTCGAGCCGCCGCCCGTGGGCAACGTCAGCGGCGCCGTCACCGCCAGGTGGATGCCGCTGTCGGTGGAGAGCAGGCGGACCTTCGGCATCAGCCGCAGGTCACCCACGCCCGTGGTCCCCACGCCGTTCGACAGGTCCGGCGCCACCGCGGCGGCGGGCTCCGACGTCGTGTGGGAGATGGGCAGCGCGACGCCAAGCTCCACCCGGTCGAACAGCGAGATGGCGCCCATCAGGTCCAGCGTGAGCTGGCTGTCGACGATGCGGTAGAGGAACCGGTCCGCTCGCGGGTCCACGAGGTTGAGCGGATCATTCGCGTCGTTGAGCGACGCGCCCAGGTTCCAGGAAAGGTGCGGCGCGATGCGCGCGCCATGCATGCCGAGCACGTCATGGGCACCCGGGGCCGGCTTGTACTGCTGCACGTCGATGGCCTGCGACGCCGCGGGTTGGGCGCTGGCGGTGGCCGAAGCCACCAGCAACAACGGGGCGGCGAGCCGTGTCACGCGGCGAAGGAAGCTGCGCGGTGAGGACGGGGTGATGTGAGGAACGCGCATGGAAGGTCGAGGCTGGGACGAGCCCCGCCGAGGAGCCGCGAAGGTTGTCACCGGCGGATGACTGACTCAAGAAACGATGAGCCGTCGGTGTCTCAGTTGTTCGGAGCCGCCCCGGCGACATGCAACGCAATGGCGCGTCGTCGCGCGGAGCCTGGGCGGCGCGTACGCGGCGGCAGGGGCGCGAACTACACGGCGGCGGCGGCGAGCAGGCGTGAGACGTGCTCAGCCAGCGCGGGCAGCGGCTGCGGCTTGGAAAGCACCAGGTCCACGCCCAGCGCCTGCGCGCGGTCGGTGAGCTCCTGGGTGGCGAACGCCGTCAGCAGCACCACCCGCGTCTGGGGCGTGTAGCGGCGCACGAAGTCCGCCAGCATCAGCCCTTCTTCGGAGAGCGTTCCGCTCAGGCGCAGGTCGCTGATGACCAGGTCGTAGCGGCCCGTCGTCATCAGGTCCAGGGCCTCATTCAGCGCGCCGGCCGAGTCCACGCGGTAGCCGGCCCCGGAGAAGAACTGGCCCAACACCCAGCAGAGGGAGGACTCGTCGTCGACGATCAGGATGTTCTGCGCCACGGAGCGGGCCCTCAAGCAAGCTCAGGGCCAGAGACGGGCTTGTCTCGGTTCCAAGTAAATTCCGGTGCTTGCTCCCGCGCCCCGGCTCGCGACTGCTTGCTGTGTCCAGGTTACGGATCCGGTTTCTGGAATCCGGACCGGTTGATGCCCAGGCGCTTCAGCCGTTCGTAGAGGGACGACCGAGGAATGCCGAGCCGCGCGGCGGCGCGCTCCACGTGGCCGTGCTCGCGCCGGAGGATGCGCTCGATGTGGCGGCGCTCCAACTCCTCGAGGGTGAGGTGGTCGTCGGCGTCGGAGGCGGGCTCGCCGGCGGTGGCCTCGAAGCGCAAGTCTCCCCGGGACAGGGGCCCGCCGCCGGACAGCAGCACCGCGCGCTCCAGCACGTTGCGCAGCTCGCGGATGTTGCCAGGCCAGGCGTAGCGGGTGAGGGCCGTCTCCGCGTCGGGTTGCAGCCCCACGCCGCCGCGGCCTCGCGCCGCGCCCAGCTCCGCCAGGAAGTGGTGCGCCATCCCGACGATGTCCTCGGGCCGCTCACGCAGCGGGGGGACATGGAGGATGAGCGTGCTGACGCGGAAGTAGAGGTCGCTGCGGAACCGCTTGTCCCGGGCGGCCACGGCCAGGTCTTGGTGCGTGGCCGCGATGAGGCGCACATCCACGCGGCGGTCCCTCACGTCGCCCAGCCGCCGGAAGCGCTTCTCCTCCAGCACCTTCAAGAGCTTGGGCTGGACGGCCGAGTCCATGTCGCCAATCTCGTCCAGGAAGAGGGTGCCTCGGTCGGCGACCTCCAGCAGGCCCTGCTTGGCGGCCACCGCGCCGGTGAAGGCGCCCTTCTCGTGGCCGAACAGCTCCGAGTCGAGCAAGTCCTTGGAGAGCGCCGCGCAGTTGAGGTCCACGAAGGGCGCGTCCTTGCGCGGGCCGCCTTCATGCAGCCACCGCGCGAGCACGCTCTTGCCGCTGCCCGTCTCGCCGGTGATGAGCACCGGACTGTCACTTTCGATGATGCGTTCGGCCTGCGCCTGGAGCGCGCGGATGGCGGCGCTGCCACCCATGAAGGGGTTCACCGTCCCACGGATGATGCGCGAACGCTCCGCCAGCAGCCGCTGCCGCTCGCGGCGCTGCGACACCAGCCGGTCCAGCACCACCTTGAGGACGGCCAGCTCCACCGGCTTGGTGAGGAACTGCTCGGCGCCTTCCTTCACGGCCTGGACGGCCAGCTCGATGGAACCATGGCCGGTGAGCACCACCAGGGGCACCGAGGCGTCGATGTCCTTGAGGCGCGGCAGCAACTCCAGCGCGGTGCCGTCCGTGAGCCGGTAATCCACCACGGCCACGTCCGGACGCGAGGTGCGGAACGCCTCCTGCGCCTCCGCGAGGCTGGTGGCCTCGTCCACATCGAACCCATGGGCGGTGAGAAAGCCTCTCATGCCCAGTCGGATGCCGGGCTCGTCGTCCACGAGAAGGATTCGGGTGCGCGTCATGAAGTCAGGGAGTCTACGCGCTGGGTTGATACACGCGAAGAAACAGCAGGAAGCAGCAGTGTGACTTCCGCGCCGCCCTCCGGGTGATTGCGCAAGCGGATGATACCCTGATGCTCCTCCAGGATGCGTTGGACGATGGACAGGCCCAGCCCCGTGCCGCCGCGCCGCTTGCTGAAGAAGGGCTCGAAGACATGGGACAGGTCCTCCGCGCGGAAGCCCGGCCCACCGTCGCGCACGGTGCACCGCACCCAGGCCCGGCCCGCCTCTTCCACTTCTTCCGTCGCCACCCGCACCGCGCTGCCCGCCGGTGAATGCTGCACCGCGTTCTCCACCACGTTGCGAAACACGTGAAACAAACGCCGGGCATCCATGCGAACACGGGGCAGCTCCGCCGCCAACTCGCGATTCACATTCACACCGGCGCGCTCACTGGCCAGCGCGCACGCGGAGAGCGCATCCACCACCACCGGGAGCACGGGGCCTTCCACCCATTCACCGCGGGTGGGGCGGCCGTACTCGAAGAGCTCTTGTGTGAGGTGGTTGAGGCGCTTCACCTCACCGCGCAGCACGTCGACGTAGGGCTTGAGCTCCGCGCGTGCGCCGAAGGTCGCCTCCACCGCGTCGACCACCGCGGAGATGGAGAAGAGGGGATTGCGGACCTCGTGGGCCACGCCCGCGACGATGGCGCCCATGGCGGCCATCGTCTCACTGCGCCGCAGGCTGGCCTGGAGCTCCAGGAGACGCGTCACCTCCGTGGCCACCAGGATGACGCGCGAGTCCTCGCCGCCCGCTTCCTCCACCCACGTGGCGGATACCTCCCACGTGCGGCGCGACACCGGGTCGCCCAGCTCGCGCGTGGCGCTGGCGCGGGTGCGGCGCAGCTCCTCCACCAACGGCAGTGCGTGTGACCAGGGTGGGGCACTGGCCGCGGTGAACAGCGGCTGACCGGACGGGTCCATGCCTCCAAAGAGCGCGATGGCGGCGGCGTTGAGACGCTGGACGGTGCCATCCGACCCCAACACCATCAGCGGCGAGGCCACCGCGTCGAAGGTGCGGCGCCATTCCTGGGCGGAGCGGCGGAAGCTGTCATGCAGGCGCTGGCGCAGGTCATCCGCGAGCCGCCGGTCGGTGATGTCGGTGACGACGCAGCCGACATGCAGCTCCGCCTGCGCATCCAACGCGGAAGCGGCGGCGCGGCTGCGCACCCAGCGCACGCGGCCGTCGGCGCAGATGATCCGGTGCTCCAGCTCCGCCTCGGCGCCGGGGGCCAGGCCCTCGATGCTGGCCCGGTAGCGGGCGCGGTCCTCGGGGTGGATCATCTCCGCCCACAGCGGCGGCGGTCCGCCATCCGGCGCGGGCTGGACGAACGCGGAGGCGGCATAGCCGGTGGTGCGCTCGATGACGGGCGTGCAGTAGAAGTCGCGCAGCCTCCCGCCGCGCAGCTTGCCGCCCCACAGGTAGTCCGGCAGCGAGCGCGTCAACACGTCCAGCCGGCCCTCGTGCTCCTGGAGGCTCTTCTCCGCGCGCATGCGCTCGGTGAGCTCGGACATCGCGGCGATGACACCCAGCACCTCGCCGTTCGCGCCGCACACGCGCAGGTAGCTGCCGAACCAGAAGCGGCTCTCGCCCGGAGCGGCGGGCGTCTCCACCTGGAGCAGGGTGTCCTGGATGGAGGCCCCCGTGCTGAGCGCCAGTTGGAGGCGCGGAGCGATGCGCTTGCCCAGGTCGGGCATCACCTCGGTGACGTGCCGGCCCAGATGCCGCTCCGCGGGCAGGCCATGCATCGCCGCCAGGGCCGTGTTGATGTGGACGTAACGCAGCTCGCGGTCGAAGAAGGCGAAGCCCACGGGCGTCACGTCCATGACGGCTGCGCGAAGCGCGCTGGCGTCATCCGCGCTGCGCAGGGCAGCGTCCCGTGCGCGGTGCGCGCGCTCCCGGGTTCGCAGGAGCAACAGCGCCAGGGTGCCGCTGATGAGCAGCCCCACGGCGGCGGTGAGGAGGACGCGGGCAGGGGGGCTCACCGCCCCGGAGTAGCTCCAGACTCCCTCGACGGCCGCGGAGAGAGTCGTGGCCACGAGGACGGCCAGCAGCAACTGTCGGCGGGAAGGAAACTCGTGCATGCGGTGGGCGGCGAGCGCCGGAGTTTAACCGCAATCCCCGGTCGGACGGTGGCTCGTCGGGCATTGGCGTGCCGCCCTGATGGCGTCGCCGACGAGGGAACGGGCCCATGGATGTCTACATCCGGAATATTCGGGCCTGGGACTAGATTGGTGGCCGCCAACCTGGATGCCCTCACCGAGATGCCGACTCCATCATGACCCTGGCAGTCCCCCTGCTCGTCGACGAAGTGCCGCGGACATCCCTTCCCACCCCCCACCCCCACGTACTCGCCGAGCCGGAAGCCTTCGCCCAGGACCTTCAGGCGCTCAAGCAGGAGCTGGAGTCATCGCTCGGCGAGGCGGACCTGGCACACGCGCGGAAGATTGAACGCTGGGGCCGGGCCTGTTCCGCGCTGGGCTACGCGACGGCGTGGCTGATGCCCAATCCCGTGTCGGCGCTGCTCATCGCGCAAGGCAACACGGCGCGCTGGACGATGATGGCCCATCACATCACGCACCGGGGCTACGACAAGGTGCCGGGCGTGCCGGCGCACTACACGGGCAAGCGCTTCGCCACCGGGTGGCGCCGCTTCCTGGACTGGCCGGATTGGATTCATCCCCAGGCGTGGCGGCATGAACACAACGTGCTGCACCACGGACACACGGGGGAGACGGCGGACCCGGATCTGGTGGAGATGAACACGGAGTGGCTGCGCCAGTCGCGCATGCCCATGCTGGCCAAGTACGCGCTGGTCGCGTTCTTCGCCTGCACGTGGAAGGTGACGTACTACGCGCCCAACACGTTCCTGGAGTGGCGGCGCTTCGAACGCAAGCGCGCGGGAGGCGCGGACGAATCAGGCACGTTGCCCCTCATCACCGCCTTCAACCCGTTCACCGTCGAAGGCCGTGCCTTCTGGTGGACGTGTCTGCTGCCCTACGCGGGCCTGCGCTTCGTGCTGCTGCCCGCGCTCTTCGCGCCACTGGGCGCGTGGGCCGTCCTCAGCGTCTTCGCCAACAGCGTCTTCGCGGAAGTGCTCACCAACATCCAGAGCTTCGTGCTGATCGCGCCCAACCACGCGGGGGACGACCTCTACCGCTTCGAGGGCCGGGCGCGCAGCAGCGCGGAGTTCTCCGTGCGGCAGGTGGTGGGCTCGGTGAACTACGCCACCGGCAACGACGTGGTGGACTTCCTCCACGGCTGGCTGAACTACCAGATCGAGCACCATCTCTGGCCCAGCCTGCCCATGACGCGCTACCGGCAGGCGCAGCCGAAGGTGAAGGCGCTGTGCGAGAAGCACGGCGTGCCTTACGTGCAGGAGGGCGTCTTCCGCCGCGTGAAGCGGTTGGTGGACATCATGGTGGGGCGGACGTCCATGCGCGCATGGGGGCCGGCTCCGCGCGGCTGAGGTCCGCGAGGCGCCGGGCTCAGGCGGAGGGCTGTGTTTCGCTGGCAGCCCCTTCCCGGGTTGACTCGGCGAGCAGGGCGCGCACCTCGTCGTCCTCCGTCTGCGCGAAGTCGCGGTACCACAGGCCCACGGAGTAGAAGGGCTCGGGCATGCGGACGCAGACGACCTCGTCCGCCACCTGGGCCAGGCTTTCGCAGGACTCGGCGGCGGCCACGGGCACGGCCACGATGATGGCCGCGGGCTCCAGGAGCCGCAGCGCCGCCACGGCCGCCCGCATCGTCGTTCCCGTGGCCAGCCCGTCATCCACCAGGAGGACGGTGCGCCCACGCACGTCGGGGAGCGGCCGGCCTTCCCGGTAGCGCTCTTCCCGCCGCTGGAGCTCCACGGCCTCGCGGCGCGCCGCGGCTTCAATCTGTTCGCGACCGATGTTCAGCTCGTCCACGACCTCGCGGTTGAGCACCCGCACGCCCCCGGAGGCGATGGCGCCCATCGCCAGCTCCTCGTGGCCGGGCGTGCCCAGCTTGCGGACCAGGAAGACATCGAGCGGCACTCCGAGCTTCCGCGCGACTTCGGCGCCCACGGGCACGCCGCCCCGTGGCAGCGCCAGCACCAGGGTGCCGGGTTGCCGCGCATGGCGCCGCAGGTGGTCCGCGAGCACGCGGCCTCCCTCATAGCGGTCCTGGAATTCGGGCTCTCGCATTCCGCCACTCCTCGCCGCTGCCTGGAATGGAGCGGGCGCTCGTCAGGGAAAAAGTGGCCACGCCGGTCGCCTCGTGGAACGGGACGGGCGTTCGCGCTGGCACCCGCCGCTCGCCTGGGCTCCCGTCTTCCCACCGAGCGGTGCGGCGTGCTCGTCCGCCGCGCTCCCGGTGTTGCTCACGCGATGATTTCTGGCCGCCCAGGCTGATGGGGTACCGGCGGGTCATGAATGCCGGGTGGCTTGATTTCGGGCGGCTGCGGCGGCTCGATTTCCGGCGGCTGTCGCGTAGGTGGGTCCTTCTTCGGCGGCGCCTGTGGCCCGGGAGGCTCACGCCCGGGCTTCTTGTCGGGGTCGGGGTCCTTCACGGGCGAGTCAGGTGTCGTCGGTACCTCGGGCATGCCGTGTTGCTCCTCTCGGGTTGACCAGCACGAAAGACAGTGGGCACGCCCGAGCCTGCGGGCACCGTCCTCGTTGCCCAGTCAACGCGAGGACCTCCGGGCCCCGGGCCGTCCGGTTGGTGGTCAGCCATCCCCCGCGGACGCGAGCGAGGCAGCCCCTTCCCGTCTGCTGCACCGCGCCATCGCCGCCGTCACGTTCCGTGGAGCGAAGGACACGAGCCAGAAGGAGGCGGACGATGAAAGCTGCCCTATGGGGAATCGGTGGCGCGGGGCTGGGCCTGGGGCTGATGTACTGGACGGACCCACGCAGTGGCCGCTGGCGCAGGTCCCATCTGCAGGGGAAGGCCGTCCACGCGGCGCATGAGGCGGGAGGCGCGGTGGGCGTCGTCGCTCGGGACCTCTCGCAGCGCTCGCGCGGTGTCTTTTTCGAATCGATGCGCAAGCTGCACCGGGAACCGGTGGAGGACCTCGTCCTGGAGGAACGGGTGCGCTCGGCCCTGGGCCGGGTGTGCTCGCATCCCGGAGCGATTCGCGTGATGGCTCGGGATGGCGTGGTTCGGTTGGAAGGCCCCATCCTTCGCGAGGAACTCCGGCGCGTGCTGCCCCGCATCGGCAAGGTGCAGGGGGTGCATGGGCTGGACAACCAGCTTGTTCCGTATGCGGAGGGCTCAGCGCACCCGGCGCTGCAAGGAGGCAGCATGCGCTCGGGTGAGTCGAGGCCCTTCTTTCAGGAGCACTGGTCGCCGTCCGAACGACTCTTCGGGGCGCTGGGCGGCCTGACGCTGACGGCCTGGGGGCTGGGGCGCCGGGGCGTGACGGGAACCCTGGCGGCCCTGGGCGGCGTGATGCTGGGCACGCGGGCCTTCACGAACCTGGGGCTGCGGCGGCTCACGGGGATGGGCGCGGGACGGCGGGCCATCACCCTTCACAAGGACATCAACGTGAACGCGCCGGTGGAGGAGGTGTTCGCCTTCTGGAGGGAGATGCAGAACTTCCCGCGGTTCATGACACACGTGGATGAAGTGATTCCGGGCGTCGAGGGCCGCTCGCACTGGAAGGTGCGCGGGCCCGCGGGGCTGCACTTCGAATGGGACGCCGTCGTCACGAAGTTCGTGCCCAACAAGGTGCTGGCCTGGAAGAGCGTGGAGGGCACGGCGGTGGAGAACCTGGGCGTCATCCACTTCGAGCCCACGCCGCGCGGCGGCACTCGGGTGGACATCCGGCTGTCCTACAACCCGCCAGCGGGGGCCATTGGCCATGCCTTCGCGAAGCTGCTGGGCGCGGACCCGAAGAAGCAGATGGATGACGACCTGCTGCGCTTCAAGTCGCTGCTGGAGCGGGGGAGGGCCACCGGCCGTGAGACGGTGACGCGGGAGCAGGTCGCGCCCCGGCGTATGGCGCCCCGGGGCCCCCTCACTCACTAGGCGGTGCCGGCCCCGGCGCTTCAATCCATCGCTGAGTCGCTGGGGCTTCGTTTCCCGACTGGGGCTCGTCAGGCGGCGCTGTTCGAGGCGCCCATTCTGCGGGCCAAGACACCTGAAGCCCCGCTGCGGGCCTTCATCTGCCACGTTCCAGCTGTCCGGCCGCTTGGCGATTCCAGTGGGCGCGGTCCAGGCGCGCGACGTGCGCTGACTGGACCCCTCGGCGTGCTCTGGCACAATGCGGAATGTCTCGTGACTCCCTTCGGACGCACCGGAGGCAGCGTGCGCAGGGGGCGCGATGCGGCTCGACCTCGCGGATCTTCGCTTGTTCCTCTGCATCGTGGATGCGGGGAGCATCACGCAAGGTGCCCAACGCGCGAACCTGACGCTGGCATCCGCGAGCGAGCGTCTGCGCAGCATCGAGGATGCGGTGGGCGTCAAGCTGCTCGAGAGGCGGCCTCGGGGCGTGGTGACGACCGAGGCCGGTGATGCACTCGTGCACCACGCTCGGTTGATCCTGCATCAACAGGAGTTGTTGAAGGATGAGTTGAATGCGTTTGTTTCAGGCCGGCGCGGCACCATTCGCCTCTATGCCAACACCGCGGCGCTGACCGAGTACCTGCCCGAGAAGCTGGCGCCATGGCTTGCCAGGCACCCGAGGCTGAACATCGACCTGAGAGAGCGAACCAGCGCGGATATCGTCAAGGCGATCGAGGCAGGCCTGGCGGAGGCCGGACTGATTTCGGACGCCGTGGAGACGGGCACGCTTCAAGTCCGCGCGCTGGAGCCCGCCCCCCTGGTGCTCATCATCCCCGCAGGGCACCCGCTGGCTGTATCCAAGAGCCTCGCGCTCCGCGATGTGTATCGGGAGCCCTTCGTCGGTCTGGCGGCCGAGAGCGCCTTGCAAGAGCACATTGACGGGCACGCACGTCGCGCGGGCTTCGAGGTGTCCTTCCGCGTCCGGATGAAGGGCTTCCGGGGGCTGTGCGAGATGGTGTCTCACGGCGTGGGCCTGGGCATCGTCCCGGAGCGCGTTGCCAATCGGCACCAGCGGGAGGGCACCTATCGGAAGGTGCCCCTTTCGGAGGCCTGGGCCCAGCGCCGGCTCTGTGCCTGTTTCCAGGACTGGGACGGCCTGTCATCTCCTGTTCGTGCGTTGCTGGAGTACCTGCTCGGTGGGGGAGAATGACGGCGCGCGCGTGTCATGGGCGCCCGGTGTTTTGCTGCGGAGCGCTCCCCGGTCTTGCGAGCACCCAGCGCGGCCATCGCCATGGCGCGCGAGCGCGCGGTCACGCTCGGGTCTGGCGCGTTGGCGATGAACGCGACGTAGGGTGAAAGCGCCTCGTTTCCATCACCGCAGTGGACGTCCACCACCGCGTCGCCCCGGTCGAACACCTCGTGGGTGAGCACATGCGCGATGCGCTCCGTGGGCGTGCCAGAGGCGTTGCCAGGAAAGACACGGTTGAGGTTCTTTCAGTCATCCGGGCCGTAATACACGGTGCGTCGCTGGAAGGACGGCACGTTGGCGATGTGGACGATGACCACCGTGCCCCGGCTTCGCGCCCCGTATCACCGTGACTGGCAACGGCGGCACGTCTCCAGTGCCACCTGGAATGGGGAGGTAGCCGTGGGCACGCTGG
The DNA here is from genome assembly GCF_900101905.1 of Myxococcus virescens. NCBI lineage: Bacteria > Pseudomonadati > Myxococcota > Myxococcia > Myxococcales > Myxococcaceae > Myxococcus > Myxococcus virescens. The sequence goes on along the minus strand of NZ_FNAJ01000005.1, from coordinate 336,504 downwards.
CCTGGTGCCGCCACCGCGCTTCCCCATGTCGCCGCAGTGGCGTCCGGAGCCGCCTGCGCGGCCAACACCAGGTTCAAGAGCACCATCACCGTCAGCACGTTCGACCTCCCGGGCCCGGGAATCCCCGAGCCCTGTCGCATGCCAGGAATGCTGCCAGGGCGAGAGTGTTGATGCAATCAAGTTGCGTTTGTGCTCAGGTGTCCGTTATGGGGATTGCCCATGCTTGAAGCGAAGAAGCTGTCCAAACGTTATGGCGAGCACCTGGCCCTGGAGTGCCTGGACCTGTCCATCGGGGCGGGTGAGGTGTTCTGTCTGCTGGGGGCGAACGGGGCGGGGAAGACCACCACGCTGAACCTCTTCCTGGGCTTCATCACCCCCACGCAAGGCGAGGCCCGCGTCGCCGGGTTGGAGGTTCAGCAACACGAGGCCCACGTGCGCGGGCTCCTGGCGTACGTGCCCGAGCTGGTGATGCTCTACCCTCGGCTGACGGGCCGGGAGAACCTGGCCTACTTCAACACCCTTGCGGGCCGGCAGGCGCTGTCCACCCAGGAGTCCAGCGGGTGGTTGGCGCGCGCGGGGCTGCAACCGGGGGCGATGGACGTCCCCGTTGGCCGCTATTCGAAGGGCATGCGGCAGAAGGTCGGCATCGCCATCGCGCTGGCGAAAGGCGCGCGGGCCTTGCTGTTGGATGAGCCCACGTCGGGGTTGGACCCGCTGGCGTCCAACGAACTCTCCGAGCTGCTCCTTCGCCTGAGTGGTGAAGGCATGGCGGTGCTCATGGCGACGCATGACCTGTTCCGCGCGAAGGAGTCAGGCACGCGGGTGGGCATCATGAAGTCGGGCCGGCTGGTGGAGACGCGCGCCACGCGGGACCTGGGGCACGCGGAGCTGGAGCAGCTCTACCTGGCGCACATGCGTGGCTGAGGACCGACGAATGATTCGAGCCATCGCCCGAAAAGAGTGGATGGAGCTGTCTCGCGACGGGCGCTTCCTGGGCGCGGGAGCCCTGGTGTTCTTGCTGGCCACCGTAGGCATCGCGGTCGGCGCGCTCCATGTCCGGGACTCCCGGGCCGAGCGCGAAGCGGGTGCTCGCCTGACGCGCCAGCATTGGTTGGAGCAGGGAGAGAAGAACCCGCATTCGGCCGCGCACTACGGTGTCTGGGCGTTCAAGCCGGAGTCCGTCCTGGCCACGTTTGACCGCGGCGTGGAACCGTATCTGGGCGTCGCCGTCTACCTGGAGGCGCACAAACGGAATGCCACCCAGTACCGGCCCGCGGCGGACGCCACGGCGGCGGCGCGCTTCGGAGAGCTCACGGGGGCCGGGGTCCTCCAGCTCCTGCTGCCCCTGCTGATCATCCTGCTGACCTACTCCGCGTTCACCACCGAGCGGGAGCAGGGAACGCTGCGCTTGCTGTTGAGCTCCGGCGTGCGTCGGCATCAGCTCGTGCTGGGCAAGGCCCTGGGCGTAGGGCTGGCGCTCGCGGCGCTGCTGGTGCCCCTCTTCGTGGTGGCCGTGGTGTTGGTGGTGGGCCTGGGCGGCGGAGCGGGCGTCTCGCCGGGCGAGCTGCTGGGGCGTCTGTCGGGGCTGGCACTGGGGTATGGGCTGTACCTGTCGGGCTTCGTGTTCCTGGGGCTGGCGGTCAGCGCGCGGGCGCGGACGTCGCGGGGGGCCTTGGTGGTGCTGTTGGGCGCGTGGATGGTCAACGCGCTGCTGGTGCCCCGGCTCGCGGTGGACGCGGCCCGGGCGTGGGCGCCGGTGCCCACGGCGCAGGACTTCGCGCGGCAGCTGGCGGAGGACTACGAGAAGGGCCTGAGCGGTCATGACCCTGCGGACCAGCGACAGGCGGCGCTCGAGCGCGAGACGCTGGCGCGCTACGGCGCGGCGTCCCTGGAGGCGCTCCCCGTCAACTTCCGGGGCATCGCGCTCCAAGCAGGGGAGGAGTACAGCAACCGCGTGGGAGCGCAGCGCTTCGGCGAGTTGGAGACCCGCTACGGTGAACAGGAGCGACTGCACCGCTTCTTCGCGCCGCTGTCGCCCATGCTGGCGCTGCGGCACCTGTCGGCGTCGCTCGCACGGACGGACATGTCCGCGCACCTTCGCTTCACGAAGCAGGCGGAGCAGTACCGGCAGGGGCTGGTGAAGCAGATGAATGACGCCGTCACGTTCCGCTCGAAATACGGCGACGTGAACTACAAGGCAGACGCGTCGCTGTGGCGTGAGGTGCCGGAGCTGAGCGTGGACGAGGAGCGGCTCTCGGATGCGCTGGGCGCGCAGGTGCCGGAGCTTCTCCTGCTGGGCCTCTGGCTGGCGTGGACCACCCTCTTCGCGTTGCGCGCTTGCGAACGCCTGAGCGCCGTCTGAGGCACGACGAGACCATGAACATGTCATTGCTTCGACACGAGTGGTTCCTGCTCCGGAAGGACCGGATGCTCGCCTTCTCAGCCGCGCTTCTGCTCGGCTTGATGGCGTTGGGCCTCTACAACGGTTGGCGTTTCACCCGGGACCTGCGGACCTACCAGCAGCGCCTCGTTACCCAGGAGACGGAGCGGCGGGCCCGTCTGGCGGAGCAGGCGGAAGCCTTGCGCCAGGGGCGAGGGCCGGAGCTGCCGCCCTGGAAGAGCCCGGCGATGCCGGTGCCAGTGGGCAACACGCTCGTCCAGCCCGAAGCCCTGCTCCCTCCGGGGCCGCTGGGCGCATTCACCGTGGGGCAGATGGACCTGTTGCCGTCCGCCTATCAGGTATCGCTCCAGGGGCGCCTCACGGACTTCGCGCGTGACACGCTGGAGCACCCGGTGCACCTGGCGACAGGAACGTTGGACCTGTCGTTCGTGCTGCTCTACCTGCTGCCCCTGTTCGCGCTCGCGTTCTCCTTTGACCTGGTGTCGCGCGAACGCGAGGACGGAACGCTTCGGCTGGTGCTCGTGCAGGCCACGGGCCTTCGCGGCTGGGCGCTGCGAAGGCTCGCGGTCCGCGCGGGTGTCCTGCTGGGCCTGTGCGTGCTGGCGGGCGTCGCAGGCTACGCGCTGACGGGCGGGGCAGGGGGGCTGGGGCGGTTGGCGGGCTGGCTGACGTTGGTGGTCGGGTACGGTGCCTTCTGGTTCGCGCTGGCGCTGGCTGTGAATGCGCGGTCCCTGAGCTCCGCCACCAATGCGCTGGTGCTCGTGGGGGCGTGGCTGGTGTTGGTGGTCGTGGTGCCCGCGGTGGCGCAGCTGGGCGTGAGTGGCCTGTATCCGGTTCCGTCCCGCGTGGCCCTGGTTGGGGCCACGCGCGAGGCGTCGCTGGAGGCGCAGAAGCGCGGCAGCGAGGTGCTGTCCGCCTACTTCGAGGACCATCCGGAGCTGGCGCCCAAGGGGGCCAAGGCGGAGGGGTACTGGCCCACGGCGCTGGCCGTGCAGGACGAGGCGGCCCGGGCGACCGCGCCCGTGGTGGCGGCCTTCCAGTCGCAGTTGGAGCGGCAGCAGGATGCGCTGGGGGTGCTGCGCTTCCTGTCTCCCGCGCTGGCTTTCCAGCAGGCGCTCCAGGACGTGGCGGGCACGGGAGGCTCACGGCACGAGCACTTCTTGCGCCAGGTCGACCACTTCCACACCACGTGGCGTGAGGCACTGCTTCCTCGCGTCTTCTCGGGAGCCACCTTGGGGGCCGCGGAGCACGCGCGGCTGCCTCGATTCGCCTATGTCGAGCAGCCGGGCACCGACATCGTGCCCCAGGTGGCGCTGGGGCTTCTCGCGCTCGTACTGCCGACGCTGCTGGCGTTGGGGCTGGGCCTGGCATGGTTGGGACGGCCCCGCATCGCTTGAGCGTGTGGCCGTCGTCGTCGTCGCGGTTCGCGGCCCGCGAGGAGGGAATCCTCGCGGGCCGTTGCGCTGTGCCTCAACGGTGCTGGCATGCGCGGTGCGCGAGCTTCAGCGCGGAGCGGCGCTCGTAGCGCCTGTGTGACGTGGCTGGCTCGTACCTCCCGTGTGTGGGCGCGCGTCACGTCACGCCGCGCACGGGCACGTGCGTCTCTGGATTGTCGAACAACGCGGCTCCGGAATCTGCCGGGGCCGGCTTCCCCCTGGAATGACTGTGATGCGCTCCTCCTCTTCCTCTGTTCCTGATGCAGCCTGCGATTGCGCCCATCACCGGGCTCAAGCCGCCACCGACCCGAACGAGCCCGTGAAGGTGCCGGGAGGCCGCTGGTCGATGCTGGTGCCGTTGCTGGCGTGCGCGGTATGCCCCACCTGCCTGGCGACCTATGCACAGGTACTGTCGTTCCTGGGCGTGGGACTGTCGCTGACGGAGTCCGCGCACCAGGTGTTGCTCGCCGTAGCCGTCACCGTGTCATTGGCCGTGAGTGGCTGGCGGTTGCGGCGTCTGCGGCGGGTGGGCCCACTGCTGGTGACGGCCGCGGGGTGCGCGCTCCTGGTGCTGGGGCATGCATTGGAAGAGGACCCGGTGCTGACGTGGAGCGGGGTGGTGGTGTTGCTCGCGGGGGGCCTGTGGGAGCGCCGTGTCTGGCGCCGGATCTTCACCCGAGGTTCCGCATGCGAGCATCCCGCCGTCCAGCCCTGAGCAGGCGGGACGGCGGGACTCCGAAGCGGGGTTCAGAGCGTCTGGAGGAACGCGAGCAGGGCGTCTCGCTCCGGAAGTGTGTCGCGTGTCTCAACCCCGCAGAACGGAGCGGCGCGGACAAGCGTTCTCGGTTGTTGGGATTTTCCTCGAGCCCACGCGCGCAAACCTTGCGCACAGCGGGTCTCGATGTCGGACGTGCGCACATCTTGCGCGTGTCCTCGGGCTTCCTCCGTGCTCAGTCGCTGGCCTGGGCCTTGCTGAAGCGCTCTAGCCGGGCCGGAATGACCTGGCTCCAGGAGACTTCATGGCCATTCGCGGTGCGCCACCGGCGGTCCATGTCATGTCCCCGGCGGAGTCCTTGGACTCGGGGGGCGTGGCCCCTGGGCGGCGCGCCGAGCCAGCGCGAAGCGGGGGAGGAAGTTCCTGCGCTCAGGCGTTCAGCGCGGATAGGCTCTTACCCCAGGACTCATGGCGGAAACCTTGTTCGAGGAATTGAAGCGGTACGTGGGGTTCAGCTCGGCGGACGAGCAGGCTCTCGTGACCTTGCACGCCACCGCGAAGCCCCACTTCGCGCGCTTCGCTCGCGTCTTCTACGACCGCATCCTGGAGCATGAAGGGGCTCGGCAGGCGCTCGAAGGGGGCGAGAGCCAGGTGGGCCACCTGCGCGGCACCCTGCAGGTGTGGATGGACCAGCTCCTCCGCGGCCCTTGGGACGAGGCCTACTACGCGCTGCGCTGCCGCATTGGCCGCATGCACGTGCGCATCGCACTGCCGCAGCACTACATGTTCGGCGCGATGAACATCCTGCGGCAGGAGTTCAACAGCCACATCGACGCCACCTACCTGGAGCAGCCCGCGGCGCTCCGCGCGGCCCGCTCCGCGGTGGGGAAGATGCTCGACCTGGAGCTGGCCATCATGCTCCACACGTACCGGGAAGATCTGCTGGCGCAGCAGGCGCGCAGCGAGCGGCTGTCCACCTTTGGCCAACTGGTGGGTTCCATCGGCCACGAGCTGCGCAATCCGCTGGGCGTCATCGAGACGTCGCTCTACATCCTCCGGGGGCGCCCGGGGGCCGTGGACGAGCGCACGATGAAGCACCTGGACCGCATTGGTGACCAGGTGGGCATCGCCAACCGCATCGTCTCCGACCTGCTGGACATGATTCGGGACCGGCCCCTGCACCGGCAGGAGGTCTGGTTGGACGAGGTCTGGCAGGAAGCGCTCAAGGCCGTGCAGCGGCCCGACACCGTCGTCGTGAGCGCGGAGGGACTGACCTCATTGCCCGCGGTTCAAGGAGACGCGGGGCAGCTGCGCCAGGTGTTCGTGAACCTGCTCGACAACGCCGTCCAGGCCCTGGAGGAGACGGGCGGGACGGTGTCACTGTCCGCCGCCACGCCCGAGCCGGGGATGGTGGAGTTGGTGCTGGAGGATTCCGGGCCGGGTGTCAGCGACGTCATCCGCCGCCGCCTCTTCGAGCCGCTGATGACGACGAAGGCGCGCGGCATCGGGCTCGGGCTCGCGCTGGTCAAGCGCATCGTGGAGCGGCATGGGGGGAGCATCGCGTATGTCCCCCGTCCTGGAGCGGGTGCGCGCTTCGTGATTCGGCTTTCCCTCGTCGCTTCGGAGGAGACGCATGCGCCAGTACCTCCTGCTGGATGACAACCTGGCGTTCGCGGAGAACCTCGCGGAGATTCTGCGCGACGGCGGGGACGCGGCCACTGTCGTCACGAGCGGTGACGAGGCCGTGCGGTTGGCGCGCACCACGCGCTTCGACGTCCTGCTGACCGACATGCGCATGCCCGGCATGAGCGGCGCGGATGCCGTGCACCACCTTCGCCGCGTGGATCCGGGCCTGGCCGCGGTGGTCATCACCGCGCACCCACGCCAGAATGACTTGGAGACGGCCCGGCGCGAAGGTCTGCTCGCGGTGCTGCCCAAGCCCGTGCCCATCCCCACGTTGGTGGAGCTGCTGTCCGGTGCTCGCCGGGATGGGCTGGTGGTGCTGGTGGAGGACGACCCGGCGCTGAGCGACAACATCGCGGAGCTGCTGCGTGGGCGCGGCTTCTCCTGTGTGACGGCGGCCTCGGTGCTGGACGCGGACCGAATCCTCTGCGTGCAGCCCTTCGCCGCGCTGGTGGACCTGCGCGTCCCCGGGGGGCCGGATGGTGAGGCCCTGCGACGGCTGCGCGCGCGCTATCCGCACCTGCCCACGTTCGTCATGACGGCCTATCCCGACGCGGCCCCGCTTGACGGGACCACGGGCGTCTTCTCCAAACCCTTCGACCCAGGCGCGCTGATGGAGGTGCTGGAAACGGCGCACGCGGCACGCCCCACCCACACCTCATGAGCGAGCCCTCCTCTCCGTCCCGTCCGTCCGTCCTGGTGGTGGATGACAACGCGGCCTTCCTGGACAACTTGGAGGAGTTGCTCGGGGACGCGGGCTACGCCGTCCGCGGCGCGTCCAGTTGCAAGGCGGCGCGCGAGCGGGTCCGGGAGGGCTTCGACGTGGCGCTGGTGGATCTGCGCCTGCCAGACGGAGATGGGACGGCGCTGGCCGCCGAGCTGAAGGCCGCGTCGCCGGACTCGGAGGTGGTGCTGCTCACGGGCTTCGCCACGTTGGAGACGGCGGTGGCCGCGGTGCGGGCGGGCGCGTGTGCGTACCTGATGAAGCCTTGCGCGCCGCAGGAGCTGCTGCTGACGCTGGAGCAGGCGATGCGGCAGGTGCGCCTGCACGCGGAGAAGCGCGAGCTGGCACGGCGCGCCCAGGTGACGGAGAAGCTGGCGGCGGTGGGGACGATGACGGCGGGCCTGTCCCACGAAATCCGCAACCCGCTGAACGCGGCGGCGCTCCAGCTCTCCGTCCTCGAGCGGCGTCTACGGCGTCTTCCGGATGGGCAGCAGGCGCCCTTGCTGGAGCCGCTGCTGTTGGTGCGCGATGAGATTCGCCGCCTGGACCACATCCTGGAGGACTTCCTCCAGTTCGCGCGGCCTCGCGAGTTCCGTCCCGCCTCCGTGGATGTGAACGAGCTGCTGCGGCGGGTGGTGGACCTGCTGAGCGGACAGGCCGCGTCCCGCAAGGTGTCGCTGGAAGTCTCGCCACGCGAGTTGCCGGTGCCGTCGGTGGCGGGCGAGGAGGAGCGGCTGCGTCAGGTGCTCATCAACCTGTGCCTCAACGCGCTGGAGGCCACGCCAGCGGGAGGCACCGTGACGGTGTCCGCGGGTCACGAGGGCGGGCGGGTGTGGCTCACCGTGGACGACAGCGGCCCGGGTGTTCCCCAGGAGGTCCGGGACCGCATCTTCGAGCCCTTCTTCACCACGAAGGCTCAGGGCTCCGGGCTGGGGCTGTCCATCGTCCATGCCATCGTCACGCAGCATGGCGGTTCGCTGGAGGTGGACTCGGCGCCCGGTGGGGGCGCTCGTTTCATCCTCCGGATGCCGCTGGCGGGGTAGGGCCCGTCAGCGGAGGGCGGGATGCGCTACCGCTGCGCCGTCGGGCTGTGGAACTCGAAGGCGTCGCAATCGTCGCACGTCCCTGGGGCCGCGGCGCCCACCACATCGGAGAGGTCGAGGCCCGCGAAGTGCCGGGACTCGTGCATTCCACCACCCGGCTCCTTCGTGAACCAGATGTCGAAGACGTAGCGCACGGCCACGGGTTTTCCGTTGAGCGTGGCGGGCTCGTAGCGCCAGGTGGAGAGCGTGCGGATGACGCCTTCCTCCAGGCCCCGCAGGCCCTGGATGGGCTGGCAGTCGGTGACGGAGCCCTGCGTGGTGATGATGCAGCGGGCCACCACCGCGCCCTTGGGGAAGCCTCCGAAGTGGGACTGAATCCCGTAGGCGATACTGGGAAGGTGGATGCGCTCGCCCGAGAGGAACCGGGGCGGGGTGATTCCGGGCCGGAGCGTCTTGACGGGGGCCGACGCCTTCATGGCCTTGTAGACGGCGTCGAACGCGGAGGCGCGCGAGGGCGCCGGCGCGGAGACGACCACCCGGGGCAGCTCGGTGGCGTGCTCGTCGGCGTGCGCGGAGGCCGCCTCGGCCAGGGTGGCGTCGGGCGGCTCCTGGGCGGTGTCCTCGAGCAGGACGGGCGCGGTGGGCTCACCGTCGAGCGAGTAGGGCACGCGCGACAGCTCCGTGCGGGCAATCGTCCCCGTGTCCGGGATGAGGAGGGGGGCGGGCCGCGTGGGACGGGCCTTCGCCGCGGGTGCTCGCTCTGCCTTCGCCGCCGCCTTCGGGCGCTCGCTGGGCGCGGGGGCCCGCGGGGCCTGGGCGGCGAAGGTCGCCGGGGCCACGAGCAGATGGTGCATGGGCATGGTGCTGGACAGTCGCTGCACCGTGCTGGGGGTTGCCTCCACGTGGAGGTGCGGCGCACTCACCGGCTCCGTGGCGTGGGCCGTCTCCGGCAGCTGCGACGACCCCAGGGCCACGGCGAGCACGGCGCTGCCCAGTCCGCTGGCGAGCCGCCAGGACCTGCGCGGCGTCATGTCCTCGGACGCGGACAGCAGCCGGCGCACGCGCATCAGGAGCGAGCCATCGCTGACGCCCAGGGCGGGGTGGGGTGATGGAGCCAGGCGCAGCTCCTCGATGTGGGCCAGGGCGCGGGCGTAGAGCAGCGCATCCCCGCAGCACTGGACGGCCAGGTCATCCGCGCAGTGCTCACGCTCCTCGCGGATGCGGTGGGACAGCCACCAGACGGCCGGGTGGTAGAACAGGAGGGTCTCCACGAAGGACTGGAGGAGGTTGACCACGTAGTCGTGGCGCCGGATGTGGCCCAGCTCGTGGGCGAGGATGGCCTCCAGCTGCGCGGCGGACAGCCCGGTGATGGCACCCGCCGGCACCAGGATGAGGGGGCGCCACAGGCCAATGACCATGGGCACGTCCACGCGGGCGGAGGCCAGCAGGCGCACGGGCCGGGACAGGCGCACGTGGCGCAACGCACGGGTCAGCGCCTCACTCCAGTGGGCCGAGGGGGCTTGCGTCTCCTGCCGGGCCATCCGGTGGGTGATGAGCCAGGCGGCCACGGTCCGGGCCGACAGGAGGAGCACGCCGCAGCACCACGCCGGCAGCAGCCAGGGACGGAGCACCTCCGTCCAGTGCGGAGCCGCCAGGGACGCGGTCTCCGTCGTGACCACGGCCAGCATGCGGGACTGGGTCAGGGACTCGAAGGCGCCGAACGTCACGGCGCGCGAGGCCTCCGCCAGCGCGGTCAGGAACGTCACCACGGGCAGCACGGCCATGGCCACCATCCCCAGACACGCGGCGGCGTAACGCGCCCGCGCGGCGCGCTGCGGCGTCAGGGACAGGATACCCGCGACCGCCAGGGCCACCACCGCGCCCTGCCACAGGAAGCCGAGCAGCGCCTGCTCCAGGGCGTGGAGATAACGCGCGTCCATCACTTCCCCCGCTTTTCGTGTGCGTCGAGCAGCCTGCGAATCTCCGCCAGCTCCTCGGCGGACGCGCGCTTCATGGACAACGCCTGGGCCACGACCGACGTGGCGGACCCTCCGAAGGCCCGGTCCATCAAGTCGCGCAGGAGGTCGCGCTGGGTGCGCGTCTCGCTGATGGCGGCTTCATAGACATGGGTCCGTTCGCTCTCGTCACGTTGGACGATGCCCTTCTCCGTCATGTTCTGCAGGAGCTTGAGGACGGTGGTGTAGCCGGTGTCCTTGTCCTGGGTGCCCCGGAGCAGCTCGTGCACCTGTCGGACGGTGCTGGGGCCCTGCTTCCAGAGCACGCGGAGGATGGCCAGCTCGGCCCGCGTCGGCTGCGGGAAGGCGTGGGTGGTCATCTCGTGGAGTATTACGACGGCCGTCGTAAGAGTCAACGACGCCCGTCGTAGATGTCCGATCCAGGGGCATTGCCCTTGCTAGGGGGAGCCAGGGCTTTGAGCTCGCGGAGCGGGTCGAGGGTGGTCAGCGAGGATGCCAGGATTTGGAGTGCGAAGGGGCCCCTGAGGGCGCTCGTGGGAATCAGCCGCGCCGCCAGGGGTCGCTCGTCCCCTGCACCCCGCATTGTATCGTCATCCGTCACCGTGAGCCCTTGCTCCCAGATGGGCGCCAGCAGCTGCGTGTGGCAGTGGCCCGCCGCGCTGGCTGTCTTGAGTTTCAGGTACGCCTGCTGGTGCGTGCCTTTCGCATAGGGTTCCAGGTAACGGCCTCGAAGGGCGGCTTCCACCAGGCCAATACAGCGGCCAATCGCCGGCTCACACGCGCGTGCCTTCTCGCCGACCTCCACGGGAGAAGCGATGCTCGAAAAGGCAGAGGCGGACCACAGCACGGCCTTGAAGCGCCTCTGTTGTTCGAGGCTCATGGGCCGCCAGTCAGGCGGGGGATTCTCCAAGGTGGCGTGGAGCCTGTGTTCGGCGGTGAGCAATGAGAGGGCGACCATGCCGCCCACCAGCGTGTCCGTGCGGTAAGCCAGCCACGCGAGCTGCCTCACGTCGCGCACGGCTTCCAGCGGCGTCCCCTGTTCAATCGCATGCCGGAGCCGCAACTTCGACCAGAGCACCAGGAGCGAGAACTCCGGAAAGGACGCGGACATCAGGTCGAAAGGCTTGCCCGGTGCGATGGACGCACGGGGAATGGCATTCCAGTGGTCGAACGCATGCATCTGGCGCATCCAGCCGAAGTCCAGGCTGGAGAGGTCCAGGTCCGACGTTATCCAGTCCTCCATGCGCTCGGCCTTCTGGAGCAACAGAAGGTGTGCCGGGAGCCGAAGGGGTGACTCTTCAAGACCGGGCGGGCCGGAAGCCACGCGGAGCCATTCGTTGAGCAGCGGGCCCGCATCGCCCGCGCCCCGCGGTTCGTGAAACCACGGCTCCGCGCCCACCAGCGCCTGTTGTTCGCAGAAGAACTCCACCTGCGCCGTGACGTCGGCTCGGAACTGCCCGATGGCGGGGCCATATTGGCGCTGAGACCAGACGTGGAAGGCCGCGAGGGCCAACATGGCGAGCAGCAGGATTCCGCTGACACCCCATACCAGGACCCGCAGCAGCACGTTACCCCGGTGAATCGAGGCTCGCCTCGAACGCCATCCCATCCAGGGCACGGTAGCAGTGCCCCAGCCCCCCATCAAACCGCTACGACTCGGCGGCCAGGTCCTCCGCCTCATCGGCCACGACCTTCAGCGGCGCGCCATCCGGCGTGCTGTACTCCTTGAGCCGGTACTGAATCTTCCGCACGCTGATGCCCAGCACCTCGGCGGCCCGGGACGTGGAGCCCTGCACCATCTCCAGCGTGCGCAGGATGGCCTCACGCTCAATGGCCGCCAGCGTGGCGCCCGGGATGAGCGCGCCCGTGGATGTCCCGTGCGGCCGGGGCCCACGCAGCACGGGCGGCAGGTCATCGGTGGTCAGCTCCTGTCCCTGCGCCAGCACCACCGCGCGCTCGATGGCGTTCTCCAACTCGCGGATGTTGCCCGGCCAGTCATGGGACAGCAGCGCCTGGAGCGTCCCGGGCGCAAGACCCCGCACCTGCTTGCCGTATGAATCGCTGTACTTCTCCAGGAAGTGGTTCACCAGCGCGGGGACGTCGCTCTTGCGGTCCCTCAGCGGCGGCAGCGTCACGCTCACCACGTTGAGCCGGTAGTAGAGGTCCTCGCGGAACCGCCCCGCCTTCACCTCGGCCACCAGGTCCCGGTGCGTGGCCGCGACGATGCGCACGTCCACCTTCAGCGTCTGGGTGCCACCCACGCGCTCGAACTCACGCTGCTGGAGGACGCGCAGCAGCTTCACCTGCACGGCGGGAGAGATTTCGCCAATCTCGTCCAGGAACAGCGTGCCTCCGTCCGCCAGCTCGAAGCGGCCTTCCTTCCGGGCCAGCGCTCCCGTGAATGAGCCCTTCTCGTGGCCGAACAGCTCGCTCTCCAGCAGGTTCTCGGACAGGGCAGCGCAGTGCACACGGATGAAGGGCTTGTCCTTGCGTGGCGACTCCTGGTGCAGGGCCTGGGCAATCAACTCCTTGCCCGTGCCCGATTCACCCAGGATGAGCACCGTGGCGCGCGTGCCCGCCGCCCTCCGAATGACGTCGTAGATGCCCTGGAGCTGGGGCGATTCGCCGATGATGTCGTGGAAGCGGCGGACGCGCGAGCGCACCTGGTCCCGCAGCGCCTCGGCCTCCTGGCGCAGGCTGCGCTTCTCCAGCACCTTGCCCAGGGTGACGAGCACCTGGTCCGCGTCCAACGGCTTGAGCAGGAAGTTGTCCGCGCCCGACTTCATGGCCTCCACGGCCGTCTCCACGCTGGCGAACGCCGTCATCATCACGAAGGTGGCGTCGCTGCCTTGCTCGCGGGCCGTCTTCAGCAGCGTGAGGCCGTCCATCTGCGGCATGCGCACGTCGGTGAGCACCACCGCGGGGGAGAACTCGCCGATGCGAGCCAGGGCCTCGGCGCCGTTGGCGGCCTCGGCCACTTCGTAGCCTTCCTCATTCAGGATGGTGGCAATCGCCCGGCGGGCATTGTCCTCATCGTCGACGACCAGGATGCGCTGTGGGGACATGGGGGAGGGGGAGCCTTTGCTGTCAGGTCAGGATACGGGGGCGGTCGCGGCGGGTACGCTTCGTCCACTGCTACGAGCGTGCCACGTCTCGACCACCGGTTCGATGCGCGGAGTGATGTTGACGACGGAGCTGGGGAAGCAGTGCGCGGGGAGCTCGGTGAAGATGAGGCGGACGGCCTCCGCGTCGGCCTCGGTGGCCACGGCCACGTGTGGGCGCACGATGAGGTCCGTGAGGTGTGGCGGCTGGTCCGCGCCACACACCACGCGGGCCACCGCGGAGCTTTGGTAGAAGAGCACGCGCACGTCCGCTTCCCGCGCCTGCTCCAGGAACGCCAGCAGGGTGCGTCCCTCCACCGCGCCCACGAGCAGGGCCTCCGGGGACCAGGGGCCCACGGCCACGGTGTCCTGCCCGGTCAGCGGCTGGCCAATGGGCACGGGCGGCGCACGGTCGCTCGTCAGCACGGCGCCGCGCTCTCCCTGCCAATAGAGGCGCGTTTCATACTCAGTGATGGTCACGTTCGTCACGAGCTCACCTCCGCCGAAGCCTGAGCAGGCAGTGCCCCTTCAACGCGCATGCCGCGCGACTGCTTCTTCCGGGACGTCACGTTCGTACCGTGGTGCCGAGCAGGCGGGGAGAGAAACTCATGGCAGCCCAAAGAGGCGCAGCACGGCAGGTCCCGAGACGCTCACCAGCAGACAACCGCCCAACATCAGGGGAACCCCCAACTTCATCAGCTCGGAGGAGGCCAGCCCCTCGCCCACCGTCATCGCGTTGGGCGGGGTGCTGATGACGAAGGGCATGCCCAGCGAGCATCCCAGGGCCACGAGGATCGGCGTCGAAGCGGCGGGATGCAACTGTGTGGCCAGGGGGATGAGGAGCGCCGCCGTCCCCGTGTTGCTCATCAGCGCGGACAGCACCGCCGCGACGGCCACCAAGACCCCCATCTGCACCGGCACCGGCCAGCCCGCGAGGTCCGCGCCGGCAAGTGCGCGAGCGATGAGCCCGGAGTGCTCCAGCAGCCGGCCCAGGGCGATGCCGCCGGCGATGAGCAGCAGCGTGGCCCAGTCCAACCGGCCCAGGTCCTCGCGCTTCAGCAGGCCGCTGCCGAAGAGCAGCGCGGTGGCGGCCAGCGCCACCACGGGCGCGGGCACACCGTGGAGCGGCTCCGCCAGCCAGGCCACCACGCACGCCGCGCTCACCCAGAGCACGCGGCGTCCCGAGCGCGCCAGGGACACGGGCGCTTCGGTGGGCAGCGTCAGCCTGCCGCCCACGCGGAAGCGCAGCAGCACCAGGCCGAAGCCCGCCAGCAGCAGGAGCAGCGTGAGCGGCAGGGCGAAGGACATCCACTTCGCGAAGGTGACTTGCGCATGCTCGGACGCGGCGGATACGGCGAGCGCATTGGGACCGCTGCCCACGGGCGTGGCGATGCCGCCGACGTTGGCGCCCAGGGCCACGCCCAGCAGCAGCGCGGGCCGCAGCGGCGCGCCCGCGGGCATGGCGTGGAGCAAGGGACGCAGCGCGGCCAGCATCATCGCCGCCGCGGCCACGTTGGACATCCACATGGAGAGGAAGGCGACGCCCGCCATCACCAGCAACACCAGCCGCCGCGGCCGTCCACCCGACAGCCGCATCACGTGCCGCGCCACCGAGGCATCCAGGCCGTGCCGCATGGCGGCCACTTCCAGCGTGAAGCCACCCAGGAACAGGATGAGCACCGGGTCCGCGCACCACGCGAGCACCGACGGCAGCTGATAGGCGCGGTCCAGCGGCCCCAGGAGGACGGGCGTGGCGCCCAACAGCAACAGCGTGGGCACGAACGAGGGCACCACCTCCGTCAGCCAGAGCACCAGACAGGCGCCGCCGATGAGCACCGTGTGCGTGGCCACCGGTCCCTCGACGCCGAGGAACGCCACCAGCGCGACCCCCGTGAGCCCGGCCAGCGCGAACGCATGCCGGGGCGCGGAGACGCCGGGTGGAGTCGCGGAGAGGGGGGCCTCGGGGGAGGCCGCTCCGGCCAGGGGAGTGGGGGACATGGGGCGGGGGAGCACGCGCCAGGCGGAGAGGGGACACGGGCCCGCCCCTCACGCGCTGGCGGCGGGGTCAGGCATTGAACTCGGCGGCGAGCTCCCGGCGGTCCTGCTCGCCGATGAGGTGCTGGGCGTAGCGGACCAGGTCCGCCTCGGTGAGGATGCCCTGGAGGACGCCGCCCTCATCCACCACGGGCAGGCAGCCGTACTTGTGCTCGAGCATCAGCGTCACCGCCCGGCGCAGCGGCGTGTCCGGGCGCACCGTCTGCACGTCGCGCGTCATGATGTCCGCGGCCCAGAGCGGCTGCGCGGCCGGATCCGTGGCGTGGGTGGCGGCGGCGCGCAGCAGGTCGCGGTGGGTGATGAGGCCCACCAGCTTCTCTTGCCGCACCACCGGCAGGTGACGGATGCGGTGCAGCCGGAGCAGCTCATCCGCCTTGGCCAGGTTCTGCGTTTCCTTGAGCGTGACGACGTCACGGGTCATCAGCTCTCCGACAATCTGCATGGCGGTACTCCTGGCAGTTGGAAGACGACGATTGTCCCTTCATCGTTGCATCTCCGGGGCCAACAGGTCTGCCCCAGGGAACGGTGTTTCCCTGCCTTGGGGCGCGCAAGGTTTGCGCGGAGGCCCGTCGCTCCGCAGACATTGCGCGGTCGACAAGCGCTTGCGCCCGCGGCCGGGTTGAAGCCGGCCGCGCTGTGCGCTACATGCTCGCCCTGTCGCTAGGGGTGTCCCGGAAGGGACTGAGACGGCCGTGGTCCCGGCCAACCCTTGGAACCTGAACCGGTTCGTACCGGCGGAGGGAAGCGGCCCGGGAGGCTTGCTGCCCCCCGACCGTCTGCCCGTCCGCCCTCTCAAGAGGAGATGCGTGATGAGCGGAGCGTCCAGAAGCCTGAAGGTCGACGGGAAGGTGCTGGAGGGAATCAGCCGGGGCCCGCTGCCAGCCTCGCGCAAGGTGTACGTGCCCGGCGTGCTGCACCCGGACCTGCGCGTGCCCCTGCGCGAAATCAGCCAGACGCCCACGCGCCTCGGCCACGGCCCGGACGCGAAGGAGACGGCCAACCCGCCCGTGCACGTCTACGACTCCAGTGGGCCGTATACGGATCCGGCCGCGGAGCTCGACCTGCGGCAGGGGCTGCCCGCGCTGCGCGAGTCCTGGATCCTGGGCCGCAATGACACCGAAGCGCTGTCCGGCGTGAGCTCCGAATACGGCCGCGCCCGTGAAGCGGACCCGCGTCTGGCGGGCCTGCGCTTCGCCCACCGCCGCTCGCCGCGCGTGGCGAAGTCCGGCGCCAACGTCACGCAGCTGCACTACGCGCGCAAGGGCATCATCACCCCGGAGATGGAGTACGTGGCGCTGCGGGAGAACCTCCAGGTGGAGGCGTCGCTCGCGGCCCAGCACCCGGGCCAGTCGTGGGGCGCGGCGATTCCGCGGGTGATTACGCCCGAGTTCGTGCGCGACGAAATCGCACGGGGCCGCGCCATCATCCCGGCCAACATCAACCACCCGGAGCTGGAGCCGATGATCATCGGTCGCAACTTCCTGGTGAAGATCAACGCCAACATCGGCAACTCGGCCGTCACGTCTTCCATCGAGGAAGAGGTGGAGAAGATGGTGTGGTCCATCCGCTGGGGCGCGGACACGGTGATGGACCTGTCCACCGGCCGCAACATCCACGAGACGCGCGAGTGGATCCTCCGCAACGCGCCGGTGCCCATCGGCACCGTGCCCATCTACCAGGCGCTGGAGAAGGTGGGCGGCAAGGCGGAGGACCTCACCTGGGAGCTGTACCGCGACACGCTCATCGAGCAGTGCGAGCAGGGCGTGGATTACTTCACCATCCACGCGGGCGTGCTGCTGCGCTACGTGCCGTGGACGGCGAAGCGCCTGACCGGCATCGTCAGCCGTGGCGGCTCCATCATGGCCAAGTGGTGCCTTGCCCACCACCGGGAGAACTTCCTCTACACGCACTTCGAGGAAATCTGCGAAATCATGAAGGCGTACGACGTCAGCTTCAGCCTGGGAGACGGGCTGCGGCCGGGCTCCATCGCGGATGCCAACGACGCGGCGCAGTTCGGTGAGCTGGAGACGCTGGGCGAGCTGACCCAGATTGCCTGGAAGCACGACGTGCAGGTGATGATTGAAGGCCCGGGCCACGTGCCCATGCACCTCATCCAGGAGAACATGACGAAGCAGCTGGCCGTGTGCGGCGAGGCGCCGTTCTACACGCTGGGGCCCCTCACCACGGACATCGCGCCGGGCTACGACCACTTCACCAGCGGCATCGGCGCGGCGATGATCGGCTGGTTCGGCACGGCGATGCTCTGCTACGTGACGCCCAAGGAGCACCTGGGCCTGCCGGACCGGGACGACGTGAAGGAAGGCGTCATCACGTACAAGATTGCCGCCCACGCCGCGGACCTGGCCAAGGGGCATCCAGGGGCTCAAGCCCGGGACAACGCGCTGTCCAAGGCCCGCTTCGAGTTCCGCTGGGAGGACCAGTTCAACCTGTCGCTGGACCCCGAGCGCGCCCGCGCCTTCCACGACGAGACGCTCCCGGCGGAAGGCGCGAAGGTGGCGCACTTCTGCTCCATGTGCGGTCCGCAGTTCTGCTCCATGAAGATCACGCAAGAGGTGCGTGACTTCGCGGCGAAGCAGGGCGTGAGCGACGACGCCGCGCTTCAGTCCGCGCTCGATGAGAAGAGCGAGGAATTCAAGAAGGCGGGGAGCCAGTTGTACCGCTAGGCGGGTGCCCCTTCAGTTCACCTGTCCTGGACGTGACAATCGGAGCGGGTGCGTGTCATGGTGGACCCCGCTGGGTGCGGTGCACGCGCCCGAGACATCTTTGGAGGGGATTTTCAATGGAGACTCCGCCGCAGGAGCAAATGGGTTCGTTCATCAGTGGCACGCCGATGCCGACCCAGGATGAGAAGACGATGGGGCTGCTCGCTCACATGGGCACCATCCTGGCCAACTTCGTGGGCCTGGGCTTCGCCGTGCCGCTGGTGCTGATGCTGACGAAGGGCAAGGAGTCCTCCTTCGTCCGCGCCCACGCCGTGGAGTCGCTGAACTTCCAGATCACGATGTTCATCGCGGCCTTCGTCAGCGCCATCACCGTGTGCATCGGCATTGGCGCCGTCCTGCTGCCCATCGTCGGCATCGTCGCCATCGTCTTCGCCATCATCGCGGGCCTGAAGGCGAACGAGGGCCAGCTCTACAAGTACCCGGTCAACATTCGACTGGTGAAGTAGCGCGCCACGCGGGGCCGGCGGAAACGGTCCAGGAACACTCGGGCGGGCCAGGCGCGAAGGCGCGGGCCCGCCCGTCGTGTTTTCAACCGCCAATGCCCATCATGGACAGCAACGTGGCGCCGTTGCCGGGCTCGGTGAAGCGGTGCCCTTCTGGCTTGTCGCCCAGCGCCCGGCGGATGGCCACGGCCAGCTCCACGTCGCTGGCGCCGCCGCGGATGAGCTGGTGCAGCGGCGCCTGCGCCCGGCCGCCGAGGCAGCTGCGCAAGTCGCCATTGGACGCCACGCGCACGCGGTTGCAGGTGCCGCAGAAGTTCTGGGTGAGCGGGGAGATGAAGCCCACGCGGCCTCCGGGCGCACGCCAGTAGCGCGCCGGTCCGGCGGCGTCGCCCGTGTCATCAGGCTCGGGTTCCAGCGGCAGCCCTGACGCCTGGAGCCGCTCTACCAGCTCCGCGGTGGGCACCGGCGTGCCCTGACCGAAGGGCATCAGCTCGATGAAGCGGGGCGTGAAGCCGCGCGCGTGCGCATAGGCGACGAGGGCGGAGGCTTCCTCGTCGTTCACGCCCCGCATGACGACGACGTTGAGCTTGAGAGACGCGTAGCCGGCGCCCGCCGCCGCGTCCACGCCTCGCAGCACCGCGTCGAAGTCCCCCTGCTTGGAGATGCGGCGGAACGTCTCCGCCAAGAGGGTGTCCAGGCTCAGGTTGAGCTGGGTGACGCCCGCCTCGCGCAGGGGGCGGGCGAGCCGCTCCAGGTGGCTGGCATTGCTGGTGATGGCCAGGTGCTGGATGCCGGGGACCGCGGCGATTCGCCGGGCGATGTCGAGGATGTCCGGGCGGATCAACGGCTCGCCGCCGGTGAGCCGCACGCGGCGGATCCCCATGCGGGCGAAGACGGAGGTGATTCGCTCCAGCTCCTCGGGGCCCAGCAGGTCCCGCTTGCCACCCCACGAAGCGGGCGAGCAGTAGCTGCACCGGAAGTTGCACCGGTCGGTGATGCTCAGCCTCAGGTACGTCATCCGCCGCCCCTGCGCGTCCAGCAGGGGCGGCGCCAGCGCGGAAGGCGGGGGCTGGAGGGCAGGTGTCGTCACGGCGGACCTGTCCTCATAACAGCCGCCCCCCGTGCGGTCATCTCTTCCAGCCAGGCTCACCCCTTGTTGCCAGCCGCCGAACGAACGACGGCGGACTTGGGCTCGTCCTCGTCGCTGGCGGAGTGGCCCGGCACTGCGGCGTCCACGTCGTCGTCCAGATCCGTGAGCCGGGCCAGCTCCGCCTCGGCGTCATGGGCGTCCTGCTCGGCCTGCGGGAGCTGGAGTTTCTTCGTCGCCATCTCCTGCTTGATGCGGATCAGCCCCTCCTCGCCAATGTCGAGGAACGCCCGCACGACCTCCGGATCGAACTGCGTGTTGGCGCAGCGTTTGATCTCCTGGATGGCGTTGGTGAACGTCGTGCCCTTGCGGTAGGGCCGGTCGCTCGTCATCGCGTCCAGCGTGTCCGCCACGGCGAAGATGCGCGCGCCAATGTGGATTTCGTGCCGCTGGAGGTTGCGCGGATAGCCGGCGCCGTCCCAGCGCTCCTGGTGCGAAAGGACGATGGAGGCGGGCGTGTCCAGGAATGGAATGGCCTGGATCATCTGGAAGCCGATGTCCGGGTGCTTGCGCATCTCCAGCCACTCGTCCGGGGTGAGCTTGCCCGGCTTGAGCAGCACCGCGTCCGGCACGCCAATCTTCCCGATGTCGTGCAGCAGCGCGCCGCGTCCGATCTCCTCCAGCTCCTTGCCCTGGATGCCCATGCGCTGCGCGATGGCGGACGTGTAGCTGACCACGCGCTGGGAGTGGTCGCTCGTCTCGTGCTCGCGCGCGTCCAGGGCGGCCACCAGGGCCAGCAGCGTGTTCTGGTACGTGTTGGCGATGTCGCGCAGGGCGCTGCGCAGCTCGGCCGTCCTGTCCCGGACCTTGCGCTCCAGCTTCTTCTGGTAGCGCTTGCGGGCCATCTCGATGCGGCGCTTGGCCAGCGCCCGCTCGATGGCCCGGATGAGGTCCGTGAGCTTGGGTGGCTTGAGCAGGTAGTCCACCGCGCCGCGGCGCAGGCAGTCCACGGCCGACTCGGTGTCACCGTAGCCCGTGAGCATGATGACGGAGGTGTCGGGGAGCCGCTCGCGGAGGTTCTCCAGGAGCCAGAGGCCGTCCTTGCCCGGCATCTTCATGTCACTGATGACGAGCGGCGTCTCCTCCTCGCCCGCCAGGTCCAGGGCCATCTCGGCCCCGTTGGCGACGACACAGTTGTAGCCTTCCTCACGTAGCAGGACAGAGATGACGTCTCGTACGGAGTCGTCATCATCGACGATGAGGATTCGGGGTGGGGCAGGGGGGATGGCTTCCACAGCGAGCGATTCTAGAGGTTTCCGGGATTCATTGGCCAACGAGTACGGGAATTTACCATCGGATCAGGGTTCACGGCTGATCGAATGAGGGGCCTGGCGAGGGGACGACCCCTGGCGGTGGGTGGGACAGGCAGGCGCCGCGTCATGTCCGCCCCTCTGAATCCGGCGGCGGGACCGCCCGCCCGCTCGCACCCCCTGCGCCCGAGGAGGCAGGGGGACGGCTCCCCACCCTTGACGTCGGGTTGCGTCAGGTATGGGGCTGGGTGAGCGAGCGGTCGTACCGGAAGGGGGTCAGGTCCACGGCGGGCCGCTCACCCAGCACGGCCTGCGCGACGAGCTTCGCGGTGATGGGGGCCAGGAGGATGCCGTTGCGGAAGTGGCCGGTGGCCAGGAAGAGCCCGGGCACGGGGCCTTCACCCAGGTAGGGCCGCTTGTCCTCGGTCCACGGCCGGAAGCCCGCCCACGTCTCCGTGACGGGCGCCGAGCCCAACTCCGGGCACAGCTCCAGGGCCATGTCGAGGATGCGCGCCAGCCCCGCCGCGGTCACCTGCTTGTCGAAGCCCACCAGCTCCATGGTGCTGCCAGCGATGACCCGGCCGTCCGCGCGCGGGACCAGGTAGCCCTTCTCGGACGTGACGATGCGGTCCAGCAGGGGCAGGCGTGTCTGGAATTGAACCATCTGCCCGCGCGCGGGCCGCACCGCCCGGGCCTCCACGCCGGCGCCGTGGACCAGGGCGGACCAGGAGCCCGCGGCCAGCACCACCGCGTCGGCGCGCAGCAGCTCGCCGTCCAGGTCCACGCCCACCGCGCGGCCACCCTCCTGCACCACGCCGCGCACGTAGCCGCTGCGGAACTCCGCGCCCAGCCGGGCGGCGGCCATCGTCAGGGCGCGCACCAGGAGCCGGTTGTCCAGTTGGTGGTCGTCCGGGAAGTGCGCGGCGCCCACGGCCTTCGCGGACAGGCGTGGCTCCAGGGCGCGGGCCGCGGCGCCGTCGAGCAAATCGGCCCGGAGGCCCATGCCACGCTGCCACGCCACCGTGGCGTCCAGGTGGTGGAGGCTGGCCTCGCTGAAGGCGACCTTGAGGATGCCGCAGGGCCGGTAGGCCACGTCCACGCCGGACAGCTCGCGCAGCTCGGCAGCGAAGGCGGGATAGAGGCCGCGGCTGCGCAGGCACAAATCCAGGAAGGCGCCCGGACCGTCGGACTCCATCTGGGGCGCGAGCATTCCCGCCGCCGCGCTGGAGGCCTCCGCGCCTGGAATGGAGCGCTCCAGCACGACGACGCGCACTCCGGCCTGCCGCAGCCGCAGCGCGATGCCGCAGCCCATGATGCCCCCACCCACGATGATGACGTCCGCGACTTGCATGGGCGCTTCCTGCTCGCCCGCGCGGGTGTTTGCAAGCGTTGCGCGGGCGCTCCCGGGGCCCGGTTGACGGCGGGGCGCTTTGTCGTTACTCATGCTGCGATGCTCTTCGCGTCCCTTCACCATCACCATGCGCATCATCGGCTCGGCCCCGACGGGACCGTTCGCCATGCGCATGCCTGGGTGAGACGTTAGACGCACCACCCACCTCGGCACCTGCCGCAGCGACCGAAGGCCCGTCCCCCCAGGACGGGCCTTTTTTCGTTTCCGCGTCGTTGTCTCCTCGCAGTCTCGAAGGTCCCTCATGCTGCTGAAGATTGCTCTGCCCAACAAAGGCCGCCTCTCGGACGAAGTACGGGAGTTGTTCAATGACGCGGGGCTGGAGGTGCGGGCCCGGGGCGAGCGCGCGCTCACCGCGTCATTGGGCGGAGAGTTCGAGGCCATCTTCGTCCGCGCCCAGGACATCCCGGAGTTCGTGGCGGACGGCGCCGCGCATGCGGGGGTCACCGGTTGGGACCTGGTGTGTGAGTCCGGACGTGAGCTGGACCTGCTGATGGACCTGGAGTTCGGCAGGTGTCGCCTGGTGGTGGCGGCGCGGGAGGAGGGCGGCTTCGCCTCGCCGGAGGACGTGAAGGAGGGCATGCGGGTCGCGTCCTGCTTCCCTCGGCTGACGCAGGAGTTCTTCGCCAGGCGCGGGCAGCGGGTGGCGGTGGTTCCGGTGTCGGGCGCGGCGGAGATTGCGCCCCACCTGGGCATCGCGGACATCGTCGTGGACCTGACGTCCACCGGCTCCACGCTGAAGATGAATGGCCTGCGCGAGGTGGGCACGGTGCTGGAGTCCAGTGCGCGGCTGGTGGCGTGCAAGGGCAATCCGGTGGACACCCAGCAGAAGCTCGCCGAGCTGAAGCAGGCGCTGGGCTCGGTGTTGGCGGCGCGCGACAAGCGCTACCTGATGGCCAACGTGCCGAAGGATTCGCTCATCCGGGTGCGCGAAGTCCTCCCGGGCCTCAATGGTCCCACCGTGGTGGACGTGCTGGACGGCGGTGACTTCGTGGCCGTGCACGCGGTGGTGCCGGCGAAGACCATCTACCGCACAATCAACGCGCTGAAGGCATTGGGCTGCGAGGGCATCCTCGTCACCCGCATTGAAAGGTTGATGGCGTGACGGCCTTCCTTGCTTCGTCGACCCTGAGGTACCGCGGTCCCCTGTCCGCGCTTGCTCGGGAGGACTTCCGGCGTCTGCTGGACCGCGCGACTGGATCCGATGCCCGCGTCGCGCTGCGCGTGCGGGAGCTCATCGCCCGCGTGCGAGCGGAAGGAGATCAGGCGCTCTTCGAACTCGCGCGGCAGTTCGACCGCGTGGAGCTGACGGCGCTGGAGGTTCCGCGAGAGGCCTGCGCCGCGGCGCTCGCCGGGTTGGAGCCAGCGGTCAGGGACGCGCTGGCCCGGGCGGCTCGGAACATCGCCCTGGCGCACGCGCCGCAAAGGCCGCGGCTGGTGGAGGTCGAAACCGAGCCGGGCGTGCTCGTGGGGCGGCGGCCGGATCCGCTGGGCCGCGTGGGGGTGTATGCCCCAGGAGGCCGCGCGGTGTACCCCAGCAGCGTCCTGATGGGCGTGGTGCCCGCGAAGGTGGCGGGCGTGGGCGAGGTCATCGTGTGCTCGCCGCCGGGGCCCGATGGACTGCCACACCCCAACGTGCTGGCGGCGGCATCCCTGGCGGGCGCGGACCGCGTCTTCTCGCTGGGCGGCGCGGGCGCGGTGGCGGCCATGGCCTATGGCACGGAGAGCGTGCCGCGCGTGGACCGCATCGTGGGGCCGGGCAATGCCTATGTGGCCGAGGCCAAGCTGCAGGTGGTGGGCGCGGTGGCGATTGAAGCACCCGCGGGCCCCAGTGAAATCCTGGTCGTGGCCGACGGCACGGCGAACCCTGCCGCGGTGGCGCGGGAGATGCTGGCTCAGGCGGAGCATGATCCGGAGGCGGCTTGCGTCACGCTGGCGCTGGGTGACGCGCTGGCAGACGCCATCGCCGCGGAGGTGGAGCGGCAGGCCGAGCGCGCGAAGCGGTGGGAGATCGTCACGTCGGCCCTGGGCTCTCGCGGCGCGGTGCTGACGGTGGCGTCCCTGGAGGAGGCCTGGCCCTTCGTGGCGGACTTCGCTCCGGAGCATCTGCTCATCGCAACCGCGTCGCCGCGGGAGGACCTGGGACGGGTGCGCAACGCGGGCACCGTCTTTCTGGGGGAGCGCTCGTCGGTGGCCTACGGCGACTACATGACCGGCTCCAACCACGTGCTGCCCACGGCGGGGCTGGCGCGGGCGTACTCGGGACTCAACCTGCTCGACTTCTACCGGTGGACCACCTACCAGCGCGTCGCGCCCACGGCGGCGGCGTCTCTGGCGGAGGACGTGGGGCGGCTGGCCGACAGTGAAGGTCTCTTCGCGCACGCGGACGCCGCGCGCGCCTGGGGGCGGCCATGATTCCCAGGCGGGCTTCGTACCGGGACATTCCACTGTACGCGCCTTCGAATCGCCCGTGCCGGGTGGACCTGAGTGACAACACCAACCTCTTTGGCGTTCCGCCCGCCGTGGAGCGGGTTCTTGCCACCACCGTGTCCCGCGTACCGCGTTATCCACGGGGGTATGCCCCGGACCTGCGCCGGGCGCTGGCTGCGTCCATTGGCGCGGCGCCCGACGAGATAACGACGGGCTGCGGCTCGGATGACGTCATCGACTCGGCGCTGCGCGCCTTCTTGGAGCCCGGGGACACGCTGGCCTATCAGGACCCGACCTTCGTCATGGTGCCGCTGTTCGCCAAGGTGAACGGACTCGAGGGCGTGCCGGTACCGTTGAAGCCGGACTTCGACGTGGATGCGGACGCACTGCTCGGCACGGGGGCGAAGGTCATCTACCTGTGCTCGCCCAACAACCCCACAGGCACCGCGCTGTCGCGGGCGGCGGTGGAGCGCGTCGCCGAGGACGCACCCGGCATCGTCATCATCGATGAGGCCTATGCGGACTTCGCGCCGGGGAAGGACTTCCTCGACCTGGCGCGACGGCGGGCGAATGTCCTGGTGACGCGCACCTTCTCCAAGGCCTTCGGGCTGGCGGGGCTGAGAGTCGGGTGGGGCGTCGGATCACCCGAACTGGTGGCGGAGGTCGAGAAGGCTCGCGGACCCTACAAGCTCACCAGTGTCGCGGAGGCCGTGGCAGTCTCGGTGCTGAATGGTGACGCGCACTGGGTGCGAGCCCGTGCGGAGGAAGCCGTCGCCTGTCGCGAGCGGCTGCGCGGCGAGTTGGTGTCGTTGGGTCTGACGCCTCTGCCATCGGAAGCCAACTTCCTGATGGTGCCGCTTCCGGGCGCGCTGGCGGTCGCGGAGCGGATGCGAGAGCGGGACGTGAATGTGCGGGCGTTCCAGGCGCTGACGGGCGTGGGTGACGCGCTCCGAATCGGTGTGGGGCCCTGGCCCTTGATGGAGACGGCGCTGGCGGCGCTGCGGGAGGCGTTGCGATGAGAGTCACCTTGTTCGACTACGGCGCGGGCAACCTCCACTCGCTGGCCAAGGCGCTGGCCACGGTGCCGGGCGCTGAGGTGCGCGCCCAGGAGGACCCTTTGCGTGCGCTGGATACCGACGTGCTGGTGCTGCCGGGGGTGGGCGCATTCGGTGCGGCGGTGGCGCGGCTCGAGCCGGGGCGTGAAGCCATGCGCGCGGCACTGGAGCAGGGCCTGCCGTGCCTGGGCATCTGCCTGGGCATGCAGTTGCTCTTCGACGGCAGTGACGAAGGCGAGGGCGCCGGCCTGGGCTACTTCGCGGGCCGGGTGACGCGGCTGGCGGCGAAGCGAGTACCCGAGATTGGCTGGAACCAGGTCGAGGACGAACGCACGCTGGCGGGGGCGCGGCTGGACACCGTGTACTACGCGCACAGCTTCGTCTGCCGCGCCGCGGATGCTTCGGTGGTGACGGGGTGGACGACGCACGAGGCGGACCGCTTCCCGGCGGCGGTGCGCAGGGGACGGGTGGTGGGTGTGCAGTTCCACCCGGAGAAGTCCTCCACGGCGGGCGTGCGCTTCGTGCAGGCCTTCCTGCGGGAGGTGGCGCCGTGATTGCGATTCCAGCCATCGACCTGCGCGAGGGCGCGTGTGTCCAACTCGTGGGCGGCTCGTACGCGGCGGAGAAGGTCCGGGTGGAGGACCCGCTGGAGGCATTGACGCAGTGGCGCCGTCACGGCTTCCGTGCGTTCCATGTCGTGGACCTGGACGCGGCGCTGGGCAAGGGCTCCAACGCGGACGCCATCTTCCAGCTGACGGCCCACGAGCGAGGGCTCACCTTCTCCGTGGGCGGCGGCGTGCGCGATTCCGACCGGGTGGAGACCGTCCTGTCGGGCGGCGCCGAGTTCGTGGTGGTGGGCACTCGCGCCATCGAAGACGCCGGCTGGCTGGCGGACATCGCGAACCGCTTCCCCGGCCGCGTGGTGGTGGCCGCGGACGTGAAGGGGCGCGAGGTGGTGACGCGAGGCTGGACGGCGGGAAGCCATCGCGACATCCGGGAGGTGCTGGCGGCCTTCGAGCCCTTGCCGCTGGGGGGCCTGCTCGTGACGGCGGTCCACAAGGAGGGGCAGCTGTCGGGAGTGGACCTGCCGTTGATGCGGGAGGTGGCGAGCACCAGCCGGCACCGCCTGTACGCGTCGGGTGGCGTGACGACGATGGAGGACCTGCGGGCCCTCGCGGCGGCGGGCGCATACGGGGCCGTCATTGGCATGGCGCTGTACACCGGAAGGCTGGATGCGAGCGCAGTCGCTCGGGAGTTCGCGGGATGACCACTGTCATTCGGGAGACGAAGGAGACGCAGGTCCGGGTGGAGCTGTCGCCGGGCAAGGGCGTCACGAACGTGGACACGGGGTTGAAGTTCTTCGACCACATGCTGGCCACCTTCGCGCGCTACGCAGGGCTGGACCTCTCGCTGCATGCGCGGGGGGACCTCACGCACCATGTGATGGAGGACGTGGCCATCACGCTGGGGACGGCGGTGCAGCAGGTGATTCCCGCCACGGCCGCGCGCTTCGCCGAGCGCACCATCCCCATGGACGACGCGCTGGTGCAGGCCTGCCTGGATGCAGGGGGGCGCTTTTATTACCAGGGCCCGTTGAAGAACCGGCTCTACGAGCACTGGATGCGCTCGTTCAGCGAGCACGCCCGGGTGACGCTGCACCTGCGGGTGCTGCGCGGAAAGGACAGCCACCACGCGACGGAGGCGTCCTTCAAGGCGCTGGGGCTGGCGCTGCGGGATGCCATGGTGGACTCCGGCTCGGTGTTCAGCATGAAGGGCTCCGTGTCCTTGGAGGTGAAGTGATGCTCACGCGGCGGCTCGTCGTCTGTCTGGACGTGAAGGGCGGACGCGTGGTGAAGGGCGCCCAGTTCGAGGGACTTCGCGACGTGGGAGACCCGGTGGAACTGGCCCGGCGCTACGAAGCGGAGGGAGCGGATGAGCTGACGTTCCTCGACATCTCCGCCAGCGCCGAGGAGCGGGACACCTTGTGGGAGCTGGTGCGGCGCACCGCCGAGCAGCTCTTCATTCCCCTGGCTGTCGGCGGCGGGGTGCGCACGGTCGATGACGTGGGCCGGGCGCTTCGAGCGGGCGCGGACAAGGTGAGCATCAACTCCGCGGCGGTGACCAATCCGGCGCTGCTCACCTCATGTGCGGAGCGCTTCGGCGCGCAGTGCGTGGTGGCCAGCATCGACGCGAAGCGAGAGGGCGATCGCTGGCGCGTCTACACCCATGGCGGCAGGAAGCCCACGGACCTGGACGCGGTGGCCTGGGCGCGTGAGTGTGTGGCGCGCGGGGCAGGGGAAGTGCTCCTCACCAGCATCGACCGGGATGGCGCGCGGACGGGCTATGACCTGGCGTTGACGCGGGCCGTGTCGGAGGCGGTCGATGTGCCCGTCATCGCCTCGGGCGGCGCGGGCAGCGCGGCGCACGTCCGGGATGCGTTCCAGGAGGGAGGCGCTGATGCGGCCTTGGTCGCGGGCATCCTTCACGACGGCCTCACCACCGTGGGCGCCATCAAGGCGCTGCTCCGCGAGGGCGGCCTTCACATTCGGAGCCTGGCATGACGGACTCGGGAAATCTGATGCAGGCCGCCGCCGAGGTGGCGCGGATAGCGGGAGACGCGGCGCTGGGGTTCTTCCGCGGTGGCATCGCGGTGGACACGAAGTCGGACGGCTCTCCGGTGACGGTGGCGGATCGCACGGCGGAGTCCCGTGCGCGCGAGTGGCTGGAAACGCGCTTCCCTCACGACGGCATCCTGGGCGAGGAGTTCGGCGAGACGCGTCCGGGCGCGAAGCGCCGGTGGATTCTGGATCCCATCGACGGGACGAAGACGTTCATCCGCGGTGTCCCCCTGTGGGGCACGTTGGTGGCGCTGGCGGAGGGTGAGCGCATCCTCGTGGGGGCCGCGTACTTCCCCGCGGTGAGTGAGTTGCTGGTGGCGGCGCCGGGGAGGGGCTGCTTCTGGAACGACCAACGCGCGGCCGTGTCCACGCAGGCGGAGCTGTCCCAGGCCGTGGTGCTGTCCACGGATGAGCGCTTCCCGGTGTACCCGGAGCGCGGGGCCGCCTGGCGCGCGCTCGCGCGGGATGCGGCCGTGGACCGTACCTGGGGGGATTGCTACGGCTACCTGTTGGTCGCCACCGGGCGCGCGGAGGTCATGGTGGATGAGCTGCTGTCCCCCTGGGATGGAGCGGCCTTGCAGCCCATCATCGAGGAAGCCGGCGGTGTGTTCACCGACTGGACGGGGCGGCGGACCGCGTTCGGCGGAAATGGAATCGCCACCAACGCGGCCCTGGCGCGCGTGGTGCGGGAGCGGCTCGGCGCCGTGGAGACACGCTGATGCTCGACCTGGACGCGCTCGACTTCACGAAGGGCAACGGACTGGTGACGGTCGTCACGCAGGACGCGAGCACCGGTGACGTGTTGATGGTGGCGCATGCCGACCGGGAAGCCCTGGAGCGCACGCTGGCCACGGGGGAGATGCACTACCGGTCGCGCACGCGCGGCCTGTGGCACAAGGGCGCCACCAGTGGAAACGTCCAGCGCGTGGTGGCGCTCCGCGCCGACTGTGACGGTGACGCGGTGCTCGCGCGCGTGAAGAAGGCGGGCCCCGCGTGTCACCTGGGGACGGAGACCTGCTTCGGCCCGGGCCGTTGGGATGCACTGAGTGCGTTGGATGACACGCTCGCTCGCCGCGCCGCGCCGGTGGAGCGGCCCGATGATGCACCTCCGAGCTACACGCGCCGCCTGCTGGAGGACCGCAACCTGCGCTTGAAGAAGTTGGGCGAGGAGGCCGCGGAGTTGGTGACGGCGTGCGCGGACATGGACCCGTCACGCGCCGCGGAGGAAGCGGCGGACGTGCTCTACCACGTGCTCGTCGCGGTCCGGCCCCTGGGCCTCTCGCTCGACGACGTGAAGGCTGTCCTCGCCAGGCGCGCTTCGCGCTGATCCGCCGCGCATGTCCGCTGCACGACAGGATCCGGTGAATCCTGGAGATGACGCGGGCGTATACGTGTTTTCCCTGAGTGTCCGTGTCGGTCCGAGTGGATTTGTCCGTTTCCGCTGCAGGACAGAACCGCGGTGCCGGGCCAAATGAATGCCGGTTCAGGTGTCGTGCACTTCAACGAATGGAGTGTTCCTGCTACAGATCCGACCGCACGGCAGCGTGGCAAGCCGGGCGGGTGCCGGTCAGGCGCTCGCCTCACCGGAGGCATCGTGAACGGCCCTACCTACAAAGCGGAGATCATCGACCGAGTCATCTTCTCCCGCTGGGAGAATCCTCCGACCAAGGAGGACGTGACGCTGGTGCTGGCGCAGATGCAGGAAGCTGCGGCGCGGCTCAACACGAACCTCATCTACGTGGGTTCGGTGAGCTCGAAGTCGAAGGTGCCCGACGCGAACGAGCGCACCGTCCTCAACCAGTTCCTCATGGACGCCCGCCGCACCTGCGTGGAGCAGGCGTGGCTCATCTATGAAGGCACGGACCTGCAGCACAACCTTCAGCGCGTCATCATCTCCGGCGTGCTCATCCTCACGCGCACCTTCGACAACTTCCTGTCGGTCGCGAAGTCGGGTGACTCCATCGTCAAGGACGTGAGCGCGGTGCTGAAGAAGGACGCCGCGCCACTCTTCACACTGGCCAAGGAGCGCGGCCTCGTCGCCTGACGTCGGTCGGCGGCGCCTTCAGCGGGCGCCGTGGACCTCCAGCTCCTTCAGTTCGGTGTCCGCGTGCTCGGGGAAGACGCTCACGGCGTCCACGTCGCGCAGCGGCACCTGGAGCGGGCACTGCTCCCACTGACCCGTGCCGGTGAAACGGCACACGGTGGGGTTGACGAAGGCGAAGTCCTTCTCCGGGTCCTTCAAGCCCACGCCCTGCGGCGTCCGGACGATGGCGCGCACCGTTCCCGGGCCCGTGGCGCGGATCCTCACTGATACGAGCTGCTTCAGCGTGGGCGCGTAGCTCGCGCGCAGCGCGCCGTCCGCGTCCCATCGCTTGCTCTTGAGCGCCTTGCCGACTGGAACCCCGGTGTTCTCGTCCCGGTCGAACGCCTGGAAGCCGGGCTCGGTGCCTTCAATCCGGTCCGGCTTCATGGCGCTCGTCTCGGGAGGAATGGGCACCGCGGCCAGGGCGACCAGCGCGGGCGTGGGCGCCACGAGGTTCACAGCGGCGGCGCGCAGGAGCGCGTCATCCAGGAAGCCTGCCTGCGAGCAGCGGGGCGCCAGCTCCCCGACGAGCGCGAGCACCGGGGGCCGTACCGTGAGGTCTGACTGGGCCGCGGGTGCGAGCCCCAACTGGACGAGCGAGGCACAAGCCCCCTCCAGGCCTGGCCCCGCATGCTCCAGGTTCCATTTCGCGCTCGCGACGTCGGCATTGGGTCCCACCGCGGCACTCAGCAGGGCCTGCCCCACGGACCGGGCGCACGAATTGGCGGCCGGCGGGCAGTGCTCACACAGGCTGGCCAGCAGGCCTCGCAGCGGTGTGGCTTCTCCCTCGGATAAGGGCGACCGGGCGTCCAGGGCCACGCCCAGCGCGCAGGCGCGAACGGGCGGCTGACGGCATGCGTCGAGCTGCTGACGCGCTTCGTCCAGGACCTGGGTGTCCTGGGGCGTGCGGAGGGCGCTTTCGAGGGCCCGTTCCAGCGTGCGGCACTCGGGGGCGGAGGAGGGGACGGGGGCGCCGGCCGGGGCGTCACCCGCCTGGGCCATGCGCCCGGGGCGAGGACCGGGCGCTTTCTCCTGGTGCGTCACACACCACAGGCGCCCGAAGGCGATGAGTGCTACCAACATCAAGAGGAGGGTTCGGAGCGGGAAACGGCGCACGAGCAAACTCCTTGATTCCAACCGGGACCGGGGGTTATCAGCCCCACCGGGTTCCATCCGCAATAATTACGGAGGCGTGCGTGGCTGAGACGTTCGACGTGGTGATCATCGGTTCGGGCCCCGGCGGATACGTGGGCGCCATTCGCGCGGGTCAGCTGGGCCTGAAGACGGCCATCATCGAGAAGGACAAGCGGCTGGGCGGCACCTGCCTCCACCGCGGCTGCATCCCGACCAAGTCCCTGCTGTGGACCGCGGAGCTGTTCCACCACGTCCGCGAAGCGGCTGACTTCGGCGTTGATGTGAGCAGCCCGGCCATCAACTGGCCCAACGCGATGAAGCACAAGGACAAGATTGTCACCAAGGGTGCCAACGGCATCGACTTCTTGATGAAGAAGAACAAGGTGACGGTGGTGAAGGGCCACGGCCGCATCGCCGGCAAGGGCAAGGTGGAAGTCACCGCCGAGGACGGCTCCAAGAAGATCCTGGAGGCGAAGAACATCATCCTCGCCACGGGCTCGGTGCCCAAGTCCCTGCCCAACGTCCCCGTGGACCACAAGCGGGTGCTGAACAGCGACTCCATCCTGCAGATCGACCGCGTCCCCAAGAGCATCATCGTGCTGGGCGCCGGCGCGGTGGGCTGTGAGTTCGCCTCCGTGTTCAACCACGTGGGCAGCAAGACCTCCATCGTGGAGTACATGCCCGCGCTGCTCCCCATCGAGGACGCGGACATCTCCAAGGAGCTGGAGAAGATCTTCAAGCGCCGCGGCATCGACGTGCACACCGGCTCCGCGGTGGAGAAGGTGGAGCACACGGCGGACGGCGTGCGCGTCACCATGAAGGTGGGCAACGAGACCAAGACGCTGGAGGCGGAAATCCTCCTGTCGGCGGTGGGCCGCTCGCCCGTTACCGAGGACGTGGGTCTGGACAAGACGAACATCCAGGCCGAGCGCGGCTACATCAAGGTCGACTCGATGCTGCGCACCTCCGAGCCGAACGTCTACGCCGTGGGTGACATCATCCCCACGCCGATGCTGGCGCACATGGCCAGCGCGGAGTGCGTGGTGGCGGTGGAGCACATCGCCGGGAAGAACCCGCAGCCCATCAACTACGACCTGACGCCGTCTGCCACGTACTGCTACCCCGAGGTCGCCTCGGTGGGCCTGACGGAGAAGAAGGCCAAGGAGCGCGGCTACGACGTGAAGGTGGGCATCGCTCCGATGGGCGCCGTGACGAAGGCCGCCATCTCCAACGAGGCCACCGGCATGATCAAGATCGTGTCGGACCGGAAGTACGACGAGGTCCTCGGCGTGCACCTCATCGGGCCGCACGCGACGGAGCTGCTGGCCGAGGCGTGTGTCGCGCTGAAGTTGGAGATCACCACCGAGGAGCTGGCCAACACCATCCACGCGCACCCGACGCTCTCGGAAATCGTGCACGAGGGTGCCGAGGCCACGCTGGGCCACCCGCGCCACTTCTAGGCGGCGGCGCCTCGCTTGCAGTCCCAGGGGCCGTCCCGGTGTGCCGCGGACGGCCCCTCGTATTTCCGGCCCCCGCGGCCGCGCGAGGTGACGGTCCCCTGCCTGGCCGTCCTCACGGGTGCTCCGGGCCTGTCCCCAGGAACCGGGGGCATTAGTAGAGAGGCGACAACTGGCGGACGACTGGTGGATGCTGACGCCTCGCGTCAGTGGCTTCCGCTTGAACGTCCTCCGTCCAACCCATAGAAGGCCCGCGATCCATGGCGACTCCCGACCGGTTCCCTCTGCCCCAGGTGACTGAGACCACCCGCAAGCCGGAGTGGCTGAAGGTGCGGCTCCCGCACGGAGAAGGTTACGAGCGGGTCAAAGCCATCGTGAAGCGCACCAAGCTGGCCACGGTGTGCGAAGAGGCCCGCTGCCCGAACATCGCCGAGTGCTGGGGCGGAGGCACCGCCACGGTGATGCTGATGGGCGAGGTGTGCACGCGGGCGTGCCGCTTCTGCCACGTGAAGGTCGGCGCGCCTCCTCCGCTGGATCCGATGGAGCCCATCCATCTGGCCCAGGCGGTGAAGGAGATGGACCTGGAGTACATCGTCGTCACCTCCGTGAACCGGGATGACCGGCCGGACGGCGGCGCCAGCCACTTCGCTTCCGCCATCCGCGAGCTGCGCCGGGAGAGCCCGCGCACCATCGTCGAAGTGCTCATCCCGGACTTCAAGGGCGTGGAGAAGGACCTGACCACCGTGGCGGAGGCCAAGCCCCACGTGGTGGCGCACAACGTGGAGACGGTGGAGCGCCTCACGCCGACGGTCCGAGACCGCCGCGCGAAGTACCACCAGTCCCTGCGCGTGCTGGAGTACCTCAAGAACCGCCCCGAGGGCCTGTACACCAAGACGTCCGTCATGGTGGGCCTGGGGGAGACGGACGCGGAGCTGGAGCAGACGTTCAAGGACCTGCGCGACGTGGGCGTGGACGTGCTGACGCTGGGCCAGTACCTGCAGCCGTCGCAGTACCACCTGCGCGTGGAGCGCTTCGTGTCGCCCGCGCAGTTCGAGGCGTACAAGACGCTGGCCGAGTCCTATGGCTTCCTCTACGTGGCCTCCGGTCCGCTGGTGCGGTCCAGCTACCGGGCCGCTGAGTTCTTCATGAAGGGCCTGATGGAGCGCGAGCGGCTCGAGCGGCTCGGCTGAGCTTTGACGCTCCGATTCATGGCTTGACCCAACACCCCTGCTTCCCGGAAAGACGACCCCATGGCGATCTTCGAATTCAAGCTCCCCGACCTTGGTGAAGGCGTGATGGAGGGTGAGCTGGTGAAGTGGCACGTGAAGGCGGGGGATTCCGTCAAGGAAGACCAGGTGCTCGCCGAGGTGATGACGGACAAGGCCACCGTCACCGTTCCCGCTCCCAAGGCGGGCCGTGTCGTGAAGACGCACGGCAATGAAGGCGACATGGCGAAGGTGCACCAGCTCCTCGTCACCCTGGAGGTGGAGGGCGCTGCGCCGGCGCAGGCCGGTGGTCATGCCGAGGCCAGCGCGCCGGCGGCGGCGCCCGTGGCGGGTGGCCATGTCGGTGGGGCGCCTGCCTCAGCGTCCAAGGTGCTGGCCACGCCGGTGACGCGGCGGATGGCGCGCGAGCACGGGCTGGACCTGGCGTCGATTGCCGGCACGGGGCCGCAGGGCCGCGTGACGAAGGCGGACGTGGTGGCGGCGCTGGAGGGTGGCGAGAAGAACGTCGTCGCGGCTCCGGCCGAGCAGAAGGCGCGTCCCGCGGCTCCTGCCGTCAGCTCGGGCGCGGCGGACGAGCGCGTTCCGCTGCGGGGACTGCGCAAGAAGATCGCGGAGAAGATGGTGCGGTCGAAGTTCACGGCGCCGCACTTCGCCTTCGTCGAGGAAGTGGACGCCACGGAGCTGGTGGCCCTGCGCGCGCGGCTGAACGCGCAGCTGGCGGCGGCTGGTGAGAGCACCAAGCTCAACTACCTGCCGTTCATCATCAAGGCGACGGTGGCGGCGCTGAAGAAGTTCCCGCACCTGAACGCGAACTTCGACGAGGCGTCGCAGGAGCTGGTGGTCCGCGGCGAGTACAACATCGGCATGGCGGCGGCGACGCCGGACGGCCTCACCGTGGCGGTGGTGAAGAACGCGGACCGGCTGACGCTGGCCGACCTGGCGCGTGAGACGGCCCGCCTGGGCGCCGCCGCGCGCGACCGGAAGCTGAAGATGGAGGAGCTGACGGGTGGCACCTTCACCATCAGCTCGCTGGGGCAGAGCGGCGGCCTGTTCGCCACGCCCATCATCAACCACCCTGAAGTGGGCATCCTGGGCGTGCACCGCCTGAAGAAGCGCCCTGCGGTGGTGGGGGACCAGGTCGTCGTGCGCGACATGATGAACCTGTCGCTGTCGTGCGACCACCGCGTCATCGACGGCTCGGTGGCGGCGGATTTCACGTACGAGATCATCAAGTACCTGGAGAAGCCGGACCTGCTGTTCCTGGCCATGGCGTGAGGTGAGCGCCGTGGCGGGTCCACGTCCCTGAGGTGAGGGGCGTGGTGGCCCTGGAGCCGGGCCGGGAAGCGCCTGGTGCTGGGGCCCGCGTTCGAGGGCCGCGCGCGGGTGCCCCGAGCCGGTTAGGCTCTCCCCGTATGGCCGAGAACCCTCGCGAGCTGATCCGCGCCGCGCAGTCCGCCGAGACACAGGGAGACGTGGCCCGTGCGGTGGAGTGCCTGCAGAAAGCGGCGGAGCTGTACCGTCAGGCGGGGCACCCGTCCCGCGCGTTGCAGCTGCTTCGCCATGCGCAGCGGTTGGACGGCAGCCGCGCGGACATCGCGGATGCGGTGAACCGGCTGGAGTGGATGCCGGAGCCTCTGCTCGCGCGGCCTGGGACGGACGCTGACGACGAAGAGGGCTTGCCTGCATCCGGGGTGGTGCATTCCCTGGCGTCGGAGTTGTTGCCGGACGTCGTCCACCGGCAGCGGCTCATCGAGGATGCGCTGCGAGAGGCGGCCCTGCACGCCGGTGACGACGCGCCTCGCGACGCCGCCCAGGCCTGGGTCATCGAGACGGAGGTCGCGGAAGATCTGCAGCGGCTCGAAGTGCAGATTGCGCGCATCGCGGGTGTGGTCGCAGGGGCGGAAGATTCCTCGTCGCCACCGGATGCGACCGTGGACGTGCGGAGCGGTGTCGCGTCCATTCCGGTTTGGAGCGCGGGGGCGACTGGACGGAGCGTTCCCTCCGCGTCCATGCCCGCACCGGAGGTCGCCTCAGCGGCCACGCTCCAGGATGGCGTGGGCGAGCAGGAACTTCTGGGCGTCGAGGCGTCCACGACGCGGCTTGCGTCAACACGCCTGGCGGGTGAGGCAGAGGAAGGACCCGCAGGAGCGGACATCCTCACGGATGCGCGGCTTCGGCGTCGCAGAGAGGCTCGGATCATCGAGCGCGGCCCTACGCGTGCGGATGCCGCGCTCGACGCATGGTGCTCCTTCTGTTGCCGTCCGCGTACTGACACGGGGGACCTGGTCGCGGGGCCTGCGGGCGCGTTCATCTGTAAGAGCTGCCTGTTCGAGTCGCAATCGCTGCTGGGTGACGTCACGCTGGAGCCTTCGCCCACGGTGTCGCGGCCGGAACGGCCCGTGACACCTGTCTTGGGGCTCGTGGGGCAGGGCGTGACGCAGGCGCTGCTGACGCAGTCGCTTGCGGCCCACGCGCGGACCCTCTTGGTCATCGGGCCCGAAGGCAGTGGCAAGAGCGTCTGGTTCCAGCAGCTCCAGCGAGAGGCCGCGGGCGTCATCACCCCCGTCGCGGAGCTGGACGTGACGACTTCCTCTCGCACGCTGCTGGTGGAGGACGTGGACCGCCTGGACGCGACGTCACACGCGACCCTGCAGGCCTTCCTGGCCCGGGACCGCCGCCCCGTCGTCCTGCTGAGCGCGAGGGGCCTGCGCACGGAGGATCGGGGCCTGAGCCTCCGCGGAGACGCATCCAGTGTTTCCGTGTCCACCACCGCCGCGCTGACTCAGGCCGTGCGCGGAGCCGTGCCCACGGACATCCTGGAGCACGTGCAGGTGCTCCTGCCGCTCCAGGTGCCCACACCCTCTGAATTCGTGGAGATCGCTCGCCAGCGCCTGGCCTCGCGAGAGCCCGCGGTCTCCGTCTCGGAGGAAGTGCTCATCGCGCTGGCGCAGGCGGCCAGCCGCTCGCCGCGCGCGGGCCATGAGCTGCATGCCCTCCTCAACCGGGTGCCCACGGGAACGTGGAGCATGGCGCCCACCGTGAAGCCCTCGCCCACGCGGAAGGCTCGAAAGAAGCGAACGTCATGAACACCATCACCGTCTACCGCCTGGGCCGAGTGGAGTACGAGGACGGGCTCAAGCTGATGCACCTCTTCAGCGAGTCACGCCGCCAGGGGCTCTCCGGCGATGCGCTGCTCCTCTTGGAGCACCCGCCCATCCTCACCCTGGGCCGTGCCGCGAAGCGCGAGAACATCGTCGCCAGCGACGCGCAGCTGGCGAAGGAGGGCGCGGCGGTCTTCGAGACCAATCGTGGCGGCGATGTCACCTACCACGGCCCCGGCCAACTGGTGGGCTACCCCATCTTCCTGCTGCCGGAGGACCGACGCGACGTGCGCCGTTACGTGCGCGACGTGGAGCGCTCCGTGATGCAGGTGCTGGCCCAGTGGGGCA
The DNA here is from genome assembly GCF_900101905.1 of Myxococcus virescens. Lineage (NCBI taxonomy): Bacteria > Pseudomonadati > Myxococcota > Myxococcia > Myxococcales > Myxococcaceae > Myxococcus > Myxococcus virescens. The sequence goes on along the minus strand of NZ_FNAJ01000005.1, from coordinate 298,926 downwards.
TCACCGCGGGCCCCATCCCCAAGTGGCCCGGCGTCTGGATTGGCGCGGAAGGTGCTCCGGACGCGCGGAAGATCGCCGCCATTGGCGTGCACCTGTCGCGTTGGCTCACCACGCACGGCTTCGCGCTCAACGTGAACACGAACCTGGACCACTTCCAGCTCATCGTCCCGTGTGGCATCCGAGAAGCAGGTGTCACGTCCATGCAGCGGGAGTTGGGCCGCGCGCTCCCCATGGCGGAGGTGGAAGAGGCCATCGCCAGCAGCTTCTGCACCGTGTTCGACAGCGAGCGCGTGGACGCGCCGCCGCCGATGCGGACGGTGAGCATCGCGGTGGTGAAGGGCCGTGGTCCCGAGGCACGGGTGCTGCTCGTGCGCCGTCGCCCGGAGCGGGGCGGTTTCTGGCAGGTCCTCACCGGGAGGCTCGAAGCGGGTGAGTCGCCAGCGCAGGCCGCGGCGCGGGAGCTGGAGGAGGAGACAGGCCTCCGCGTGCCGCTGGTGGACCTGGACTACCGCCACGCCTTCGCCCTGGGAGAGGCGCTGCCACCGCACCTGGTGGAGGAGAACGGCTTCGCCGTCCACGTGCCGCCGGACGCGGACGTGCGCCTGGGCGCGGAGCACGACGCCTTCGAGTGGGTGGACGTCCCCACGGCCCTGGAGCGGTTGCCCTTCCAGGGCCTGAGGGAGACGGTGAAGCGCGCTACAGCTTGATGACCAGGGACTCGCGAGCGGCGATGGCGTCGGGGCGGTGCTTGCGCACCTGACGCAGCAGCCGGTCCATGCCCGCGTCATCGCGTGACGGGTCGTGGTGGAAGAGCACCAGCTTCTTCACCCCGGCCTCGTCCGCCGCATGCACCGCGGCCTGCCAGGTGGAGTGGCCCCAGCCGGTGCGAGCCGGCCCGGTGCGGCCGTGGTACTCGTCCTCGGTGTACATGGCGTCGTAGATGAGGACGTCCGCGTCCTGGGCGAACGCGTAGAAGGCCGCGTCCATGTCGCTGCCGTGCTCCAGGTCAGTGGCGTACACCACCGAGCGGCCCTGGCACTCGACGCGATAGCCCATGTTGCCGCCCGGGTGGTTCAGCTCGATGGTGTGAACCGTCGCCGGGCCCAGCTGCAGCGTCTGCGTGGCGGCCAGGTCCGTGTACGTGAGCTGCGCCCGGAACACGCCGTCCGCCGTCACCGGGAAGTACGGCGGCACCATCTGCCCGCTGAGGAGCTGCTTCACCGACTGCCCGTGCCGCGCCGGACCATAGACAGTCAGGTCGCTCGTGGGCAGGTACATGGGCCCGAAGAAGGGCAGGCCCTGCAGGTGGTCGTAGTGGTAGTGCGAGATGAAGATGGAGCCCTTCACCGGCTTCTTCTTCGCCACCAGCGCATGCCCCAGCGCGCGCGCGCCGGTGCCCAGGTCGAAGATGAGCAGCTCGTCCCCGCAGCGGACCTCCACGCAGGGCGTGTTTCCGCCATAGCGCTTCGTGTGCGCGCCCGGCGAAGGAATGGAGCCGCGCACCCCCCAGAAGCGCACCTCGAAGGGCACGCGGACCTGGTTGCGCGCGACGGTGTTCCGTCGCCTCGCGGGGGGCTTCTCAGCCTGTCTTGGCTTCCGTGTCGTCGTCCTCGGCGAAGAGCTCAATCAGGTGCCCCGTACGCTCGCGCTTCGTCCTCAGGTAGTCGACGTTATGCGGATTGTGCTCGGTCCGGGAAGGGATTCGACGCCGGACGGGAATGCCTTCTTCGACCATGCCCGCGATCTTCAGCGGGTTGTTGGTCATCAGGTCCACCGAGCGCACATCCAGGCTCCGCAGCATCTCCGCCGCGATGTCGTAGGTGCGCAGGTCGTCCGCGAAACCCAGCTGCCGGTTGGCTTCGTAGGTGTCCAGGCCCTTGGACTGCAGGGCGTAGGCCTTGATCTTGTTCCCCAGGCCGATGCCGCGCCCCTCCTGCCGCAGGTACAGCACGACGCCCTGTCCCGCCTGGGTGATGAAGTCGAGCGAGCGGTCCAGTTGCTCGCGGCAGTCGCACTTCAGGCTGCCAAAGACCTCGCTCGTGAGGCACTCGGAGTGGATGCGCACCGGCACACCCTCGTGTCCTGAAACCTGTCCCACCACGAGCGCGACATGCTCCCGCCCGTTGCGCTTGTCCCGGAACACGATGGTCCGCAGCGAGCCGCGCCCGGTCGGGATGTCCGCCTCCGAGAACCGTTCCAGGTGTTGCGTGTGCTTACGGGTCGGAAGGACCTGAGGTGAGCGTGTGTCCGACATGTTGAGTCCTCTCCAGATGCGGGCCCCTGTTTGGAGTCCTCAGGTTCTCAAGTCAAGGCGGCTGGTGCTTTCGAGCACGAGCCCCCAAGAGGATGCTCCACGGCGCCCTTCGTTCCTCAGGCCACCCATGAGAGCGGAAGCAGTTCTACCGCGTCCCCCTCCGTCAAACTGCTGGCTTCCCGAGGGAAATGCAGCAGATGGGTGGCCGCCGCCGCAGAACGCAGGGCACCAGACGTTTGTGTCGCCAGCGGACGGGCCCACAGGTTGCCTTCTCTCCAAGCCGCCGTGACGCGGACGAAATGCGCCAGGCCAGGGGGCTTGGTGAGCTTGCCTTCCAGGCGTCCAGCCACACGTCCGGGCTCCACCTGTGCATGCCCCAGCAGCTTGCGGAGGGCTGGGCGCACAAAGAGCTCGAACGTCACCAGGGAGGAGGTGGGGTTGCCCGGAAGTCCGAAGAACAGCGTGGCGACACGACGGCCCACCACCAGCGGCTTTCCCGGCTTGATGGCGACGCGCCAGAAATGCTGCTCCACGCCCAGCTCAGCCAGCACCTCCTTCACGTAGTCGCGCTCGCCCACGGACACCCCCGCGCTGGTGAGCACCACGTCGAACCCGTCCAGCCGGGAAAGCGCGGCCAGTACGGCGTCGCGCGTATCCCGAGCGATGCCCAGCTGCGTGGGAATGCCGCCCGCGCGGCGGACCGCCAGCGCCAGTGACGGAGCATTGGTGTCCACGATGCGGCCGTTGGGTGGCTCGTCCGCGTGGCACAGCTCGTCGCCCGTGGAGAGGATGGCCACTCGCGGCGCGCGCGACACAGGCACAGCCTGTCGGCCCTGGGCCCAGAGGAGGCCCAGTTCGGGGATGCCCAGCGCCGTGCGGCGTGCCAGCAGCTGCTGCCCCTCCCGAGCGTCCTCGCCCCGGGGCCGCACGAACTGGCCCGGGGCCACCGCTTCGAGCACGTCGACCTGATCCGCGCCGCTCTGGTCCACGGGCCGTGTCCGCTCCCGCATCACCACCGCATCCGCACCCGTGGGGAGGGGAGCGCCCGTCATGATGCGGGCGCATACCCCGGAAGCCAGCGCCTGACTGCCCACCGCGCCAGCGTAGATGGTCTCTCCGACGACGAGCCGGACGGGCAGGGGACCCGCCAGGTCCGCGCTGCGCACCGCGTAGCCATCCATGGCCGAGTTGTCCCAGGGAGGGAGTGTCCGCTGCGCCATCACGTCCTCGGCGAGCACGCGCCCCAGTGCGTCATCCAAGGGCAGCCACTCGGAGGGAAGGGGCGCGCACAGGGCCAGGATCTGCGACCGGGCTTCTTCTTCCGGCAGCAATGTGGCGGAGTCGTTCATGCCCGGCTTATAGCCATGCCGTGGCTTTGTGGCTTGGACCCGTTCACGAACAAAGTCCGTGAGATAATCAAGTGTTAGTTTGACAGCCTACCTGATCATCGTTACAAGCAACGGTGATCGCGAGGCTTGCCTGCCCTCTGGGCAGGTCCGCCAACCCGTTGAAAGGACACGGGAACTCTCAAGGAGACTGCGTCGATGGCCAAGCCCAAGTCCGGGGCCAAGAAGACGACTCCCGCTGGCAAGGCTGGCGCAAAGCCCGCTGCGAAGAAGGACTCCGCTGCCCGGCTGGATCTGATCAAGAACGCCTCCAAGCGGGTGGCGAAGGCGGCGACGAAATTGGCGAAAGCGGCATCGGACGTAACGAAGGGGGCCAAGAGCGCAGTGAAGAAGGCCGCGCAGGAGAAGGCCACCGCGAAGAAGGCCGCTCCCGCTGGGAAGACGGCCTCGGCCGCGAAGGCAGCCCCCCCGGCAGCGAAGACCCCGAAGGCCCCTCCGGCGAAGGCGCCTCCCGCAGCGAAGTCCGCCGCGAGCGCCAAGGCGGCGAAGGCGAGCGCGGTACCTGCCGCCCCTCCGGTGGAGAAGCCCCGTCCTCGCGCCACCAAGTTACCGCCTCCGGGCGAGCCGCTCACCAAGCGTGAGATGGAGCAGTTGCTGACGGCCGGCGAAGGCCGCGGCGTCACGGGCGAGGGCAGCCTCAAGGGCCGCCTGGTGGTCACCAACGACATGCCGCACCTGGTGGTCGTCGGGCGCGACAAGCGCGAGCTGACCTTCCTCCTCCAGGGCCCGGATCAGGAAGTCCTCCCGGCCTACGTGGACCACAAGGTCTCCGTCAGCGGACTCATCCGCAAGACGACCAACCACGCGGGCGTGGTGGACGTTCGCAAGTACTCGGCCAAGAAGCCGGATGCCGAGGTGGTGGAGGCGGCCCCGGCGGAGACGGAGGCGCGGCTGCGCTACCTGTCGCCCGGTGAGGTCTCCATGGTGACGGCGGCCGGCATGGGCGCGGGCATCAAGGGCTTCGCGGGCGTGCGTGGCAACCTGGAGATGACGGGTGAGGAGTTCGTGCTCGTCGTGTCCAATGGCGGCACGCGCCAGCAGGTGTCGTTCATCATCGAGGGCAAGGCCGCTGGCAAGGCCCTGCGCAAGCACGTCGGATACACGCTCCAGGTGCAAGGCATCGTCGACAAGACGTCCGGCTGGGGCGGCCGCATCCTGGCGGAGAACGTGGAGCTTCGTCCGTCCGAAGCGCGCGCCGTGTCGCGGGACGAGATGGAGCTGGTGCACATCGAGGGAGAGGTCCCCACGTCCGTGGACGTGCGCCTCAACCACGGCCTCACCGTGCGCCTGCCCGAGCACCCCGGCTTCACCTGGGCCATCGAGCCCACGGTGGCCAAGCGCGTGGGCCTGCGCGAAGCCAACTTCGAGCCCGCGCCCGAGGACGGTCCCGGTACCCGCGAGTTCTTCTTCACCCCGCGCAACCCAGGCGCCTTCGAGGTGGAGTTCTTCCTGGCCAAGGCGCTGTCGCCCGGCCTGGTGGACCGCTCCTTCAAAATCAACGTCACGGTCAAGCCCTGAGGGTCGTCGCCCGGAACAGGTTCCGGGGGGCGGCCGGTCGCCGGGGGGTTCCCGTCCGGCCGCTTCGGGCTTACCCGTTCCCGTAGCGGCCGAGCCGCGACCCCACCGTGAGCCTTTCTCAAGACCTTCTCAAGCAGATCCTCGCTGAAGCAGACCACCCGCTGGGCATCAAGGAGCTTCTCCGGCTCGCGGGCCTGCACCCCGGACAACAGACGGAGCTCAAGCGCGCCCTGCGCGAGCTCGTCCGTCAGGGCGACATCCTCAAGGACGGCAAGCGCTTCGTGCCCCGGCAGCCATCGCGGCGCGAGGCCGACGTGCGTGCAAGGGAGCAGGGCGCTCCCACGGCGTGGCGTCAGCGCGGCGCCGCCGAGCCCCGCGAGGGCGGGCCGAACCGCGGACCTCGGCATGCCGGGCAGCGCGCGCCGGGTCCTGGCGGCTTCGCGGCCCGCCGGCATGAGCCGGGGGCGCGCGGCAAGAGCGCGGGCTGGCAGGAGCGGGGCCCAGGGCGTGATCGCCGGGGCGCTTCGAAGCATGGAGGGGGCTTCCGGCAGGAGCGGGCGGAGTGGCCCGGCCGCCGGGGTCGTTTCAGCGAGGTCGAAGAGGACGGCCTGCTGGAAGGCATCCTCCACGTCCACCGGGATGGCTTCGGCTTCGTGCATCCGCTGTCGGGGGAAGGAGACAACGTCTTCCTTCCGCCGCACGAGGCCCAGCGCGCGCTCGACAATGACCGGGTGGTGGTGGCCGTCTCGGGGCGGCCTCCGCGCCTGGAGGGTCGGATCGTCCGGGTGGTGCAGCGCCGTCGCGAGCTGGCGGTGGGCACCTACGTCGTGAAGGGCCGCTACGCCGTGGTGTACCCCACGGATTCGAGCCTGCCCGGCCCCATCCGCGTGCCGCTGACGCAGATGGCGCGCGAAGGGGACCTGGTGAAGGTCCAGCTGGGCATTGGTGCCCAGATGCTGGACCCGGACCGGGGACTGCACGGCGAGGTCGCCGGCTCCCTGGGCAAGCCCGGCACTCCGAGCGCCGAGGTATTGGGCGTCGCCTACTCGCAGGGGTTCTCCGACGAGTTCCCGCCGGAGGTCATGGCCGAGGCGGACCGCTACGCGGTGACCGTGACCGAGGAAGAGGCCCGCGGCGAGCACCGGCGCGACCTGCGCGCCATTCCCCTCATCACCATCGATGGTGAGGACGCGCGCGACTTCGACGACGCGGTCTGCGTGGAGGACCGGCCGGATGGGTGGCGGTTGGTGGTGGCCATCGCGGACGTGACGCACTACGTGTGGGAAGACAGTGCGCTCAACGCGGAGGCGCTGCGTCGCGCCACGTCCGTGTACCTGCCGGACCGGGTGCTGCCCATGCTGCCGGAGCGGCTGAGCAACGGCATCTGCTCTCTACGCCCGGACGAGGACCGGCTGTGCATGGTGGCGGACATGACGTTCGACCGCCGGGGCCACCGTCGCACTTACGACTTGTATCCGGCGGTGATGCGCAGCGTGGCGCGGTGCACGTACAACGAGGTGCAGGACGTCCTCGACGGCAAGGACGTGCCGCACCGCAACGCGCACAAGCCCCACTTCGAGCGGCTGATGTCGCTGGCCCGCGCGCTGATGAAGATGCGCAAGGAGCGCGGCGCCATCGACTTCGACCTGCCCGAGCACAAGGTGGTGCTGGACGAGGAAGGCCTGCCCGCGCGCATGGACAAGCGCGAGCGCAAAGACAGCCACCGCCTCATCGAGGAGTGCATGCTCGCCGCCAACGAGGCGGTGGCGACCTTCTTCCAGGACGAGGGCCTGCCTACGGTGTACCGGTTCCACGGCGAGCCGGACCCGGAGAAGCTGGCCACGTTCGCCGCGCTGGCGGAGGCTTATGGCTTCAAGATGCGCGTCGAGGACGGCGTGTCGTCGAAGGAGCTGGATGCCTTCGTCAGCCAGCTCCAAGGCCACCCGGAGCAGCGGGCGCTGAACCAGCTCCTGCTGCGCTCCATGATGCAGGCGGTGTACACGTCGTCCCGCGTGGGCCACTACGGCCTGGCCGCCGAGCACTACCTGCACTTCACGTCGCCCATCCGCCGCTACCCGGACCTGCTGGTGCACCGGCTGCTCAAGGCGCACTGGGCCCGGAAGGGGCGCAAGCCTTCGCAGTCGATGCTGGAGCGCGAGGAGGACCAGCTCGAGGACATGTCCGCTCAGTGCTCCGAGCGCGAGCGCGCGGCGATGCAGGTCGAGCGGGAGGTGGTGTCCTTCTACGCGTGTCTGTTGATGAAGGACCGCGTGGGCGAGGAGTTCGCCGCCACCGTGGCCGCCATCACCGACTTCGGCTTCTTCGTCGAACTGGACGAGGTGCACGTCGAAGGCCTGGTGAAGGCCGAGACGCTGGGGCCCGGGGCGAAGCTGGACAAGCTGACGCACTCCCTGGTGTACGCGAATGGCCGCCGGGTGCGCGTGGGACAGAAGCTGCGGGTGCGGCTGACGTCCGTGAACGTGACGGCGAAGAAGATCGACTTCGAGGCGCTCCAGTTCGACGGCGAGGCGCCGCTGAGCCGTGTCGCGACGCGGGGCGAGCATCCGCAGCGGCGTCAGGCATGGACGGCCGAGGCACCGTCGCATCGCGAACGGGATGGCCGGCGGGAGCGGGCAGGGCGCCCGGGCCGCCGCGAACGGGAAGCCGCCGTGGCGAGCCGGGGCGCGCCCTCCGGGCAGTATGAGGAGCCAGGCCCGGGCCGCCCGCGTGGACGCTTCTCCCGCGAGGGCCGTCGTGAGGAGGCCGCGCCGCACCGGAAGGAGCCTCGGTTCCCGCCCAGGGCGCCAGAAGGACAGGAACCGTCTCGTTCCGAATCGCCCGCGTGGCCCAAGCGCAGGACGTTCATCCGTCCGGAGCCGCAGGCTCCGGCGCCCGTGTCCGCTGAAACGGCCGAGCCACTTCCGCCCGAAGCGCCGTCCGCGCCCGCTCCGTGGGAATTGCCGGCGGGCGAAGACGCCGCCCGGTCTCCACACCCAGGCTTCGACCGGATTCGCGCGCTGGCGTCCCAGCGTCAGCGGGGGCCTGAACCCCGCGGCCCGTCTCACGGCCGGTCGTTCCAGAAGCCGAAGCCGCAGGGCGGCCCAGGGACCCGGTTCCCCGCGCCCAAGCCCGGGCGCGAGTCCGAGGACGACAGGGCATTCTCGATGGAGCCCCCGCGCCCGCCGCCCGAGGCGCCCGTCGAAGCGCCCCCGCCTGTTCCCAGCCGGGCCGTGACGGAAACCCCGATTCCCGTGGCCCCGGAGCCCGTGCGAGCCGAGCCCGTGAGCGTCGAGCCGCCCGTGACTCCCGCGCCCGAGCCAGAGGCGGCTGCGCCGAAGCGGAAGGCTGCGCGGAAGAAGGCCGTGGCGAAGGCAACGCGCACCCCGGCGCGGAAGAAGACCGTCGCGGCCGGCAGCGCCAGGCAGGCCGCCGCCACGAAGGCCAAGAAGCCCACCGCCAAGGCGAAGAAGGCTGCGCCTGCTCGGGCCGCCGTGAAGGCCACCAAGGTGGCCGCGTCGAAGTCCAAGGCGAAGGCGCCGTCGAAGAAGGCCGCGAAGCCCGCCGTGGCGCGTGCCGCGAAGCCAGCGAAGGCTTCGGGAGCCGCGAAGAAGAAGGCGCCTTCGGGGCGAAAGAAGCGCTGAGATTGACGCGGGCCTCCTCCTTCAAGGGAGGCCCGTGACTTCAGGAGGCAACGTGAGCTTCGTCCGGCTGCTGGGTGTCATGCTCGCCATCGCGGGCGCCGTGTTGCTGTGGTCCGGGCTGAAGGCCCGGGACTCGCTCGCGGAGCGGGCCACGGAGTTGATCACCGGCCGGAACACCGACCGCACCACGCTGTATCTGGCGGGAGGCGGCGCGGCGTTGGTGGGCGGAATCCTGATGGTGCTCGCAGGCGGAGGCAGACGGCGCCGCTGAGCCGTGGGCCAGAAATCCAGATGGCCGCCATCGGCTGAAACACGAAGGGCCCGGAACCGGCTCGCGGTCCCAGGCCCTCGTGTACGGTCCGGCTGGCTGCGGTGGGTTACTGCGCGGGCGCCGCCGCCTTCGCGGCCTTCTGTGCCTCACCGAACTTCTTCGTCATCTCCGCGAACTGCACCTGGTACTCGTCCATGCGCTTCTGGTGCTCGTCGGCGCGAGCCGTCGCTTCGGCGACGACTTCCTTGTTCTTCGCGTTCTCGGCCGCCTCGGACAGCGCCATCTCCTTCTGCTGCCGCTCGAACTCCATCAGGCGGCCCATCACCACGCGCTTGTTGAGGTAGGTGTTGGCGGAGTTGGGGTTGATGGCGATGACCTGGTCGTAATAGCTGAGCGACTTCTCCAGGGACTCCTTGATGATGGGCGCGCCCATGGAGCGGGCGCCGCCGCGCTGCGCGTAGATCTCCGCGATCCACCCGAGCGACGCCTCGTCCTTCGGCTCCAGCTTGAGGGCCTCGTTGAAGTACTTCTCGGCGTCCTCGGTGGTGCCACCGGTCATGTACATGCTGGCCAGCGTCCGGTAGATCTCCGCCTTCTCCGCGGGCGTCGTCTTGAGCTCGCCCATCTTCAGGACGGCTTCGGCGGCCTCGTTCATCTGCCCCATCTGCATGTGGGCGAAGGCCTTCTTCTCCCAGACCTTCTCCTGCTTGGGGTCCGCCTGGAGCGACAGCGCGTAGGCCGCGGCGGCTTCCTTGAACTCCTTCTTGCTCAGGTGGTCGCTGCCGACGATGCGGTGCTTCTTCGCGGTGTCGTCCTCGGCCTTACACCCGACGACTGCGCCACCCAGCGTGAGCGCTCCGACCAGCAGACCGACTTTTCCAAGGCGCTTCATATCTGTGCCTCTCAAGATTCTTGAGGACCCACCCTCACGGGTCCTGATTTGCCGGGGAGCATACCCGAAGTCGAGCCGCCGCGGCCCTTCGCCCGATGGCCTGCTCCCTGGTGAGCAGGCAGGCCGCGCACCGGATGTCCCAGTGCGTCATGCTGTCAGCACGAGCTTGACCAGCTCTGGCGGGCTGCCGACGCGCATGGGCGGTCCCCAGAAGCCGCAGCCACGGCTGACGTAGATGTTGGAGTCACCGTGCGCGTACAGCCCGGCGGAGTGCTCCCACGCCAGACCAATCAGCATCGTCATGGGAACGAGCTGTCCACCGTGGGTGTGCCCCGAAATCTGCAGGTCCACGCCGCGCTCCGCCGCCACCTTGAAGTTCGCGGGTTGGTGCGCCAGCAGCACCGCGGCGCGGTCGGAATCCCGCCCCGCGAGCGCCAGCTCCAGGTCGTAACCCTTCTTGTTGCGCCGCCGGCCACCACTCCAGTCATCCACGCCCACCAGGTCGAAGGATGCGCCCTTGTCCCCGATGGAGACGTGCCGGTTGCGCAGCACCGAGATGCCCAGTGACTCCAGGAAGGCCGACCACTCCTCGTCACCCGAGTAGTAGTCGTGGTTCCCGGTGACGAAGTAGCTGCCGTAGCGGGACTTCAGCGCGGCGAGCGCGGACACGTGGCCGCCCAGCGAGGCCACGTCGCCATCCACGAGGTCTCCCGTGATGGCGAACAGGTCGGGGCGCAGCGCGTTGGCCTGCTGGACGAGCGCGTCCATGTAGCGGCGCTGGATGAAGTGGCCCACGTGGATGTCGGTGAGCTGCACGATGCTCAGCCCGTCCAGGGCCTTGGGCAGCTTGGGAATCCTCACCGCCACTTCAGTGATGAGCGGCGGCGAGAAGGCGCGCCAGCTTCCGTAGGCGGCCAGCCCGCCCCCCGCGACGAAGGCGGTGCCGGCCACGGCCTGGCCCAGGAATCGCCGCCGGTCCTCGTCCACGCTGGGGCTGGGGGCTGGCGTGGGAGGCGCGGGCGGGGCGCGTGGCCGCATCCGTCTCGCCAGGGCCGTGAGCCCTCGGCCAGCGTCCGTCAGGAGCAGGGCGATGACGAGGCAGAGCGCCACGCCCATCCACGTGTACACCGCCATGGTGAGCAGCCCTTCGGCGCTCCCCGGAAGCAGGTCCAGCACGGTGCGCCGGTTCCCCAGCACGCCCGTCATCAGCACGAGCACGCCGATGGCCAGCAGTCGAGGCAGGCGGCCCCGCACCAGGGGGCGCACCAGCCGACGGTACAGATACAGATGGCCCAGCACCGCGCCGAGCCCGATGAGCATCGAAAAGGAGAAGAGTCGCAGCGGCATGACGGAAGGGGCGGGGAGGGGTCTCACGGTACCACGGCACGGCCCGCGGTGAGCCTGGCGCCGAGGTGGCGAAGCGCCCCCCACGGGGGCCGGTCGGGCTCGCGGGGCGTCAGGGCGCCTGATAGAGGCACACGCGTCAGCCTGGGAGGACCCTGGACATGGACAAGGTCATCGTCATCACTGGAGCAAGCAGCGGCATTGGCGCGGAGCTGGCGCGGCAAGCGGCCGGGAAGGGCGCCCGACTGGTGCTGGCCGCGCGCCGCAAGGCGGAGCTGGAAGTGGTGGCCGGACAGTGTGGGCACGAGGCACTCGCCGTGGTCACGGATGCGACCCGGCGCGCGGACATGGAGCGGCTGCGTGACGCTGCGCTCGCCCGTTTTGGCCGCATCGACGTGTGGGTGAACAACGCGGGGCGGGGCATCACGCGTTCCGTGGCGGACCTCACGGACGATGACCTGGAGGCCATGTGGCGCGACAACGTGAACAGCGCCCTCTATGGGATGCAGGCGGTGTTGCCGCACTTCCAGTCACGCGACGCCGGGCAGTTGGTGAATGTCTCCAGCACCCTGGGGCGGCTGCCCATCGTTCCCCACCGTTCGGCGTACAGCGCGGCCAAGCATGCGCTCAACGCGCTCAGCGCCTGTCTGCGCCAGGAGCTGCGTGAGACGTACCCGGGCATCACCGTGACGGTGGTGATGCCCGGCGTGGTCGCCACGGCTTTCGGGGACAACGCGCTCGGTGGAGGGCCCGATTCGCGGGGGCTGCCAGGGGCGCAGCGCGTCGAGGATGCCGCGACAGTCATCCTCGATTCCATCGAACGTCCGCGTGCCGAGGTCTACACCCAGGCGGCGACCCAGGCCCAGGTGGAACGGTACTACCAGGATGTGGAAGCCTTCGAGCGGGGAAGCACCTGACGCAGCCGAGCCGCCCCCGCGGCGACGTCAGAGCACCCAGGCGCGCCGGGTGTTCACGTCGCTCTTGAAGCGGTGATAGGGGTTTCCGGAGTCTTGCACGATGATGGTCTCCGACCCGTCGTCCAGGATGGCGGTGACCCGGATGTCGTTCAGGTTCCAGTTGTCACCGGTCTCAAAGGGGTTTGACTGCCCGGATTGAAACCGGATCGCGAACTCGCGCATCTTGCTGTAGAGGACGCCGCTGGGGAGCTCGACTTCCACGGTGCGCGTTGACCCGTTGGGCCAGTTCGCGCCGTTGTTCAGGTTCTGGCTGATGGAGATGTGGTTGTCATTGAGCGCCGTGTAGCTGAACTCAGCGAAGGCGTTGCTCGCCTGGCGCAGGTCGTCGCTTCCGGTGACGATGCGGACACGGAGGTGCGTCACCTGCCGGTCACCATCCACGGCCTGTGCCTTGCCAGGGGTCATGAAGAGCATGGCCACGGCCAGGGTGGCTGTGACGGCAGCCACGAAGCGCCTGGAATACGTGTTCGGGGTGTGGGTCGTGTTCATATGAGACTTCTCCTTGCCAATTCGGAAGTGGGTGTGTGTGTCATTGGCTCGCTGCACGACGCCCGCGAGCCGATAGGAACCCTGCCTTGGCGCGTTTCATGTGAACACTGCCAATCTTTTTGCACTGCCCTGACCCCGCGGGCATGGGGCATTGCCATGGGATGGCGAGACACGCGGTGCTCATCGTGGTCGTGGCCCTGGTCCGCGCGGCGGCGTTCGCCGCGTCCCCACCCGAGGGCTTTGGCGGACATCCGGAGTCCCTGCGCATCCGGCTGGTGACGATTGGCCCCGGCGCGGACATGCACCAGCGCTTCGGTCACAGCGCGCTGTGGGTCGAGGACACGCGCCTGAAGACAGGCGTCCTCTACAGCTATGGCACGACGTCCATCGCGAATGGGGGACCGGTCCGCTTCCTCCTGGGCCGGCCGACGTTCTGGGCAGCACGCTTGTCCGTGGAGCGGACCTTCCTGCTGTACCGTGCGCTGGCGCGGTCCATTGACGTACAGGACCTCATGCTCACGGTGGACCAGCGTCAGCGGCTCCTGGCGCGGTTGGAGCGAGACGTCCAGCCCGCCTCGCGTGAATATGCCTATCATCCGCTCAGGGACAACTGCGCGACGCGTGTGCGGGACGTCCTTGATGAGGCATTGGGTGGCGCGCTTCGGGACGCGCTCACGGAGCCGGCGCGTGCCACCCAACGAGAGCTCCTCCGGAGATACATCCAGACGCATCCGGTGTCGGAGCTGCTCTTGATGTTATGGCTGAACGACGCCGTGGACGCGCCCGCGACTCAATGGGAGGAGGCCTTCCTGCCTCGGGAGCTCGCCAGACTGCTCATGGGCGTGTCCTACGTGGATGGCTCCGGCAGGCGCATCCCGTTGGTGAAGCGTGAGGGGGCCACATCTCCGTCCATGGACGCGCCCGCTCCTGTCGACGCAGGCTGGGAAGGAACCTCCACCTGGCGGCTTGGCGCAGGAGGCGCGGCCCTGGCCGTCATCCTCGCGTTCCTGCGTGGGCGCGGCACACACCGGATGTTCCAGATTCTCTTCGGCCTCTATCACGCCGTGTTCGGGCTCACGCTCGGCGCGGCGGGCGTGGCGCTGGGTGGGTTGATGCTGTTCTCCAGGCTCGATGTCATGCAGGGCAATGAGAACCTGTTGCTGGCCAATCCGCTTGCCTTCGCGCTGCTTCCGCTGGGCATCCTCATGATGTTTGGCAGCGAGCGCGCGGAGCGCTGGGCACGCCGATGCGTCTGGCTGCTCGCGGCGGGTTCGCTGCTCGCGGTGGTGCTCAAGCTCTTGCCCTCATTCGACCAGGACAACCGCAAGCCCATGGCCTTGTGGCTGGTGGCGAACGTCGGACTGGGGCTCGCTCACGCCTGGCGGTTGCGCCGGCCGTCCACGGCGCCTGCGCCTGCCGCCGGGGTGAGAGAAGGGGCCCGTGGCGCTACCCGCTGGTGGGCAGCGTGACTTCGACCCGTGCGCCTCCCTCGGGCGGGTTGCAGGCGCGCAAGGTGCCGCCGCTTGCCTCGACGAGCCCGCTCACCAGGAGCATGCCCAGCCCAGCGCCCTCTGGCTTGGTCGTACCGGCCCGGGGGCGTTCCCCCTCCAGCAGCCCCGGTCGGAAGCCCGGTCCGTCATCGCTCACGCTGAGCAGGACGCCGTGCAGCGTCGGGTTCGGCTCCACGCTGATTCGGACCGTGCGCGCGCCTTGCCGTCCATCCCCCTCACAGGCGTTCACGAACAGGTTGGTGACCACGTGCGTGAGCCCTCGCTCTCCACCGACAATCCGGACGCTGACGTCGTTGGCGGCGGCACGCGCCAGGCCCGCTGTTTCTTCCAGCTCGAACCGGACCCGGGCGAACCTCGCCTGGACGACCTCGATGGCGCGGCGCAGCGTGGCGCCCACGTTCACCGCCGTCGCATCTTCAATCACAGTCAGCTCGCCCAGCGCCCGGGCCTTCACGCTCTCGATGAAGCTGCTCAGCTCACCCAGGTCTTGGACCAGGGCGCTCGCATGGCCGGGCGCGCTGGCGCCCATGGGCTCGCGGAGGAGGAGGTCGGCGCGCAGCCTCGCCGCGGACAGCAACGTGCGCACGTCGTGGTGCTCGCGCAGCAGCGCGCGCAGGTTCGTGCGTGCACGCTCCATGTGGGCACTCGCGGTTCCGGCCTCCAGGACCAGCCGCCGTGCGATGCCACAAATCACCGAGGCGAAGACGCCCGCGCTGCCGATGAAGATGAACAGGAGCATCAGATCCTTCGCTCCGTAGGTGGCGTTCCTGGCATTGACGTGGAGGTCGAGCGCCGTCAGGCCCCCCATCAACAGGAGGTTGGCCGCCGTCCCAATCCACGCGGCCCCGGGCGACAGCCGCAGCGCGGTGATGAAGGCCACCGCGATGGCCGCTGCGGGGTCCGGCATTCGCAGCAGCCCGGTGTAGTGAGGGCCATGCCAGAGCACCGTGGAGAGGAGGGACGCATGGGCGAAGACGGCGTCCAGCACCGTGGAGGCCACGAGCAGCTTCGCGCCGAACAGCCGCCGCCGAGCTGCCAGCAGCGCCATCGCCGACACCGCGATGCTGCCCAGCAGCAGGGGAAGCTGGAGCCATGCCGCCGCGGCACCGCCCTCGGCGTGGGCTCCACCCAGCGCAAGGAAACGCGTCAGGATGAGGGCACTGAAGACAATCCGGCCCACGCTGACCAGTGCTTCGCCCTCGTTCGAAGCGTCGGATAGCACCCGCTGCGCCATCTGCTCCATCGCGGGCGGTCGGGGACTCTCTGGCATTCATGGTAAATTGCCATGGGTGGGGCGGGTCCGACATCTCCTGGTCGTCGAGGACGCCACGCGTCTGGCGCGTGCGATCGAGGAGGCGTTGCGCTCTCGCGTCGAGCGGTGCACCCATGCCGCTTCGCTCGCCGCGGCGCGTCAGGTCCTCCGTCATGATGCGCCCGACGCCGTCATCCTGGATGTCAGCCTTCCGGATGGGGACAGCATCGAGCTGCTGGCGCCGCTGTGTGAGCTGGAGCCGCTGCCGCACGTCATCGCCATCAGTGGGACGGCGACGGCGGAGCAGGCCTTCCAACTCGCGCAGGAGGGGGTGCGTGCCTTCCTTCCCAAGCCGCTGGACCTCGCGCGGCTGGAGGCCGTTTGGCTGGAGACGCTGGCGCGTCCCCCCGATCTGGTCACCGCGCTGCGGGCGAGCGCGGGACGGGTGCCTCTGCACGGCTTCGAGAGCCTCGTCCGCGACACGTTGGTGGACGAGGCCCTGGCGAAATCCGAAGGGAGCGTGCGCGGGGCCGCGAAGCTGCTCCGCATCTCGCGTCAGCTCCTCCAGCACATTCTCAGCGGCCGGAAGTAGACGCCCTGTCAGGCGCGGGCTTCCTGCTCTCCTCGGGCGCCCGCGCCCTTCAGGTCCTCGATGATGGCGCGGCTGAAGTCCTCGAGGTCGTCCGGCTTGCGGCTGGTGATCCAGTTGGCGTCCCGCACCACCGCCTCGTCCTTCACCTGGACATTGGGGATGCGGCGCAGGTCATGCTGAATCGTCGTCCACGCGGTGAGTGTCCGTCCGTCCAGGATGTCCGCGGAGATGAAGAGCTGGGGCCCGTGGCACACCGCCGCGATGAGCTTGCCGCGGTCATCAAACTCCTTCACGAACTGGACGAAGCGCTCGTCGGCCCGGAGGTTGTCGGGAGAGTGCCCGCCGGGGATGAGCAGCATGTCGAAGTCCTGCACTTGGACATCGTCGATGCTCCGCTCCACGCGGAACGTCTCCTTGCCTTGCTTGCCGGCGACTTCCTCTCCGGCCTTCTTTCCGATGAGGACCACCTCGTGGCCCTCCGTGCGCAGCTTGTCGTAGGGAACCCTCAGCTCGGAGTCCTCGAAACCGCTCCCCACGATGCACGCGATTCGCTTGCCATCCGCCATGTCGTCCCTCCTCGAGTCAGGCCCGCAAACATGTGCACCCTGTGCAGTCCCGGCCCGGAAGAGGAGGGCTTGAAACGCGCTCGGGCGCCGTGCCCGCCGCCTGCTCGGCGGACGGGCTGGCGCCCGAGGCCAGGACTCCGGCTACTCGTAACGGAGCGACTCGATGGGCGCGAGGCTCGCCGCGCGCCGCGCCGGCCAGATGCCGAAGAACACCCCCACCGTCGCCGAGAAGGCGATGGCCACGATGATGGCCTCGGGTGCCACCACCACCGTCCAGCCCGCCATGCGCTGGAGCATCGCCGCGCCGCCCATGCCCAGCAGCAGGCCCAGCGTTCCTCCGGCCAGGCACAGCACCAGGGACTCCACGAGGAACTGGAGCATGATGTCCGTGCCGGTGGCGCCCAGCGCCTTGCGCAGACCAATCTCGCGCGTGCGCTCCGTCACCGACACCAGCATGATGTTCATGATGCCAATGCCTCCCACCAGCAGGGAGATGGCGGCGATGCCGGCCAGCAGCAGGGAGAACGTCTGCGTCGTCTCCTGCATGGTGTTGAGCAGCGAGGCCTGGTCGCGGATGTTGAAGTCCGCGGGCTGCTCAGGGCGCAGCCGGTGCTCGCGCCGGAGCTTCTGGTCGATCTCCGCCATCGCGTCGTCCATGGACGTGTCGCTCACGGCCTGCACCGCGATGGAGCGGATGCGGTCGCTGCCCATGACGCGGAACTGCGCGGTGGACAGCGGGATGTAGAGGCTCTCATCCGGGTTGTTGAAGCCCTGCGCGCCCTTTTCGGCCAGCACCCCGATGACCTCGAAGGGAATGCCCCGGATGCGAATGGACTCGCCCACCAGGGACGCGGTGTCCGTCAGGCCCAGCTGCGCACCGGCCAGGGCGCCTAGCACCACCACCCGGCGGCGGCCCTTGTCCTCCGCGTCCGTGAAGAGCCGGCCGTTCGTGATCTGCCCCTGGTTGACGCGGAAGTAGTCCGGCCAGGTGCCCACGACGGACAGGTTCGCGTTCTTCGCGCCGTACTCCACCTGGAAGCGCGACTCGATTTCCGGCGCCACGGCCTGGATGTGGCGCGCGTTCTCCCGCAGCGCCTCCGCGTCGTCGATGGTCATCGACGCCTGGGCGCGAATCATGCCGCCCGTGAACGCCTGACCCGGGCGCACCGTGAGGACGTTGGTGCCCAGCCCCTGGAGCCGCTGGGCCACCGAGCGCTGCGCCCCTTCGCCCAGCGCGACCATGGTGATGACGGCCGCGATGCCGATGACGATGCCCAGCATGGTCAGCAGCGACCGCAGCTTGTTGGCGAGGACCGCATCGAATGCGACCCGGATGATTTCACCCATGACGTGTCCTCCTGATGGGCCTGGGGGTTAGCGCGGTCCGCGCGGGCCACCACCCGCGCCGGGAATCACGCCGCCCGACATCTGGCGCATCCGCTCGGTGCTCTGCTGCTGCTGCTTCTGGAGCTTCGCCACCGTGATGAGCACCACCTGCTCGCCATCCTCCAGGCCACTCACCACTTCCGTGCTCTCCCAGTCACTCAGGCCCAGGGTGACGCGCCGGGGCTGCGGACCGGTGGGGCTCTGCACGAAGACGACGCCCTGCCGCGTGTCCGTCGCGCCCTGGACATCCTCGCGAGCCCGGCGGCCCGCGCGGCCCTGGCCTCCGCCGCCCTGGCCTTCACCCATGCCGCCCTGGCCCCTGGCGGGCACCGCGCCCGGCCCGGCGCCATTGGCCACTGCGGCGGTGGCGCCCGCGCCAGCTTCTCCCACGGCCGACACCGTCGTCGGTCCGGACGGCGCGCCCGGGTGGCTCGAGGCACCCGGCGGCCGCATCACCGCGCGCAGCGCTTCTTCGGAAACACCCACCGCGGCGGCCGCGGTCCGGGCGTCCCGCACGCCCACCACCGCGGTGTTGGGCACGGTGAGGGCATTGCGGCGGCGGGAGATTTCAATGGCCACTTCCGCGTTCATGCCCGGCCGCAGCAGGCCGTCCGGGTTGTCCATCCGCACCAGCACCGGGAAGAGGGTGACGTTCTGCTCCACCAGGGCCTGCGGTTCGATCTTCACCACCTCGCCGATGAAGGTGCGGCCCGGGTAGGCCTCCATGGTGACGCGCGCCTTCTGGCCGGGCTTGATCTGCCCGACGTCCGTCTCGTCCACCTTGGCGCGCACCTGCATCACCGACAGGTCCGCCATCTTGAACAGCGCGGTGCCACCGGACACGTTGTTGGTGGCGGAGGCGATGATGACGCCCGGTTGGATGGTCCGCTCCAGGATGGTGCCGGGGCTGCGCGCGACGATGGTGACGTCCCGGCTGCGCTCACGCGCCAACTGGAGGTTCGTCTCCGCCCGCACCTTGGTGGCCCGTGCCGTCGCGGACGCGTCCACGGCCGTCTCGTATTCCTGCTGCGTCACGTAGCCGTCCTTGCGCAGCGCCTCCATGCGCTGGCGCTGGGCCTCCGTCGTGTTCAGCCGCACCCGCGCGGACTCCAGGTCGGCCTGGGCCTGCGCCAGCGCGTTCTGCACGTCGCGCGGCTCGATTTCCGCCAGCAGCGTGCCCTCGGCAACGGTGTCGCCCGTGTCGTAGTGGACCTTCAGCACCTCACCGGAGGCCTGGGACTTCACCTCCACGACGCGCAGCGGCTCCACCAGGCCCGCGGATTCGGCCACCACTTCCATGTCCCGGCGCTCCACCACGGCCACCGCCGCCGAGCGCTCGTTCGTCTTGGGCTCCTCGCCGCGCTGGGTGACGTACACCCCCGCGCCGAGAAGGAGCGCCGCGCTGCCTGAGATGATCCACTTCTTCGTCTTGCTCACGACGACCTCCCGTTCCCTGGCCCACGCAGCGAGCGTGGCGAATATTCAGTCCCGATTCCGCTCATCCCGCTCGATGACGCCGTCCTTCAGGAACAGCACCCGCTGCGCATGCGCCGCGATGTCCGATTCGTGGGTGACGAGCATCAGCGTCTGACCCTGGCCATGCAGCTCGCCGAAGAGGGCCATGATCTCCTCACCCGTGCGGCTGTCCAACGCGCCCGTGGGCTCGTCCGCCAGCAGCAGGGCGGGCTGCGTCACCAGCGCGCGGGCAATGGCCACGCGCTGGCGCTGACCGCCGGACAGCTCGTTGGGCCGGTGGTCCATTCGCGCGCCCAGGCCCACCTTGTCCAGCATCGCCGCCGCGCGCTCGCGCCGCTCCTTCTTGGGGATGCGCGCGTAGATGAGCGGCAGGGCGACGTTGTCCAGCGCGGAGGCGCGGGGCAGCAGGTTGAAGCTCTGGAACACGAAGCCCAGCTCCCGGTTGCGGATGCGGGCCAGCGCGTTCTCCGACATGCCCGCCACCGGCTGGCCGTTGAGCCAGTACTGGCCCTCACTGGGGACGTCCAGACAGCCGATGAGGTTCATGAAGGTGGACTTGCCGGAGCCGGACGGGCCCATGACGGCCACGTATTCATTGCGGCGGATGGTGAGGTCCACGCCGCGCAGCGCGCGCACCACCTCGGAGCCCATCGTGTAGTCCTTGCGCAGGCCCTCCACGCGGATGACCACGTCGGAGATGTCCCGCGCCGGGCCCGTGCCCGCCTGCTGCTGGGGATGGGTGGACGTGCTCACAGCGGCCTCCCCGCGAGCGCTTCCAGCTCCGCGCGCGCAATCCGGTAGTCGAAGCGGGAGGCCACCAGGTTGATCTCCGCCGTCACCAGGTTCTCTTGGGACGTCAGCAGCTCGATGATGGTCGTGGCGCCCAGCTTGTAGCGTTCCTGCTGCACCTTCAGGTCCTCCTGGGCCACCGCGACGGACTCCGTGGCCAGGGCGATGCGGTTCGACGCCAGCTTGAGCTGGTTCAAGGACGTTCCCACGCTCGAGCGCAACGCGCGCCGGGTATCCGACAGCGTGGCCTGGGCCACCGATGCCTGCGTCCGCGCACTCACCACGCGCTCCTCGCGAACGAAGCCGTCGAAGATGGGATAGGACAGGCCCAGCCGGACCGACCAGCTCGTGCGGCCTCCGTTGAAGGCGGGCTCGTCATTGAACCAGTCATAACCGCCGGAGAGACGCACCGTGGGCAGGTAGGACGACCTGGCCACCTTCACGCTGGCTTCCGCCGCCCGAAGGTCCGCCTCCGCGGCCTGGATGGACGGCGCCTGGGCGGTGATTTCGTCCGTCAGCGCTTCGTCGGTGAGCGCGAAGGTGGACACGTCCTGGAGCTCCAACGGCTGAGCGTCCACCGGCCCATCCTCGCCGATGAGCCGGCCCAGCGACAGGGCCGCGGCGGCGTGCTGGGTCTGCGCGGAGAGCAGGGCCTCCTGCGCGGCGGTGAGGTCGTACTTCGCCCGCAGCACGTCGGAGCGCGTCGCCGAACCCACCGCCAGGCGCCGATCCGCGGCCTCCGCGTTCTGCTTCGCGCGCTCGATGCGGGACCTGGCGACCTCTTCCAGGCCCCCGGCGCGGAGGACTTCGTAATAGGAACGCTCCACGTCGAGCACCGCGGACGCGCGCTGCGCAATCAGTCCGGCCCGCGCGGCGCTGGAGCGCGCCTGGGCCTGCTTGCTGGTGGCGCCGCGCTGGCCACCGGTGAAGACGTTCCACGAGGCCGACAAGCCGGCGCTGTACGTGTCGCTGGGGGCGTTGAACACCGCGCCCGTGGTGGGGTCCAGGCGCTGGCTGCTGGCCAGCGAGCTGTTCGCGCTCGCGGACAGGTTGGGGAGGTAGGCTCCAAACGCGCTGCGCTCAGCGGCCCCTGTCGTGGTGACGGTGCCGGCGGCTTGCGCCACCTGGGGGCTCGTCTTCAGCGCCCGGGCGATGGCCTCCTCCAGGGAGACCGTTGTCATCGTCGTCGTTGCCTGGGCCAGACCCACGCCGGGCGCCGTCACCAGCCCGAGGAAGCCCAGGGCCAGGGCCGTCATCCGGTAGGGTTGCCGCTTCCACCACGGTGTCTGTGCGTTTTTCATCGCAAGCCGGGCCACTGCATTTGCCTTGCCACGGTCCAACCCATGGAAATGTGGAGGGAAAGTGGCGCCGGGCCTGCGGGAACCGCAGTGCGAGTGCGGATTCCGCATGCGATGCCGGCCATCTTCGCATGTCCGCCTTGGGGCCTCCCTGGGGCCCACGCGCGCGAGCCTGAACAGCGGGCCTGGGCCCCGTGATTGCACTGGGCAGGGCGACCTGTGGGCGCGCCGAGGTTTCGCGCCTGCTCCTTCGCCCTGCCAGCGGCCACGTGGCCGCCCTCCACCCTCAGGAGAACGCCCCATGCACCCTCTCATGCTCGGACGACCGACGGCTCCCGAGGCGCGCGGCACCGACAGAAGAGAGTGCGGATTCCGCACTCCGCATGCAGAGTTCGCAGCCTGTGGAGGTGTGCGATGGAGTTGGAGTCCCCACGGCGGAGGTCGGCGATGAGCGGCGCTCCCTGGTGGCGGCCGCTTGGGCCTCGAGCGCCCTGGGTTGCGGCGGTGCTCATGTGCGCGGTGCTGATGTCCGCGGCGCTGTTCATCCGGAACACCGCGCTGGAGTCGTCCGCCCTGGTCACCCGGGGCATGGCCAACGTCATCATGGTCGCCGGCTTCGAGGCCTTCCGCGACACGGAGGGGCTCCCGGACCCGTCCGCGCTGAACGCCTTCCTGGCATCCCACCGGGAGGGCGGCTTGCGCTACGTGGCCGTCATGGATGACGACCAGGTGCTGGCGTCAGCCGGGGAGGAGATGCTGGGGCGGCTTCTCTTTCATGAGGGCTCGCCGCTGGTGGTCGAAGGGGCGCGCGCGCGCCTGGTCAGCCGCCTCCGCCGGCCCCGTCCCGCCTTCGGTCCCCTGACACAGGAGGAGGTCCGCGCCATGGCGGCGCAGGGCGATTCCCAGGAGCCGCGCAAGCACCTGCGCATGGTCTACGAGTTCGAGCCGCTCACCGCCCTGGCGTTGGAGTCGCGCTCGCAGCGTCTGCTGGGCGTGGCGGTGGCCTCGTGCGTGGGCATCCTGGCGTTGGCCTTCGCCTTCTCGCGCTCGTTGGCGCAGCGGGAGGCGCTGTCGGAGGAACTGGAGCGAGGCCGGCGGCTGGCGGCCCTGGGCACCATGTCCGCAGTGCTGGCGCATGAGCTTCGCAACCCCCTGGCCTCGCTCAAGGGGCATGCGCAACTGCTCGCCGAGCGCGTGGAGCGTGACGCCGCCCTGGCGCCCAAGGCGGACCGGGTGGTGTCGGAGGCCGTCCGGCTGGAGCAGTTGATGAACGACCTGCTGGGCTTCGTGGCCAGCGGAGAGCTTCGCCGCGTGGAGGCGGACCCCAACGACGTGCTCCGCGCGGCGGTGGAGAGCACGGGCGCGGCGCGTGTGGAGGCTCGCTACCTGCCGGACCGCACGCCGTTGCCTTTGGACGCGGGCCGGTTGCAGCAGGCGCTGGAGAATGTGCTGCGCAACGCTGTCCAGGCCAGCCCCGAAGGCCAGCGCGTGGAGGCGA
Organism: Myxococcus virescens; assembly: GCF_900101905.1. Lineage (NCBI taxonomy): Bacteria > Pseudomonadati > Myxococcota > Myxococcia > Myxococcales > Myxococcaceae > Myxococcus > Myxococcus virescens. Next base: position 275,766 of record NZ_FNAJ01000005.1, on the reverse strand, counting down.
CCGTGGAGCGGCAGGACTCGTCTCTGGTGTTCACGGTCAAGGACCACGGGCCCGGCATCGCGGCGGGGGAGGAGGAGCGCATCTTCGAGCCCTTCATCACGGGCCGCGTGCGCGGCGTGGGCCTGGGGCTGGCCATCACCCGCCGCATCGTCGAACTGCACGGCGGCACGGTGAGCGCGCGGAGCCATGCGGGCGGCGGCGCGGAGTTCCGTCTCACCGTTCCCGCGAGAGGAGCCTGAGCGATGGCGCGAATCCTGGTGGCGGATGACGAAGAGGGCGTGCGCTCGTTCCTCGCCGAGGCGCTGGAGTACGAAGGTCACTCGGTGACCATGGCCGCCGACGGCGAAGAGGCCGCGCGGCTGATGGCTCGGCAGGGCGTGGACCTGTTGCTCACGGACCTGCGGATGCCCGGGATGGACGGGCTGACCTTGCTGCGCAAGGTGCGCGAGGAGCAGCCCGACGTGGAGGTGGTGGTGCTCACCGCCGTGGGTACGGTGGAGAGCGCCGTGGCGGCGATGAAGGCGGGTGCCTTCGACTTCCTGCTCAAGCCGGTGGGCAGCCCCGCCGAGCTGCGCCTAACGGTGGCGCGGGCCCTGGAGCGGCGCGCGCTGCTCAACTGGAAGACCGAGGCGCGGCAGTCAGCGGGCGAGGTGGAGCTGAGCTGGGGGGCTCCCGCCATGCACCCGGTGGTGGAGGCATTGCGAAAGGTGTCGCCCACGCAGGCCACGGTGCTGCTCGTGGGGGAGAGCGGGACCGGCAAGGAGGTGACCGCGCGGGCCCTGCACCAGTGGAGTGAGCGCGCGGACGGGCCCTTCGTGGCCGTCAACTGCGCGGCGCTGACGGAGACGCTCCTGGAGAGCGAGCTCTTCGGCCACGAGAAGGGCGCGTTCACCGGCGCGGTGGCCCAGCGGCGCGGCCGCATCGAGCTGGCGCAGGGAGGCACCTTCTTCCTGGACGAGGTCGGCGAGCTGAAGGCCGAGCTCCAGGCCAAGCTGCTGCGCGTCCTCCAGGAGCGCCGCTTCGAACGCGTGGGCGGTACGCGGACCCTGGAAGCCGACGTGCGTTGGGTGGCGGCCACGAACCGCGACCTCAAGGCGATGATGGCGCGCGGTGAGTTTCGCGAGGACCTCTACCACCGGCTGGCCGTGTTCCCCATCCGGCTGCCGTCCCTGCGTGAGCGGCGCGAGGATCTGCGGCCGCTGTCGGAGCTGCTGCTGCGCCGCATCGGCGACGAGCTGGGTCGTCCGGGCTTGCGTCTGTCACCGGAGGCCGTGGCGCGGCTGGAGGCGTTCACCTGGCCGGGTAACGTCCGCGAGCTGCGCAATGCGCTCGAGCGGGCCGCCATCCTCGCGGATGGGCCGGTGGTGGAGCCTCGGCACCTGTGGCTGGACCCAACGGGCGCGGCGGGGCCCGTGGTGGATGCGCCCGTCTCGGAAGGGGGCCGGCTTCCCAGCCTGACGCTGGAGGAGCTGGAGCGACGGGCCATCGAGCAGGCCATCGCGGACGAGGCGGGGAATCGCAAGCGTGCCGCGCAGCGGCTGGGGATTGGCTTGCGGACGCTGTACGACAAGCTGCGGCGCTACGAGTCGCCCTGAGTGCATCGAGCGGCGCGGAGAAGCGACTCCGCGCCGCGTGCCCCGGCAACCTACGCGGGGGTCACGGAGGGCCGTTGCCCTGCCGCTTCGAGTTCAGCTCCACCGCGGTGGCGTAGATCTGCGCCCAGGAGCGGTACTTGAAGCGGTTCAGCGCGCCCTTCTGGTCGTTCGCGTAGTCGAACATGTCCTTGCGGAAGAGGGCGTCGGCGGCCTTGCGCGCATCGGGGCCGAGCGGCGTGCCCTTCTTGTCGAAGTAGCGCAGCAGGTCGTAGCCGTAGTCGTGCGTCTTGGCCGCGGGGTCGAACTCCTTGTCCGGGCCAATTTTCAGCGGGACGGAGGCGTAGCCCAGCGGGTCCTGCATCCGCTGACCGTGCGGCGTCTGGATGGCGTAGGGCTTGTAGCCCATGACCTTCTCGAAGTCCGCCGGGGGAGGGCGGGCGCCGGTCAGGTACTCCATCATCAGCTTGCCGTGGTCGCCCGCGGGCGCCGCCCCCACCTTCGCCGTGCGCTGGAGCGCCGTCGTCGTGTTGCTGAACGAGTCCTTCTGGTGGATGGCCGCGGGGACCGCGGCGGCGTTGGGCTTCTCCGCGGCGGGCGACTCCGAGGGGGAGTTCGCCGGGCGGCGGGCCGAGACGGGGGCGTTGCGAACGAGCATGATGAGGTCCGGGGGGGAAAGCTTCCTCTCAGTTTGTCGCAGTTTGTAGACTTGAAGTTGCGTGGAAATGACCGACGCACCGCGTGGTGCCAGGAGAACTCAGTGGGAACGGACCTTTATCGCGACGGAATGGCCCGGTTGGACGCAGGGGATGTGGCCGAAGCCCGCCGTCTGCTGGAAGAGGCGCTGCGCAAGTCCCCCGGCGACGTAGCGGTGATGCACGGATTGTCTCGCGTGTTGGATCAGGCGGGTGAGCGCGCACGCTCCGTGGAACTGCTGGAGCACGCCCATGCCCGGGCGCCGTCAGAGCCGGGCCCGGCGCACGACCTGGCCATGGCGCTGCTGGAGCGGGAAGAGGACGTACGGGCGGTACAGGTCCTCACGCCTGTGTTGGAGGCCCACCCCGAGGACACGCGGGCGCACCTCTTCATGGCCATGGCCCTGGCGAAGTCGGACGCCGCGCGTGCTCGCATTCACACCGCGAAGGCCCTGATGGACTCCGATCCCGACGTGAAGCTGCAGGCCCAGGCCCTGGACGACGTGCTCGCGGAGCACCAGCGCCTGTCCTGAGCCGCGACACTCGCGGCGCGAGCCAGGGGCTCGGCTGTGATTGAGGTCCCGGGCGGGTTGACACAGAATCCAGCGCCATGACCGGCTCTGACCATCACGACCCGCTCGGACTGGAGTCCTCCGCGACGGTGTCGCTCGGCATGGTGCGCCACGGTGTGCCGGTGCCGGCGGTGCTCGCTTGTGTCCATCAGGAGTCCGCTGCGGCCATCAACGATGCGCAGCTGGCACTGCTCCATCCGAACGAGCGGGCACGGCTGGACGGCTTTCGCGCGGACTCGCGGCGGCTCGGGTTCTTCTTGGGGCGCTACGCCGCCAAACGCGCCCTCGGCGGGCTCGGCATCCAGGTGCCGATGCACGCGGTCGAAATCGCGCCCGGCGTCTTCGAACACCCCGTGGTCAAGGGCGCGGGAGGGGATTCACCCGTGGTCTCCCTCAGCCATGCGCGCTCGGTGGCGGCAGCGGTTGCGTGTGGGCCGGAGCACATCGTTGGCGTCGACGTCGAGCAGCTCTCTCCCGAACGGACGGACGTCTTCGAATCCGTGATGCCGCAGCGCGAGCTGGCCATGGTCCGTCACGCGCCCGGCGGCGGCGAATTGGCGGCGAACGTCATCTGGACCATGAAGGAAGCGCTCTCCAAGGCCCTGCGCTGCGGGCTCACCGCTCCGTTCGAGGTCCTGGAGGTCGACGCCTTCGAGGGGCATGTCGCGGGAGGCTACGGCTGCCTCTTCCGCAACTTCGCCCAGTACCGCGCCCGTGCCTGGGTGCTCGGCGGATACGTGCTCGCGGTGGTGTCTCCCAAGCACTCGCTGCTCCATGTCGCGCCGGCGGATCTGGAGCGCATCCGCCAGGTGTTTGGCCGCGACGTCTCTCGAAGCTAGGCCGCCAGCTCCGTCGCCGCGCCTGACATGCGCTGGCGACAGCGCAGCTCCAGTGCTTCAAGTCCGTATCGCGGGTGCGGTCAGGCGCGCAGGGCGACCACGGTCACCCCGTCGCCGCCTTCGTGGCCTTCACCCGGCCGGTACATGCGGATGTACGGAGACGCGGCCAGGTAGTCACGGATGGCCTGCTTGAGCGCCCCCGTGCCATGGCCGTGGATGACGAGCGCGGCGTCTTCTCCGCTGCGCATGCCGCGGTCCAGGAACGACTCCAGCTCCGCCAGCGCGTCGTCCGCGCGCATGCCGCGCACGTCGCAGCGGAAATGGGTGGCCTCCACCTCGGAGGGGGCCGCGGAGGCCGCGCGCTTGAGCGCCGCATCCTGCTTCTGCCGCTCCGGGAACTTCGCCTGCTGCGGCTTGCGCGTGCGCGCGCCCGACAGCTCCGTGATGGGCACGCGCATCTTCAGCGCGCCACCCGCGGACACCACCGCGTGATTGTCCGCCAGCTCCAGGATTTCCACATCGCGGTTCAGCCCCGAGTGGTGCACCCAGGCGCCCACCTTCAGGTTGGCCGGGCCAGGTGCCTCCACCTGGAACAGCTCCGCCTTGGCGGCCTGGGCGCGCTTCAGCGCCTCGTCCGCGCGCTGCTGGAGTTGCTGCCGGGCCTCGGCGAGGGCCTTCTCGTTCTGCTCGGCTCGAAGCTTCGTCAGCAGCTTCTGTACTTCCGCCGCCGCGTGCTCGCTGGCCGCGTGTACGTCGTCGTTGAACTGCATCATCCGGGCGCGGCGCTCGCGCTCGAAGGACTGCTTCTGCTTCTCCAAGTCGGCCCGGAGCGCCTCGGCCTCCTGGGCCGCCACGCGGGCGCGTTCCAGCTCCTCGTGGAGCTTGCGCCGTTCCTCCTCGGCCGCCGCCAGCGCCTTGGTGAGCGGACCGCCGGCGCTGACGGACAGCTCCCGGGCGCGCTCGCACACGTTCTGGGGCAGGCCCACGCGTGCCGCCATCTCGATGGCCGACGACTGGCCCGCGGCGCCAATCTGGAGCCGGTAGGTGGGGGCCATGCGCTTCGAGTCGAAGCCCACGCGCGCGTTGAGGAAGCGCGGGTCCATGTGCGCCAGCGCCTTCAGCTCCTCCAGGTGCGTGGTGACGAGCACCACCACGCCCTTGGACATCAGCTCCTCCAGCACGGCGATGGCGATGGCCGCGCCCTCGCGTGGGTCGGTGTCCGCGGCGATTTCGTCGATGAGGACCAGTGAGCCCTCACCCACGGCGCCGATGATGTCGCGCAGCATCACCACGTGCGCGCTGAACGTGGACAGGCCCTGCTCCAGGTCCTGCGCGTCACCCACGGTGGAGTGGACGGAGCGGTACAGCGGCATCCGAGAGCCTTCGGCCACCGGAATCGGCAGGCCGGCGCGGAGCATCAGCGCGCAGAGGCCCACGCCCGTCAGCGTCACCGTCTTGCCGCCCGCGTTGGGGCCGGAGACGACCAGGGCCTTCGCATCGCCCGTGAGCGTCACGTCGTTGGCCACCACCTCGGCGCCCTTGAGCACCAGGCGCGGGTGGCGCAGCTGCCGAAGCTGCATGTCCGTGACGTTCTCGAAGGCCGGCGTGCTGGCGCCCAGGTCCGCGGAGAGGATGGCCACGGATTCGGCCTCGTCCAGCTCCGCCACGGCGTCCAGACCCTCCAGGATGCGCTCCGACTCCCGGCCGAGCTGGTCGCTCAGGGCCTGGAGCACCTTGCGCTCCTCTTCGGCCACCTCCGACTGGGCGATGGCGAGGTCGTTGCCCAGGCCCACCATGGCCTGGGGCTCCATGAAGAGCGTCTGGCCCGTCTGGCTGGCGTTGTGGACGATGCCGTCCACTTCCGAGCGGTAGTTGGCCACCACCGGCACCACGTAACGCCCGTTGCGGAGCGTGTAGTAGTTCTCCCGCAGCTTGGGGAGGAAGGTCTCGTCGTGGAGCAGCTCGTCGAGCCGCGACTTGATGCGGCGATGGAGCCCACGTGCCCGGTCCCGGGCTTCGCGCAGCTCCGGGCTGGCGCGGTCGGAAATCTCACCGTCCGGTTCGAAACACTGGTCGATGCGGCGGGCCAGCGGCTCCAGTGAGGGCAGCCGGCGGGCAATCTCCACCAGCCGGGGGACGCGGGCCCGGCGTTCGTCCAGTGCCTCGCGGGTACGGACGAAGGCGAACAGGAGCTGCGCCGAGTCGATGAGCTGGCGGGGCTCCAGCATGCCGCCCTTGGCCGCATGGCCGATGGGCGTACGCAGGTCCGTCACGCCACCCAAGGGGAGGGAGAACTGCTCCTGGGACAACGAGCGGGTCTCGGCGACGAGCGCGAGGGCCTCCGCCACGGCCTCGGGGGTGTCCAGGAAGGGCCGGGCGAGCACTCGCTCTCTGCCGGGCTCCGTCCTGCAGCGTTGCGCCAACGCGCGGAGCACATCCGCGAAGCCCAGGTCTTCCAGCGTTCTTTGCGATATCTGCACGGTCATGGGTTTCATGCGCGGCCGTTCGGCCGTCAAGAGGATCTATTGAGGCGCCCGGGTCGGCTCTGCTATCAGCCGCACATGAGGTGGGTCATCCTGGTGGCTTTGCTGGCGGGCGCGACTGACGCAGCGGAGCCTTCTGCTCTGACATCGGCCTCGTCACGGACGGTGGTGTCGCTCCCGGAGGCCCTGGCCCTGGAAGCGGATGGGAATGATGTGGCCGCCCTGGCCGCGCTGGAGGCCCTGGTCCGGGCTCAACCCGCGTGGGAGCTGCCCCGGTTGGAGATGGCCCGACTCCTGCTGAAGACGGGAGGCGCGCTGGAGCAGGCGGAGTCCCACCTGAACGCCGCGCTCCAGCAGGCTCCCCATAATCCCCGCGCCTGGTACCTGCGGGGATTGTTGTGGGAGGAGCGGGATGATCGCCGGCAGGCCGTCCAGGCGTACGAGCAGGCCGTGCAGCTGCGCGCCTCCTACGAGGAGGCCCGCTTCCGGCTCGGGACGCTCTGGCTGGACATGGGGGACCTGCTCAAGGCGGAGTTGCACCTGCGTTACCTGGCGCGGCTGAAGCCGGAGTGGGTGCAGGTGCGCCTCCAACTGGCGGAGGTGCTGGAGAAGCAGGAGCGCCTGCTGGACGCGGAGAAGGAGCTGCTGGCGGCGCGGGGCTTCCAGCCGGCCAGTCCGCTGGTCCTCCGGCGGCTCGCCGACTTCTACGCGCGCACGGGGCGGCCCCAGCTCGCGGAGCGGGTCCGCGCGGCGCTGGAAGCCCCTCCGAAGCGGCGTATGCGTGACCTCAAACCATCACGTCGCTGACAGCGAGCAGTCATTCGGTACGCAGTTGCGATTGCACCATCGACGGTGGCGCATACACTGCGCGGGCTTTGAAGACCGCCAACCTCGCCATCGTCTTCACCGACATCAAGGGCTTCACCGAGCGGACCAGCCGGCAGACGCTGGAGGAGAACCAGCGCCTGCTCCAGGTCCACGAGGCCCTGCTGGCGCCGCTGTTCAAGGCGTTTGGCGGGCGCATCGTCAAGTCCATCGGTGACGCGTACCTCGTCACCTTCGAATCGCCCACCCAGGCGGTGCTCAGCGGCATCGCCATCCAGGATCGGCTGTGGCACCACAACCGGACGGTGGAGGTGTCGGAGCAGATTCACGTCCGCGTGGCCATCAACGTGGGCGAGGTGCGGCTGGACGGGAACGACATCTTCGGCGAGCCCGTCAACATCGCCGCCCGGGTGGAGGGCATCGCCGAGGCGGGCGAGGTGTACTTCACCGAGGCCGTCTACCTGGCGATGAACAAGGCCGAGGTGCCTTCCAAGGAAGTGGGCGCCTACGAGCTGAAGGGCATCCCGGGGAAGATTCGCGTCTTCCACGTGCCCCGGGCGCCGTACCGCGTGGAGGCTCCCGCGGCCAGCGTCATCGCCGAGACGCCGGGCTCCGAAACGATGCCGCCCTTCGGGAACCTGGCCCTGTCCCGCGTGGCGGAGGCTTCGTCACCGGGGGCGCAGGTGGACCTGTCCGTGCTGGGGCAGCGGGCCGCGGCGGGCGCAGCGGTCATCAGCCAACGCGCGGCCGCGGGTGCCACGGTGCTGGGCCAGCAGGCCGCGGAGCTCGGGCGGCAGGCGCGCACGGTGGGCGGTTCGCTCTTTTCGCGCGGCATGGCGACGCTTCCGCCGCAGGTCCAGAAGCACCGGATGCTGGTGGGCGTGGGCGCGGCCGTCGTGCTCGCGGGCGTCGCGATGCTGACGTTCAGTGGCGACGAGACGGTGCGCGCCATCAAGGCGGTGGAGCGGGCGCCGGAGGAGGAGCGGACCGCGCTGGCCAAGGACGCCCGGACCCTCATCATGAAGGAGGAGGACTCCGGGCGGCGCAACTTCCTGCTGGGCCGTCTGACGGAAGCGACGGGCAAGCCCGATGACGCGCTGAAGGTCTACGCCACGGCCGTGAAGGCCGGCAGCCGCGCCGCGGAGGACCGCCTCATCGAGATGCTGTCGCATGCGCGATGCGACGTGCGCTCGGATGCGGCGTCCACGGTAGGCCGGCTCCAGCTGAAGCGGGCGGTGAGCGCGCTGGAGGACCTGAAGTCCGACGGTGGGCCCGATGACGGGGTGCGGACGGGCCTGTTCGGCATTTCCAAGTGCGACTCGAAGGCGGCCGCGGACAGTGCGCTCAAGGGCTTCAAGGAGCGTTGATGTGCCGGCCCTCGGGGCTGGCTGAGGAAGGGAACGCCGTGACGAAGGTGAAGACGGGACTGGACGTGTGGGTGGAGCAGGGCTTCTCCGCGTTGAAGGGCAAGCGCGTGGGCGCCATCGTGAATCCCACCAGCGTGGATGCTCGCTTCCGCCATCTGGCGGACCTGCTGTCGGGCGCGGACGGCGTCACGCTGGCTGCGCTCTTCGGCCCGGAGCACGGCATCCGGGGTGAGGCGCAGTACATGGTCGCCGTGGACGAGGCGAAGGACCGCCGCACCGGCGTGCCGGTGTACAGCCTTTACGGCTCCACCTTCGAATCGCTGTCGCCCCGGCAGGAGTCACTCCAGGGGCTGGACGCGCTCGTCTTCGACATCCAGGACGTGGGCAGCCGTTACTACACCTACGTCTACACCATGGCGCTGGCCATGAAGGCCGCGGCGAAGGCCCGCGTGCCCTTCTACGTGCTGGACCGGCCGAACCCGCTCAACGGCGTGGCGATGGAAGGCAACCTGGTGGGGGAGGGCTTCCGCTCCTTCGTGGGCCTGTACGCGCTGCCCAACCGCCACGGCATGACGGCGGGGGAGCTGGCCCGCCTCTTCAACGCCCAGGAGGGCTTCGGCTGCGAGCTGACGGTGGTGCCGTGCGAAGGCTGGCGCCGCGGCCAGTTCTGGTCGGAGACGGGGCTACCCTTCATCTCGCCGTCGCCCAACATGCCCACCGCCGACACCGCGCTGGTGTACCCGGGCATGTGTCTGGGCGAAGGCACCAACGTCTCGGAGGGCCGTGGCACCTGCCGCCCCTTCGAGCAGTTCGGGGCGCCGTGGGTGGACACGGACCAGTTGCTGGCGCGGCTGGCGAAGGAGGAACTGCCCGGGGTCGCCTTCCGGGCCGTGGGCTTCACGCCGACGTTCGACAAGTACACGGGGCAGTCCTGCAACGGCGCCTTCATCCACGTGACGGACCGGGAGGCCTTCCAGCCCCTGCGCACCGGCGTCGCCATCTTCCAGGCGCTGCATGACATTGGCCCGGGCTCGTTCGATTGGCGCGCGGATGCCTACGAGTTCGTCGAGGATGTGCCGGCCTTCGACCTGCTCTGCGGGACGGACCAGGTGCGCCGAGGCATCGAGGCGGGGTGGCCGCTGGAGCGGTTGCTGGAGGGGTTCTCCGCTCAGACGGAAACGTTCGCACGTCACAGGACGTCCTACCTGCTATACGCTTGAGGCGTGATCGGCGTCTTCTCCGACAGCCATGGGGACCTCGAAGCCTTCGACGCGGCCTACGAGCTGCTGCGCTCCAAGGGGGCGCGGCGTTTTCTCTTCGCGGGCGCGCGCTACACGGACCTGGATGAATGGGTGCTGTGGCGGCGGCAGAAGAGCCGGGGCGGGCGTGAGTACTCGGACGCGGACTTCCTGGCGGACGTGACGAACTGGCTGGGCAGCCAGGATGCGCTGCCTCGCACGCCGTCGCGCGCGGAGGCTCCGGCGGACGTGGCGTCGGAGGACGACCGCCGGCTCGTCATGGAGCGCTTCATCCGCGTGCCCGAGCGCGAATCGCTCCAGTACAGAGATCCCTCCATCAGCAACAAGGTCATGGACCTGATGGGGGACACGCTGTGCTGCGTGGTGCACGACAAGAACGATTTGACGCGGGATGACCTGCTCAACGCGCAGCTCTTCGTCCACGGCAAGGAGCCGGAGCCCAAGGTGGTGCAGATTGGCCCGCGCTACTTCCTGACGCCGGGGCGACTGGTGGGCGCCGCCGAGCAGACGTGTGCGCTCCTGGAGAAGGTGGACCGGAACCTGCGCTTCTCCGCGTTCCGCCTGGATGGGCACTCGATAGTGGAGCCCCAGGTCATCGTCCTGGAGAAGAAGTCCCCGAAGTTGTCCCTCAAGTGATGTGAGGCCCGCCGTGCAGGTCGCGCTCCTCGGAGGCTCGTTCAACCCGCCCCACGTGGGGCACCTCATGGCCGCCACGTACGTCCATGCCACCCAGGACGTGGACGAGGTGTGGCTGATGCCGTCCTGGCAGCACCCGTTCGGCAAGCAGATGGAGCCCTTCGAGCATCGCGTCGCCATGTGCGATGCGCTGTGCGCGGAGACATCGGGCTGGCTGAAGACGAGCCGGATCGAACAGGAGCCGGGACTCTCCGGCCGCACGGTGGACACGCTGACCCTGCTGGTGGCGCGGCATCCGGACATCCGCTGGTCGATCATCATCGGCAGCGACATCCTGCGCGACCTTCCGCATTGGAAGGACTTCCACCGCATCGAGGAGCTGTCGCGGGTGATGGTGCTCAACCGCGCGGGGTACCCGGCGCCGAACACATTGGGGCCGCCGCTGGCGGAGGTGTCGTCGACGCTGATTCGCGACCTGCTCGCGCGCGGCGAGGCGCCGTCGGACCTGGTGCCCGCGCGCGCCATTGCCTATGCGCGCGAGCACGGCCTCTACGGCCTGAAGCGGACGCCGTAGCGCCGCCGTCCGTCGGACTCGACCTTCGCCATGCTGCCCCGCCGTTCAGGTGGCGCGCCCGACAGCGCCCTTCCTCGGCACTTCCGCGGCTTCTATTCCATTGATGCACTTGCGTAAAAACCAGGGCAGTTTGAAACTCGTGATGGTTGTTCTTTCCTGGGGAAACATCACATGAATTCAAAGCTCGTGTTCGCCGCCGTGGCCCTGCTGTCGACGTCTGTCTTCGCCGAGGAGGATCTCAAGCCCGCGCAGGAGGAGGCGAAGGCGTCGTTCGAGGAGAAGATCTCCGAGGCTTTGGCTGCCGCGAACGAGAAGTGTGGCACCAAGCTCACCGTCAAGACCGACTTCCAGAACTTCAAGCCGGAGGCCTGGGCGAACTCGAGCTATGGCTCCTACTGTGAGGCGGCCATCAATGGGGTCACCACCATGTGCGAGCGCCCGGCCTACAAGAAGGCGATTGCGAAGAAGGTGACCGGCGTGTCGTGCCTGTTCGGTGGCGTCAAGCCGCCCGAGAAGAAGGACGGCACCAACGACGCGACGCTGCGGAATCTCTCGCTCGACAAGGGCACGCTGACGTACCGCATGAGCGTGGACCACACGAACATCGAGGACAACACCAAGGCGACCCTCGAGAAGGCGCTGAACTGAGCATGGTGCGGAGGATGGCGATGGTGCTCCTGCTGCTGTGGGCCCAGGGGGCCGTGGCGGCGGAGTCACTGGAGTCGTTGGGCCTCAAGGTCTATCGGGGCACTGACGGGCAGTCCATCGAGGTCGTGACGCTGGCGCCGCAGGAGGCGTCGGAGGTGGTGCTGCGGCTTCAGGGCACCGACTCCGAGCAGGATGGCCTCTCGGTGCGCGGCAAGGCCCGGGACACGGGGCGGGGTGTCGATTACGTCGTCCGTCATCGCGGCGCGGACTGGGTGCTGCTGTCCCAGCGCGCTGGTGATTACGAGGCCTTCGTTCCCGGGAAGCCATCCTTCCACGTCAAGTTCAGCCAGGAGGCGACGGGCAAGGCGTCTGCCTCTGAGGTGCTGTCCGCGCACCTGCTGCAACGGGAGTCCGGGAGGATCGCGGCCTTCGAGAAGAAGGCCTGGCCCCACCTGGAGAAGAAGTACACCGCGCGCGCCGCCGAGGCCATGGCGGCGCTGCGCAAGGCGTGTGGCACGTCACCGACCTTCACGTTCGACTGGAAGACCTTCGACGATGCGGTGATGGCGGAGCTGGACGTCTGGGCGGCGTGTGCGCCGCTCGCGACGCGGGCGCGGGCTCGCTGTGCCGCCGTGAAGGATGTCACGGTCCTCACCTGTCGCTTCGGGCCTGCGCTCGCGTTCGAGCGAGGGGCCGACGCGCTCATCTTCACCACCACTCAAGGGGGCGCGGCCGAGGGGCCTGGGTTCCTGGACGGGAGGCTCAAGTGAAGCGTCGACTGCCCATGGCGCTGGCGTATCTCCTGGCGGCGCCGGTGCTGGCTCGCCCGGCGGCGACGCTCGAAGACCTCCGTGCGCTGGCCGTGCAGAAGTCCTGGGCGGAGCTGCTGGAGCGCGCGGAGGACGTTCCTCCCGCCTCGCGCACCGACACATGGCGCGCGCTCGTGACGGAAGCGGCGACGGCCGAAGTCGAATCGGCGATGGCTCCGGATGACAAGGACCCGTTCGCCACCGCCCGGAAGGCGCGCGCGCTGGGGCAGCGGTATTCCTTCCTCGCCAAGGCGCCCGGCTTCTCCTCGGCGCGCGATGCGCGAGGATTGAAGGACCTGGAGCGCTGCCTCGCGCTCGAGCGGAGTGGCTGCATCGACACGTACCGGGAGCTGACGGGGGACGCGAGCGCTGAGACGACGCTCCAGGCCGCGCGGCTCGTGAAGCGGGGCCACTTCGCCTACGTCGCGATGCCACTCTTCGCCTCGGCGGTGCGGGGTGGGAAGGAGGCTGGCGCCTGCAAGGACGACGCGCTCGCGGAGGCGGTGCTGGCCGCACTGGACCTGCCCGCGACGGATTCCCGCGCGGGTGATGCGAGGAAGGTGGCGTTCGAATGGTGCTGGTCGGCGCTCGGCGCGAGGCTCAAGAGCGCGACGGTGGGCGCCTCGTCCTACTTCCTGGCCAACACCTGCCAGCCCATGCGGGCGCGGAAGGCGCTGACGGAATTGCAGGACGACCTCTGCAAGGACGAGGGGCTGTAAGCGACACGCGAGTGCTCCACCCAGGTTCGTGATTCGCGACCAGGTTGCGGGGCAAGCCCGGGTCAGAGCCCGAGGCCGATGAGGTGCAGGTGGTCCAGGCCCTGCTCGAAGCGGTAGGCGTATTGGTAATAGAGGGACACCGGAACCGCCTGCCCGAAGGTGAGGTGCAGTGACGCCGAGGCCCCCACGGCCGCGTGGTTGGCGCGGTTGTCGGTGCGGGCCAGCGAGCCGAAGGCCTCGACGCCGACGTCGCGCACGAAGAGGGACGGGAAGAGCCACAGCGTGGAGGCCCAGCCGTAGTCGATGGGGACCCGGTACTGGTACGTCGCGGAGCCGATGAGCGCGTCGCGCGCGCGAATCTCCAGGTCCTCGTAGCCGCGCAGGTACTCGCTGAAGGCGATGCCCGGCTGCAACTGCAGGGGCAGCGGGCTGGTCTGCTGGCTCTCGCGGTTGGTGTACCAGATTTGCCCCGCTCTCAGGCCGCCGACCTGGAGCAGCCCGGACGGCGCGCCGGGGAGGAAGCGCCCCACCGCGGTGAGGCGGAGGTTGTCGCGCCCCGTGAAGGGCAGGCCCCCCGTGAAGGCGTCGAGTCCCAGGCGCACGTCGCCCATGGTGGAGTCCCGGAGGAATGCGCCGGGGTACACACCCGCGGCCGCCGTCATGCCCAGGCCGCGCTGGGTGCTGCCGTAGGACGTGGCGTCACCCGCGAAGTACGACACGGAGACCTCCGGGCCGACGATGCGCGTCAGCATGCGCGGGTCGCGGTCCGTGGCGTCGTACTCGCGGCGCAGCGCCAGCACGCCGAAGGTCACTGGCGTGGTCCAGAAGGAGCGCGAGGCGAAGGCCGTGGCCTGGAGGTCCGTGCGCTGATTCTGGCGGATGTACGCGCCCGACACCTGGATGTACCAGGGCGCGAGCTGCGCGTTGCCGTAGGCCAGCGAGAGGCTGGGGGCGTCTTCTCGCGTGTCGAAGGAGAGCAGCAGCGAGTACGCATGGAAGCCGAGCCGGTCCTGTCCCGCCAGGGCCAGCCCGCCCATCGTGTACGTGTCGTCCGTGTTGTCGGGGTCGGTTCCCGCGAGCAGGTAGGGCACGCGGAGCTCGGGGATGAAGAAGCGCTCCAGCGGCGAGTAGGGCTCGTCCGAGAGAATCTGGAGCTCCGTGCCCGGGTCTGGCGGGGCTTCGACAGGAGCGTCGAGCCCCGTGAGCGCCGTGGGCGCGTCTTCGGCCGCGGGAGATGGGGACGGCGGCGCGGTGTCCTCGGGGGCAGGCTGCTCCGACTGAGGGGCAGGCGGTGGAGGTACAGCGCCCTCGGCGGTACGGGTGGGCGGCCCCTCGGAGGGCGGCGCTCCGTGGTCCGACGCGGCCTCTGGCGGTGGTGACGCCTCATCGCTGGTGGACGGCTGTCCAGATAGCGGGGCTCCTTGGCCCGGCGCGGTCTCTGAGAGTGAGGGCGGTTGCGCCGCATCGGGCTGGACCGGAGCGCCGGGCATGGGGAACGCAGCGAACTCGGACTCGGAAGGTGCGGCCGTGGGCGCCTGTTCCGACTCCGATGCCGGAGTCTCCGTGCGCACTTCAGGGAGCCGGGGTGCTCCGGGTTCGGTCTCGAGAGATGGAGCTGAAGGGTGGGGGGCCTGCGCCAGCACCGCGTGCCCTGCCACCCCCACTTGCGCCGTGCCAGTGTCGGCCTCCACCGGCGCAATGGGCACCAGTGGGGCGCGGTCGATGGTGAAGTTCAGACCGTCCCGGTTGAGGAACACCACTTCCTCGGTTCCCACGGGATGAACGTCCATCACCAGGTGCGGCGCGTCCGTGATGCGAACCACTTCCCGCGTCGCCACCGTGAGGACGTGGGCCTGCAGCCGTCCCTCGTGCTCCCGGAGGAACACGAGGCGTTCATCATCCAGCCACCTGGGCGAGTAGTTGAAGCGGCCGTCGTGCGTCAGCCACCGAAGGCCTCCATCCGCTTCCCGCAGGACCAGGTCCCAACCCGCCTCCCCTGAGAGGGGGAAGACGACCCGCTCGCCATCCGGAGCGACCGCGGGCGGCCCCACGGAGGTGCTGGCGCCGAAGTCGGTGAGGGCCTTCCGGGTGTCCGTCTCCAAATCCAGCCGCACCACGTTGGCCGAATCCCCATCGACGCGGACGTAGACGTAGGCCGTCCCATCCGGCGTGATGCTGCCACCCATCCCCATCACGTCATCCCAGAGCCGCACCACGTTCCCCGTGCGCGCATCCACCTTCCACAGTCTCGCCGTGTAGCCCCCTTCCGTGTTCAGGTCGGCCATCACCAGGTACAGCCACGCGCCATCGCGGCTGAACGACATGCCGCTGACCAGCGTCGGGGAGCCCAGCACCCAGCGGCGCCCGGGCAGCAGCTCCACCAGCGGCCGTTCGAAGCGCACGCGGCCATCCGGCTCCAGCACCGTCAACCGCGTGTAGCGCTCCCGGCCCACGCCCACCGTCGCGGTGACTCCACTGGCCGCGTGCGAGGCCAGCCGGGAGAAGTAGCCCGCGTCGGACACCCACGTTCGCTGCGCCGAGGGCCGCTCGCGCACCTGAAGGTCCTCGCGCAGCGACTGCGTGTACTCCGCGAACAGCGAGCCGATGTCCCGCCCGTACACGCGCTTGAAGCGCAGCGTCACCGCCAGCGGAGGCACGAAGGAGCCGCCCTGCTCATCCACCAGCTTCCACAGCTTCGCCTCCCCGTAGCGCTTCGCGAGGTACTCCACGAAGTGCATGCCGGTGATGTAGTTGCCGCCGAACGGGTCCAGCGCGCGCTGCTCGGGGGACAGGTAGCCGGGGTTCAGCCGTCCTCCGGTGGCCTGCACCACGGAGTCGTACCAGCCGCGCCAGATGGGGCTGTGGGGCCGGCCCGCGTCCTTTTCGAACTGCCCTTCGTAGTAGGTGGCCAGTCCCTCCAGGAACCACGACTCCGTATAGGAGTTGGGCTGGAACAAGCCTCCGGTGACGAGGTTGAGGAAACCCCAGACCCCGTCCGTCTGCTGGAGCTGCACGTAGTGGACGGCCTCGTGGCAGGCCACGTCGCCGACGTCCACCTCGCCCAGGTTGAACAGGTGGAACAGCTCCAGCGTCAGGTGGGAAGGCATCACCATCTGCTGCGGCGTGCTGGCGTAGTCGGGGACGACGTAGGCGTTGTTGAAGTTGGAGCTCGTTAGGTAGACGAGCACCCGGTCCCGCTTCTTCTTCCGCCACGTCTGTTCGTGGAGGCGGGCCACGCAGCCCTCCAGCCGCGACGCCATGCGCAGGGCCGCGCCCCGGAGCTGGGCGGGGTAGTAGAGCTCCAGGGACTCCGTGGTGAGCTTGCGCATCTCGTCCCGAGCGAACGAGGCCTGGATGTTCTGGGGGAAACGGGGTGTGACGAAGGCACACCCGCCGTTTGTCAGCAGGAAACAGGTGGCGAGGACAGCCCAGCGAAGCCACCAGCGGGAAGCGGGCATGCAGGCCATCCTACAGGCCACAAATCGTAGCCACGACCGCGAATTTCACGGTAAGGGATGGCCCCCGTCGCCTTCCTATTTCCGAGTCTGGATTCCGCCATGTCCGAACCCGCCACCCAGGCGCATCCCGTTCCGCAGCACGTTCACAATGCCCAGATGCAGGTCGCCGCTGCCCTGGAGCAGGCCACCGGCAAGCCGGTCGATCTGCTCAAGGCACCCTGGGTGGAGATTGAACCCGCCATCGCGCAGCTGACTGGCGGCCAGTTCCAGGTGAACAAGCCGGAGCACCAGACCATCGCGCTGGGCCTGGCGGGGGCGTTCGCCCTGCGGCTCATCCAGGAGCACCAGGCCTTCTGGTTCCCCAACCGCGACTCGCCGGAGGGCGCCACGCTGGGCTTCCCGGAGGCCATCATCATGCTGTCGCCGTTCGGCGCGGTGATGGATTCGCTGGGTCAGGGCAAGCTGGCCCGCCTGGAAGACCTGGCCGCGGACATCCGCCGTTCGCTGGGACAGGCCCGCTTTGGCGGCAACCCGGCGCAGGCCCTGGGAGGCCAGGCGCCCAAGCTGACGCCGGTGGACTACCAGCGCCTCTTCGACCCCGGGTTCCTCCAGTTCGTCGTCCTGGACCCGAAGAAGGCCGCCACGGCCCTGGAGACGAAGCCGGACGGGCTTGCTCGGGACGTGCGCAACGCGCTGGGTCGCACCCAGCCGCCCCTGCCTCCCGAGGCGCGCCAGCAGTTCGAGGGGCAGATCGTGCAGTCCCTCCAGCGCCTGGACACCACCAAGTCGCTCATTGACCAGGCCGAGCGCGCGCCGCGTCTGGCGGAGTTGATGGCGCACCTGTTCGGCACCATCGGTGGGACGGGCTCGGCGCCCGAGGACTTCTGGCACGACCTGGTGCTGCCGCTGCTGTTCATCGGCACCCCGGCCAACTTCCCGCCGCTGGACGAGGAGGAACTGGAGATGTTCCGCCAGGGTGCGGACCCGCTGCCGCTCTTCGTGGACCTGGTGCCGCATGCGCACAAGGCCCCCGACGAGGGCCTGCTGGGCGCGTTCGAGATGAGTGACATCGGCCTGGTGCACCCGGGCTTCGGCCGGGTGGGCGCGCTTCGCCTCATCCGCATCAACGCCTCGCGCATCCAGCCGCTGCTGGAGCAGTTCGACCCCGCGAAGACGGCGGAGACGCTCCAGCGCTTCACGGAGTACGTGGCGAAGGCGGCCGGCAAGCCCGCCACCGAGTCGCCGCAGGGCAAGGAGATGCTGCAGGCCGCGCTGACGCTGCTCTCCGACCTGAAGCGCTCCGTGACGCAGGTTCAGGGCGGCGAGCTGTCCCTGCGCCGGCTCACCGAGGCCGAGGCCGCGTCCGAGCAGGCCCTGGCCGTGGTGCGCAAGGCCCTGCAGGGTTCCATCATCCTGACGGCTTGAGCAGCCGCTCCAACGCGGCGCGCGACGTGGGCTCCAGCCGGTCTCCGGCCAGCCCCAGCGCGCGCCGCGACAGCAGCCGGTAGAGCGGCGCGACATCCGCGGGGAGCGCCTCCAGGTGCGCCGCCACCACGCCGGAGTCTCCGCGGACGATGGGCCCGGTGAGGCCCCCCGCGAGGCCCCGGGTCTCCAATCCCCGCAGCGCCGAATGCATCAGCGGCAACAGGGCCGCCAGTGCGTCCGTTGGCGGGATTCCCGCGGCGCCCAGGGCCGCCACCGCCGCATCCGCCAGCGACACCAGGCCTCCAGCGCTCAGCACCGCGCCCGCGTGGTAGGCCGCGCGGTGGGCTTCTGGCACCTCGATGACGCGGAGCCCCGCGTCCGCCGCCATCTGCCGCAGCACCTCCCGCAGCGTGCGTGACGGAGTGCTCACCGCCACGGTGCTGCCCGCCAGCGAGTCACGTGGCGAGGAGACAGCGCAGAGCGGATGGAACGAGCCGCGACTCCGGCCCTTGGCCGTGCCCAGCGCATCGAGCGACAGCGCGCCCGCCGTGTGCACCAGCGCGGCCGTGCGGGGGAGGGTGGTGGACAGCGCCTGTGCGACGGCGGGTACCGCCGCGTCCGGAACACACAGGAGGATGACGCGGGCCCGCTTCAGGTCCGCGGGTGCGGCCGTCTTCAAGCCGAGCGCTTCCGCGCGCTCGCGGCCTTCATCCGTGCGGGAGTGGATGCGCACGGGCCAGCGCTTCGCCTGGAGCGCCAGCCCGAGCGCGCCACCCAGGCGACCCATCCCGACAATCACGACGGGTGGGCGCCGTTTCGAAGGCCCTGCGCGGCGGCGGGGGCCGGGGCTCATCGCTCGCGCTGGAAGTGGAGCTGTCCGGAGTTCACCGCGATGCGCACGCGGTCGCCCGTGACGAACTCACCCGACAGGATGCGCTCCGCGAGAGGGCCCTCCACCAGCCGCTGCACCATCTGCCGCATGGGGCGCGCGCCCAGCTGCGGATCGAAGCCGCCGGACTTCAGCAGGTGGCCGACCACGTCGTCGCCCGCCACGTATCCGATGCCGCGCTCGGTGGTCAGGCGCTTGCTGCTCTCCTCCAGCAGCAGCGTGGCGATGCGCGCCACCTCCACCTCCGCCAGGGGGCGGAAGGGGAGCCGTTCGTCGATGCGGTTCCACAGCTCCGGCGGCAGCGCCTTGCGCGCCACCGAAGACGCCATGTCCATGGCGTCGCCGGGGCCCGCGGAGTCCGCGCCGAAGCCCACCGGGCGGCCGGTGCGGGAGAAGGCCTCCGCGCCCAGGTTCGTCGTCATGACAATGACGGTGTTGGAGAAGTCGATGTGGCGCCCCTTGCCGTCCGTCAGGCGGCCTTCCTCCAGGACCTGGAGGAGGAGCATCTGCACCTCGCGGTGCGCCTTCTCGATTTCGTCCAGCACCACCACCGACGAGGGCCGGCGGCGCACGGGCTCCGTGAGCTGTCCGCCCTCACCGAAGCCCACGTAGCCGGCGGGCGAGCCGATGAGGCGCGAGACGCCGTGCTGCTCGGACATCTCGCTCATGTCCAGGCGCACCAGCGAGTCGCGGCTGCCGAACAGCACGTCCGCCAGCGCGCGGGCCATCTCCGTCTTGCCCACGCCCGTGGGGCCCAGGAAGAGGAAGCTGCCCATGGGGCGGCGCGACGCGAAGCCCGCGTAGTTGCGGCGGATGACCCGGGCGATGCGCGTGACGGCCTCCGAGTGCCCGATGACGCGCTCCGCCAGGTCCTGCTCCAGCCGGAGCAGGCGCGACGAGTCGTTCATCAGCAGGCGCTCCTCGGGGACGCCCGCGAGCTTGGCCACCACGCGCGCCACGTCGGAGGGCTCCACCACGTCGCGGCCCTCGCGGTGGCAGCGGCTGCCCGCCAGGTCCACCACGGAGATGGCCTTGTCCGGCATGAAGCGGTCCGTCACGTAACGGCTGGCCAGGGACGTGGCGGCCTCCAGCGCCTCGGGCGTGTAGCGCAGCCCGTGGTGCTCCTCGTAGCGGCCGATGATGCCGCGGAGGATCTCCACCGTCTCCGGCACGGAGGGCTCGTTGACCACCACGGCGGTGAAGCGGCGCTCCAGGGCCGGGTCGGTGCTGATGAACTTGCGGTACTCGTCGTGCGTGGTGGCGCCGATGCAGGGAAACTCACCGCGCGCCATGGCCGTCTTCAGCTCGTTGGCCGCGTCCTGCGGACCGTCACCCGTGGAGCCCGCGCCCACCAGCGTGTGGATTTCGTCGATGAAGACCACCACGCGGCCTTCGGCGCGGCGGACCTCTTCCTTCAGCGCGTTGAGCTTCTCGGAGAACGAGCCACGCAGCTGCGTGCCGGCCACCAGCGTGGCCATGTCCAGCTCCACCAGCACCTTCTCCGACAGCGACCCACGCAGCTCGAGCAGGCGCTGTGCGACGCCCTCCACCACCGCCGTCTTGCCCACGCCAGGCTCGCCCAGCAGGCAGGGGTTGTTGGTGCGCCGCTTGCCCAGGATGTCGATGACCTCCTCGACCTCGCGCGCGCGGCCCACCACCGGGTCCAGGCGGCCCTCGTGGGCGGCCTGGCTCAGGTTGCGGCCCAGCGAGGTGAGCAGGGGGTAGGCCTTGGCGTCGAGCACGGGCGACGCGGCGGCGGACTGCGCCGGCCGGCCCGCGGGTGCAGGGGCCGCCGTGGAGGTCGGGGTAGGGGACGGCGCGGCGCGTGCCACGGGGGCGGGCGGCGGCGCTTCCGGCTCCTCGTCCACGTCGATGAGATCGCGCGGCGACAGCGCGGGCGTGCTGTAGCGCGGCGGCGGTGGCGGCGCGGTGAAGGGCGGGGGCGACGACGGCGGGGCGCCGGGCCGGGAGCGCGGCAGGCTCAGCGTGACGGCGGAGGCCGGAAGGGGGGACGGCGGCGCGCCCAGGGGGCGGCTCGCGGGCCGGGGGCCCAGGGTCTGTGACCGGCCCAGCTGGAGGCGGCGCGGCATGTGACCGCTGGTGAAGTAGGACATCGCCACGCGCATGAGGCCGCCCAGGTCCAGCCCGGCCTGCAGCAGCAGCTCCTGGGCCGCGCAGCGCACCCGGGCCACGGCGATGAGCAGGTGGAGACAGTCCGCCTCCTGGGAGCCCACATTGGAGGCGATCTCCCGGGTCTTCTCGCGCAGCTCCCGGAGCAGGCTGTCCGGCTCCGCGGGAGCGGCCGTCAGCAACTGGAGGATGGCGTCCTCGTCCACGCCTCGCTCCTTGAGCAGCAGCTGAGCACGGTTCTCCACCGTGAAGAGCGCCAGGAGCACGTGGGCGGAGGTGACCCTCTGCACCACGCTCTGTGCGATGTCATTCGCTTCGTGGAGGACCTGCGCGAGGTCCGTGCTATCGACCATTCGAACTCCGGCAAGCGACCAGACGAGCGCAATACACCCTCTTGGGGCGTCCGGCAAAATTTCCGCTACAGGCCGCTACATGTGCCGTAAAGCCCTGGAGTAGAAAGCGTCCGCCAGCGGAATTTGGCTGGCTGCCTGCCTGTTCGGCGCCTTTCTTCGGCTGGCCAGGCAATTGCCTGAGGACGAGCGACGTACATCGCTCCGAGACCTCCACCACCATATGACTTCTCTTGCTCAACCGGCCCGCGTCTTCGTCGATCCCCTCGATGGGACCCGTGCTGCCGTCGAGGCGCGCCGCTGGGTGTGGCCTCTCCTCATCCTGGCCCTGTGCGTGTCCGCTTCCGGGACGCTCTTTTCCCTCCGTTGGGACGTCGCGCCTGACGTCATCCGCCAGCTCCAGGGTTCTGGTCAGCTGATGGGGCTGTCGGAGGCGGACCTCACGGACAAGATCCAAACGGAGTCGCGAAAGGCGCTGGTTGGTGGCATCGCCAAGGGCGTCATCCTGATGCCGCTGATGGCGCTGCTCCTGGCCTGCATCCTGTGGGTGGCCAGCTGGCTCTTCGACCGGCCCGCGTCCTTCGAGCAGTTGCTGTCCGCGGCCGTGCTGGCGCTGCTGCCCATCGCGCTCTACCACCTCATCCTGACCCTCTGCGTCGCGGCGCAGCACTCCATTACCATGGCGCGGGTGATGAACCTCGTACCGTCGAACCTGGGAGCCGTGTTGCAAGGCCTGAGTCCGAAGATGCAGCGCGTGGCGTCCACCGTGGACTTCTTCAACCTCTGGAGCACGGGCCTGCTGGGGCTGGGCTTCTCCGCCGCCACCGGGATGAGCCGTGGGCGCGCGTTGCTGCTGGCGGTGGCGCTGTACGCCATGTACGCGGGCATCTTCCTCATCGGCCTTCCCGCCCAGGCAGGTGCGTAATGAACGCTTTCGTGATCGCGGTCGCCCTGGCCGCCTCTCCCTCGGACTCCGGTACACCCATCACCCTGGACCAGGCCCGCGCGGAGGGCCGGCAGAACGTCGCGGCCATCCAGGCCATGCTGGACGTGGCCATCGCGGACGAGGACGTGAACCTGTCCCGCTCGGTGCTGCTGCCGCAGCTCTCACTCGATGCGTCGGCCGGTAAGATCTGGTTCGGTCGCAGGCAGGAGTTCACCACGGTTCCGGACCCGGCCAACCCGGGAAGCTTCATCCGCAACGCGGTGGAGACGCCCTCCACCAGCACCCAGAACTACGACCTGGGCTTGTCGCTCACGCAGATCATCTATGACCGCGCCCGCTGGAAGCAGTTGGAGCAGAGCGGCGTGGTGCGTGACGCGCAGAAGGGGCAGGCGCGGGAAGAGGCGGACACCTCCGAGCTGGAGGCCATCCGCCGCTTCTTCACCCTGTACCGCACCCAGGCCACGCTCCAGGTGCTGAAGGCCACCGTCGAGCGCAGCGAGCAGCAGGTGGAGCGCGCCCAGGCCCTCTTCCACGCGGGCCGCACGGGCAAGAATGAAGAGATCACCGCCACGGTGAACCTCGGGACCGACCGCATCAACTACACCGCGATGCTCGGGCAGCTGGTCAACGACCAGTCCCAGCTCGCCGTGTGGCTGGCCCGGCCGGGCACCGAGGCGCTGACGGCCCAGGATCCGGGCGTGCTCACGACCGAGCCGCCGCCCGCGCCGTCGGTCAACGAGGCGCTCGCGTCGGCCCGCGCGTACCGGCCACTGCTCAGGACGCTGGAGCTGCGCATCCGCGCCGCGGAGCTGAAGCAGTCCATTGCCCGCTCGGAGTACCTGCCGCGCCTGGTGGCCCAGGGCCTCTACAACCGCGGCGGTCCGGACGCCTCGCTGGTGTTCACCGAGCCGCGCCTGCAGAACCGCTTCACCGCGGCCGTCGGGTTGAGCTGGGACCTGTTCACCGGCCTGTCCACGGGGGCGAGCTCCCGTCGCGCCGAGGCGGACATCCGCAAGGCGCAGCTGACGCTGGAGCAGACGGCGCGGGAAATCGAAGGGGAGGTTCGCGCCGCGCACCGCACGCTGGAGGCCCAGCTGGAGGCCGCTCGCCTGGCTGCGCAGAACGTCGAGGCCGCTGCCCAGGGCCTGGAGATGCAGGAGGCGCGCTTCCGCGCTGGCGCGGGCTCCACCCTGGAGGTCCGCGACGCGCAGCTGAGCCTGACGCGCGCTGAGCTCGCCTTGTTGGAAAACAGGATCGATGTCGAAATCGCCCGCTATTCATTGCAGCGGGCCATGGGCGCCCTGAGCCCGGGAGAGTCGAAATGAAGTGGTGGAAGGGTGCCATTGCTGGCGCGTTGTTCCTGGGTGCTGCGGCCATCACCGCGGGCGGGCTGAAGGATCGTCCTCCGCCGTCGCTCGAAGTCCAGCTGTCGAAGGCTCGCAAGGGCTCCATCACCCGCACCATCACCGGCGCGGGCAAGGTGCAGGCGGCCACGACGGTGAAGATCTCGTCCAGCCTCTCCGGTGACCTGGTGGAGCTGGCGGTGAAGGACGGCGAGGCGGTGACGAAGGGCCAGGTGCTGGGCCGCATCGATCCGCGCCTCTACCAGGCCGCGCACAAGCAGGCCTTGGCGTCGCTGAACGCCTCGCGCGCCGACGTGCAGGTGGCGGAGGTGGAGGTGGGCCGTGCGCAGTTGGAGCTCGCGCGCGTGGAGGACCTGGCGAAGAAGGGCCTGTCGTCCACCGCCGAGGTGGACACGGCGCGGGCGACGAAGAACACGGCGGATGCGCGGCTGGCGTCGGCCAAGCAGATGCTGGCCCGCAACATGGCCATCGTGGACCAGGCGCAGACGGACCTCACGCGCACGACGCTGGTGTCGCCCATCGACGGCAACGTCATCGAGCTGTCGCGTGAAGTGGGTGAGCGTGTTCGTGGCTCGGACCTGTCCGAGGACGTGGTGATGACCATCGCCGCGCTCAGCGCCATGGAGGTGAAGTTCGAGGTGGGCGAGCACGAGGTGGTGCACCTCAAGCCGGGCCAGCCCGCGGAAATCACGCTCGATGCGCTGGAGGGCCAGACGTACTCGGGCTCCGTGGTGGAGATTGCCCAGAAGGCGCTCATCAAGAACGAGGGCACCGAGGCCGAGGTGACGAGCTTCCCCATCACCGTCGCGCTGGACACCCGTCCGCCCAACGTGCTGCCCGGCATGAGCTCCGAGGTGCGCATCTCCGCGGAGACGCACAATGACGTGGTGCTGGTGCCCATCCAGGCGGTGACGGTGCGCTCGGAGCGCTCGCTGCCGGACTACAAGGCGCCCATCGAAGGGGGCGGGCTGACGGCGAAGCGGACGGAGTCGCTGGCCAAGGTCGTGTTCGTGGTGGACAGCAGCAACAAGGCGCAGGTGCGCCGCGTGCAGACGGGCATCGCCTCCGACACGGAGCTGGAGATCGTCTCCGGGCTCAATGATGGCGACCGGGTGATTGAAGGTCCGTACCGGACGCTGTCGAAGGAGCTGAACGACGGCGACATCGTGCGTGAGCCGGAGCAGGGCGCGGGAATGAAGGGCGGTCGGAAGTCGTGAGTCAGGCCAGCGGCGCGGGACCGCTCATCCAGGTGGAGAACATCACCCGCGTCTTCCACGTGGGTGGAGAAGAGGTGCGCGCGCTGCGCGGCGTCTCCTTCGGCATCAACCGGGGCGAATGGGTGGCCATCATCGGCCAGTCCGGCTCTGGCAAGAGCACGATGATGAACGTGCTCGGCTGTCTGGATACGCCCAGCAGCGGCCGGTACATGCTGAACGGCAAGGACGTGTCGCGCATGAGCGACGACGAGCTCGCCGTCATCCGCAACGTGGAGATTGGCTTCATCTTCCAGACCTTCCAGCTGCTGCCCAAGGAGACGGCCCTGGCCAACGTGGAGCTGCCGCTGGTGTACCGGGGCGTCAGCGCGAAGGAGCGGCGCGCGCGGGCCACGGCGGCGCTGGAGAAGGTGCAGCTCGCTCACCGCATGCACCACCGGCCCAACGAGCTGTCCGGTGGACAGCGCCAGCGCGTGGCCATTGCCCGCGCGCTGGTGTCCGAGCCCTCCATGCTGCTGGCCGACGAGCCCACGGGCAACCTGGACTCGGCGACGGGTGAGGAGATCGTCCGCCTGTTCGAGCAGCTCCACAAGGCGGGCCACACGCTGGTGCTCGTCACGCACGAGCCCAAGCTGGCGGCGCGCTGCCCCCGGGCCATCCGCCTGAGCGACGGTGAGATTGTCGCGGACGGCGACGGCCGCACGGTGGCCATGGGGACGGCGTCGGATGTGCTGAACGCGGGGGGCGCATGAGCCAGCGGTCCGCCTTCCGCGTGGATGTGCTGGAGGGCGCACGCATCGCGGTCTTCTCCCTGAAGGCCAACCGCCTGCGCACGGTGCTGACCACCCTGGGCATTGGCATCGGCGTGGCCACGCTGCTGGCCATCGTCGGCATCATCCAGGGGCTCAACACGTCCTTCCACAAGCAGTTGGCCACCTTCGGGGCGAACACGATGTACGTGTCCAAGTGGCCCTGGATGATCAAGGGCGACTGGTGGAAGTACCGCAACCGGAAGAACTTCACCCTGGAGCAGATGCACCGGCTGCGCACGCTGGCGCCCTTCGTGACGGCCATGTCCCCGGCGGTGTCTCGCCTGTCGGACGTGGCGCACGGCGGCGAGCAGATGTCCACCGTGCGCATCCAGGGCGTGACGCACGAGTACCTCAACATCTCCGGCTACGAAATCACCGGCGGGCGCTTCCTCACCGAGGCGGACGACGCGACGACGCGGCCGGTGGCGGTGGTGGGCGCGGACGTAGTGGACGGGCTCTTCCCGGGCGTCAGTCCGGTGGGGCAGTCGATTCGCATCGACAACCGCACCTTCCAGGTGGTGGGCACGCTCAGCCGCAAGGGGAAGATGGTGGGGGAGAGCATGGACTTGATCGTCTTCATCCCCTTCAAGACGTTCTATTCGAGCTTCGGCAAGGGCCGCAGTTTCGAGATTGCCATGGCGGTGGAGGATGCCTCGCAGATGCGGTCCGCGGAGGACCAGCTCACCGGCATCATGCGGCGCGTGCGCTCCACGCCTCCGGGGGCGGAGGACGACTTCTCCATCAACCGGCCAGAGGCCATGGCGCAGACATACGAGCAGCTCACGGGCGCGCTGTACGGCGTGGCCGTGGGCGTGGGGCTCATCACGCTGCTGGTGGGCGGTATCGGCATCATGAACATCATGCTGGTGTCGGTGCGCGAGCGGACGCGGGAGATTGGCGTGCGACGCGCGCTGGGCGCCCGGAAACGGACCATCGTCTTCCAGTTCCTGATGGAAGCCTCGAGCGTGTCCGCGGTGGGAGGCCTGCTGGGGACGACCGTGGGATTGGGCACGGCCAAGGTGGTGTCGCTCATCACGCCGCTCGCGGCGGACGTGCAGCCGATGACCGTGGTGGCGGGGGTGGGCTTCGCCGCGCTGGTGGGCCTGCTGTTCGGCATCTGGCCGGCGGCGCGCGCGGCGAACCTGGACCCCGTGGAAGCCCTTCGTTACGAGTAGCGCGATGCGAGCGTTCCTGGACAATTTGCGGTTGGCGTTGGGCACCTTCCTGGGCAACCCGCTGCGCTCGCTGTTGACGCTGCTGGGCATCGTCATTGGCGTGGCGACGGTCATCACCATGATGGGGCTCATCGAGGGCCTGCGGGTCAAGGTGAACAACGACCTGGGACGGATGGGGGCCCACACCTTCCAGGTGACGAAGTGGCCCGCAGGCGGCTTCGGGCGCATCAACTGGGCCAAGTTCGCCAAGCGCAAGGACTTCGAGATGCCCGACTCGCGGGCCATCGAGGAGTCCTGCCCGTCGGTGGGGACGGTGGTGCCCACCGACGACGAGGGTGGCCAGAAGCTGGCCACGGCGAGCTCGGAGACGCGGCCGTCGGTCCGCGTGTTCGGCACGCCCGCCAACTACCCGCTGGTGAGCGGGGTGTCGGTGCAGGCCGGGCGCTACTTCAACGAAGTGGAGGCGCTGGACGGCCGCTACGTGGCGCTGCTGGGGACGGACGTGTCGGACGCGCTGTTTCCGGGCATGAATCCGGTGGGCCACGAGGTGCGCATCAAGGGCCGGCCCTTCCGCGTCATCGGCCTGCTCCAGAAGCGGGGGAGCATGCTGGGCATGTTCAGCCTGGACAACCAGGTGATGATTCCGCTGAGCGTCTTCCACCAGCTCTACGGGAAGAAGCGCTCGCTGGACATCAGCGTGCAGGCGAAGTCCCCGGAGCTGTTCAGCAAGGCGCAGGACGAGGTGGCCTCGCTGATGCGCCGGCGCCGCGACGTTCCGGCGAACATGCCCAACGACTTCGAATTGCACACGAACGAGTCGGTGACGGCGTCGTTCAATCAGCTCTCCCAGGTCATCACCATCGCGGGCGTGGGCGTGTGCCTGCTGTCCCTGGTGGTGGGCGGCATCGGCATCCTCAACATCATGCTGGTGTCGGTGATGGAGCGGACGCGGGAGATTGGCGTGCGCAAGGCGCTGGGCGCGCGCAAGCGCCGCATCCTGGGACAGTTCGCCACGGAGGCGGTGCTGCTGTCGCTGATGGGTGGCGCCCTGGGCCTGGGCCTGGGCTTCGGGCTGGTGTTCCTGGGCAACTGGATGATGGGCTTTCCCATGCAGGTGCCCCCGTGGGCGGTGGGCCTGGCCCTGTTCATGAGCTGCGGCGTGGGGCTCCTGTTCGGCATCTACCCGGCGGCCCGCGCGGCGAAGCTGGATCCGGTGGAGGCCATGCGGGCGGACTGAGGGCGGTGGTTCCCGGTGACGGGCGCCACCCTTCGCGTTAAGCACAGCCCATGGCGCCTCGCATTGGAACGCTCTGGGACTCCGTCGGAAACACCCCGCTGCTGCGCATCGGCTCGCTGAGCCGGCAGACGGGGTGTGAAATCCTCGCGAAGGCCGAGTTCATGAATCCCGGCGGCAGCATCAAGGACCGCGCCGCGAAGGGGATGATTCAGCGCGCGGAGGCGCAGGGCCTCCTGAAGCCGGGCGGCGCCATCTTCGAGGGCACCGCGGGCAACACCGGCATCGGCCTGGGGCTCTTGGGCCGCGAGCGCGGGTACCGCGTGGTCGTCACCATGCCGGACAACCAGGCCCGCGAGAAGTACGAGCTGCTGGAGGCCATGGGCGTGGAGGTCCGAAAGGTCCCTGCGGTGCCCTTCGCCAATCCGAACCATTTCTTCCACCAGGCCCGTGTGCTGGCGGAAGCGCAGGGCGGCTTCTGGGCGAACCAGTTCGAGAACCCGGCCAACGGCGACTACCATTACGAGACGACGGGCCCCGAAATCTGGGAGCAGTGCGAGGGCCGCGTGGACGTGCTGGTGGCGTCCGTGGGCAGCGGCGGGACGATGGGCGGCGTCAGCCGTTACCTGAAGGAGAAGAACCCCGCCGTGCGCGTGGTGTTGGTGGACCCGCCGGGCTCGGGCCTCTTCACCTACGTGCGCGAAGGGCGCATGGAAGGGCCCGGTTCTTCCATCACCGAGGGCATTGGCATCATGCGCCTCACGGAGAACTTCCGCCGGGCCCAGGTGGACGAGGCCATGCGCCTGGGGGACCAGGAGATGGTGGAGATGCTCTACCACCTGGCGCGCGAGGACGCGCTGGTGGTGGGCACATCGGCGGCCCTCAACGTGCGCGCCGCGTGGGAGCTGGCGCGACGTCACCGAGGCGAGGGGCTGCGCATCGTCACCTTCCTGTGCGACCACGGCAGCCGCTACGCGTCGAAGGTGTTCAACCCGGAGTTCCTCGCGTCCAAGCAGCTGGAGGTCCGGCCGCTTTCCGTGGATTGACAGTGCGGGGGACTCGGGTGGTCGTGCTGCAATTCAACACCCTGGGACTGCAATGACTCTCCCTCGAGTCTGTGACGTCTGCTGTTACAGGACGAGTCACGCTGTGGCGTGATTTGTCATTGCCGCCCGCGGTGGCGCACGCGCCGCGCTTGAAGGCATTGAAAGGGGACTCTGGCCTGCGGGGTGCACAAGGCCGCGCTTGCAGTCTACCCGCGAGGAGTCCCCCATGAAGCAGTCCTCCAAGAAGTTTCCAGGCGTGTTGCGCGCCTGGTCTGGCGTCGTCGCCGCATCCCTGCTCGCAGGGTGTGGTGGCTCCGAATCCCTCCCTTCGGAGGAGCCGGTGGCCGCGGCGCAGGAGCAGGCGCAGACGGGCGCCGCGCCCATCCTCGATTCGATGGATGCCATCGCGCTCGACGGCGAGCTGACGTCGAAGACGCGCAGCCTCATTCGCGCGAAGCTCGCGCAGGGGCAGGTGCATCAGCAGGTTCCCGTGGTGTCGGACTCGGGGCAGGCGCTCGTGCTGAACGACCAGGGCCTCAATGGTGACGAGCAGGCCGGTGACGGCGTGTTCTCCGCCATTGGCGACGTGGACTTCGTCACCCACCGCGCCACGCAGGACCGCATTCGCGAGTTCCAGGCGCGCAATCCCCAGACGCCGCTGACGGTCGCGACCTTCGACAACCGCGTCCGTGTCTCCGAGCGCGCCCTCACGCCGCTGTCGCCCGACATCTTCCGGCCGGGTGTCCCCATCCCCATCTTCCCCGCGGGTATCTCCCACGCGGTGAAGCCGGAGAACTCGCTCATCATCACCCACCCCAACGTGGTCAATGATCCGACGCGCACGTATGACCCGTGCACGAACGCCGGCAACCCGAATGGTGTATGGACGTTCAACCACCTGATGCGGGAGATGGCGAGCTCGTACGTGTCGCCAGCAAACCTGACGGAGCACTGGCTGCGTCAGTGGACCGTGAACCAGAACATCAACGGCTGGACGGTGCCGGCGCGCCCGGCGATGACCGCGCGCATCCTCACGCCGTGGCCGCGCTCGAGCGGCGCGCTGGAGCTGGCACGGTCGCCGTTCAAGCTGGTGGCCATCGTCAACCGCCTGGACCTGGGCGCCAGCGCGGGGCCATCCGCCTACGCTTCTGGTAACGCGGGAGAGCTGCGCTTCGTCTTCGCCGCGGTGGATCGTTCGAGCGGGACCTGTGGCGTGCGGCCCTTCCTGGTCATCTTCGAGTACGGCGTCCCGCACGCCAGCTGTGACGCGGTCCGCACCTGGGCGCAGGGGTGGCTGAACCTGTCGGCGCCGTCCATGATTCTGGGCAGCGCGGCGTACAATGCGGCGCTGACGAGCCTCACGCAGCAGGTGGTGGTGCGCAACGCCGCGCCCCGCAAGCCGAACGGCAGCGCCATCAACCAGATCCGCACCAACGAGGAGTGGCTGCGCTACCCGTGGGAGCTGCGCGAGTTTCACCTGATGGGCTCGGGTCCCTCGGTGAACCGCTTGCAGGGCCAGCCGACGGTGCTGACGCCGGGCGATTCGCACAACAACACGACGGTGCTGCGTGACTTCATCAACGCGAACACGCCCGCCATCCTGGCCAACAGCTACACCGTGCCGCCGGCGTACCCCACGTCGAGCACGCCGTTCCTCGGCGCGTTCCCGTGGATTTCGTCGCCGACGGACTCGTACTGGCGTGCGTCGGGCATCTCCGTCAACGACGCCCGTCACGTCTTCTCGCGCAACACCTGCAACGGCTGCCACGGCCGCGAAACGCGCACCGAGTTCACGCACATCGACGAGTACGGCGCGCTTTCGCCGTTCCTCGCCACGGGCATGGCCAGTCCTTCCACGGCCTTCTGGGTGCAGGACCCCGTCGTGACGTCGCTGAGCCGCCCGTTCTACGAAATCCAGATGCGCAACACGAACCTGGACAGCGTGGCGAACCAGGCCTGCCTGGCGCGCGCGTTCGACCGGCCCCTGCTCTCCGCGCACTGACGCGGGGAGGCCCGACCGGGGCGCATCGATTCAACGGTGCGCCCCAGGGAGGGGCCGAGGCCGCTACATGAGCGGCGTCGGGAGGATGGACAGCGGCGGCGCGTCCAGGGGCGCCTCTTCGGGACGGCGCGCGTAGGCGAGCATGCTGCCGCCGTCCTCGGACTCAGCGAAGAACTGCTCGATGGGGCCGAAGAGGAAGTCCAACTCGTCGTCCGTACACGTGGGCAGGTAGACGCGCAGCACGCGCGGGTCGTAGTAGCGGAACACCAGCGGCTTGCCGTTGGCGTCCTTGACCTTGAGGAAGCGCCGAAGGTGCCGCCGCAGCGCGTCCGGGTGGGCCGGGCTCTGCACGAAGATGCCCCAGCTCTTGCCCCAGCCCGCGGCGAGCAGTTGCTCCGTGGCGGGCGCTCCGGGCCGCAGTTGCACCAGGTAGGGCGCCACCTCCACCAACTCCGGCGGCAGCTTCCCCGCATAGAGGCAGCTCTGCGTCAGGCCGCAGGTGAGCACCAGCCGGTGGATGTTGGGGGCCCGCGCCCCGTCCAGGATGGCGTAGAGCGCCGACGTGGGCGCTTCCTCCGTGGCCTGCCGTATCCACTGCAACAGGCCCGGGAGCTGGGGGACCGGTGCGCTCACGCCGCGGCCCGTTGCTTCTGCTTTTCACACTCCTCGCAGAACGGCACACCCGCCGCCGCGGCCTGGCGCAGGGCTTCGGCCTGCCGTGCCGGGTCGGGGAAGAGGGTGAAGACCTCCACGGGCGGGCGCGCCAGGGGGAGGACCTCGGGCTCGGGCCGGGGGGGCGGCAGGGCCGGTTCCGGCCACGCCCAGGCGGCGGCGCGGCGCTGCACGCGCAGAGCCACCAGCTCACGGCGCTCCAGCGCCTGCACCAGCCGGTCTCGCACGCGGGCGTCCTGCCGGGCGCGGTCCAGCGAGCTGGCGTTCCACGGAAGGATGCCGCCCAAGGCCTCGTACATCTCCAGCAAGGGCCTGCGGGCGGAGGTCAGCCAATGGTCGAGCTGCCAGGTGATGTGCTCGGCCGGGACGCACTCCCGCTCGTCGAGGGCCGTCACGGCTCGCATGACGCGCAGTTCGTATTCTTCGGCTCCAGAGCGGAGCCGCCAGGGGCCAGGGAAGCCGATTCCAGGGACGGACATGACGACCTTGTCGGGGCTTCAGGGAAGGGGCCGCGTCCAGGACGCGGAATGGACGCAGAGTGTATCCGGGGCAGGGTGAAGCTGCATCCCGGCCTGCACGAAATCTGCACGAACATTCCTCGGCAGCCGCACAAGGGGGCCATCACCGTTGCACGGGGGGCGGAGATCCTGCGCCCATGAACGCACCTCCTCCGCTGCCTCCCCGTCCGCCGCGAGCGCCCGAAGGCGCCCTTCGCCGGGCCCTGCGCTGGCTCGTGGCCCACCACGTCTTTGGCAGTCTGGTCATCGTCGTCTTCGCCACGGCCGTCATCGCCGGGCAGGTGGCGGACCGGACGGACTTCGCCAACTCGGAGCTGGCCGCCGGGGTGGAGGACCGCTGGGGCGCGCCCGTCACCCAGCCCGCGCCGTCCCTGCGCTACGTGCACAGCGGCACCATCTTCACCGAGCTGAAGCCGCTGCCCTTCGACCGCCAGCACGTCGAGGTGCAGGCGAAGATGAACTACCGCAAGCGCGGGCTGCGCTACTTCTCCGGCTTCGACTTCACCCTCAACGCCGACTACGCGGTGGTCAACCGCGAGAGCACCGACATCGACGTGGCGTTCATCTTCCCCATGGAGATGGACAAGTCGCAGGTGCTGCTGTCGGAGCTCCAGTTCCTGGTCGACGGCACGGAGTCCAGCCTGGACCTGGGCGAGTCCGGCAACCGGCTGGTGTGGACGGGCCGCATCGCCAAGGGCGCCACGTCCCGCTTCACCATCCGCTACCGCGCCCGGGGGCTGAACTCATTCGTGTACCGCCTGGATCCAGCGCTTCCCGCGCGGGACGTGCGCGTCCACGTCGCCGTCGAAGGAGGAGAGAACTACGACTACCCGTCGGGTGTGCTGGCCGCGTCGTCGGTGAACACCACGGCCGACGCGGTGACGCTGGATTGGGCCTTCCAGTCGCTGGAGTCGGGAGTGAACCTGGGCGTCATCCTCCCGTCGGAGAAGACGTTCGACGCGCTGGTGGGCACGATGGCGACCCGGGCCTGGGTTCCCTTCCTGGGGCTGCTCGCGCTGCTCGCGGCCCTGGGGTTGCGCCACCGCCGTTCGCTCGCGCTCCACGAGACGTACCTGCTGGCGTCCGTGTACGGCTTCTTCTTCGTGCTGCTGGCGTACCTGGCGGCCTTCATGAACTTCTACGCCGCCTACGCCCTCTGCGCGGTGGGCCTGGGCGCGGCGGTGGTGGTGTACGTCCGCTGGCTCTTCCCGAAGGAACGGACGTCCGTGCTCGCGGGGCTGTGGGGCGCCACGCTGGTGGTCCCCACCGGCGCCGTCATCCTCCAGGGCTACACCGGCCTCATCTACACGCTGGAGATCCTCGCCGCGCTGCTGGGGCTGATGGTGCTCTCCACCCGCGCTGGTGTGCGGGCCTTCCTCTCCGACTTGTCCCTGCCCGGTGAGCCTCCGCGCGCCGCCGTGGCTCCCGCTGCCTCCACCCCTGTCACCCCGGAAGCGAGCTGATTCCGCCATGTGGACCGTACCGCTCTTCGTTGGACTCCTGCTGACCACGGCCGATGGCTCGGCCGCCAGGTCTCCCTCCGGCACCGCCACCGTGCCGCTTCAGGAGTTGATTCCCCTCTACGCGCAGCGCCAGGCGGCTCCCGCTGAAGCACCTCCGATGGAGGCCCTGGTGAAGAGCCAGCTCAAGGGCCGGCTCACGGCGGATGCCCTCTTCGTGGACGGACACTTCGACGTGGAGGTGCTCGCGGACGGACGCTGGACGCAGGTGCGCCTGCTCCAACTCGACGCGGACACGTACCCGGCCACGTTGCCCTCGTTGGAGGAAGGCACCGTGGGCGTCGTCGACGGGTACCTCTGCCTGCTCACGCGGAAGGCCGGGCGCTACGTCTTCGACGTGGGCGTCTCCATCCGCTCGCCCGGAGCGGGGCCGGAGCGCCGGGCCCAGCTGCGCTTCGGGCCCCACGCGTCCCCGGTGCCGCTGGCGCTGGAGGCGGACACGTCCGTCTTCACGCTCACTGAGCCGCTGGCTTCGATGGGAGGCGAGTCCCACGCCGTGTATCCGGTGCAAGGCATGCTGCGCGTGGGCTGGCGCGCGGCGGTGGCTCGGGTGGCACAAAGCCAGAAGCAGCAGGTGCGCCCGCCGCTGGAGCCGCGCATCACCGAGGCCACCGCGTCCTGGGTGTCCACGCTGGAAGGCCGAGCCACGCTGCGCGTCAGCTACGCGCTGAGCCTGGATCGCGAGCAGCCGCTGGAGCTGGTGCTGCCGGAAGGACACCGGCTGGAGCGCGTCACCCTGAATGCCATTCCCGTCCCCGTGGAGTCGGAGAACGGCACCCTGGCGTTGAAGGCCGCTCCGGCGCGGCTGGGAGAGACGGGCGGGACGCTGGAGGTGGTGCTGTCGCGAGAGCTGGGCGTGTTCCACCTCTCCGGCCGGTTGAAGCTGGCGTTGCCGCGAGTCTCCTGGCCGGTGGCGGAGCTCCGCGCACGCGCGCACTTCCCCGCGGTGTTCAACTACCGCCGCGAGGGCGGCAGCCTGGAGCAGTACGAGTCGACGGAAGCCGTGGCCGCGGGGGCGTCGGGCCTGCCCGGAAAGGCGCTGCACTTCCGCCAGTTCCTGGTGGCCGCGTCCTCGCCCACGCTGGAGCTGGGCTACTCCGTGGACATCTCCGACAGCTACTTCCGTTGAAGCCGGGGCACGGGCGCCACCACCGCGAAGGTGGTGCCCGTGTCGGAAGGAAGCAGCTCCAACCTCGCGTGGAAGGCGCGCAGCATGGACTGGGCAATCGTCAGGCCCAGGCCCGTGCCGCCTCGCTCGCGGGCGGTGGTGAAGAAGGCGTCGAAGATGCGCGCACGGTTGGACTCGGAGATGCCCTTGCCTCGGTCCTTCACCACCACGCGCACGAGGTCCGCCTCCGGGGCCTGCTCCACCGACAGGTCCACGCGGACGGTGTCGCCACCGTGCTGGCGGGCATTGGTGACGAGCTGCCACAGCACGTCGTCGAGCACCTCCTGCGGGAGGCTCACCTTCAGGCCCGTGGGTGGTGCCGTCACATGGATGTCCGTGGCACCGTCAGCGCGGGCGCGGAGGGCGAGCCCCTCCAACAGCGGGCCCAGCTCCACCTGCGCGGGCGTGGCCGTCATGGAGTCCGCCCGGGCCAGCTCCAGCAGGCGCTGCACCAGTCGGGTGAGCCTGCGGGCATCCGCGTCCACGTTGGCGAGGAACCGCGCGCGCTGCTCGGGGGACATCGCGTCGGCGCTGTCGCGCAGCAGCTCCACAGCGCCTTGGATGGAGGCCAGCGGCGTCTTGAACTCGTGTGACACGTTGGCCGCGAAGGAGCGGATGTACTGGTTCCTGTCTCGCAACGCGGTGGCCATGCCGGCCAGGGACTCGGAGAGCTCGGCCAGCTCGGCCACCACGGGGCGCGCCATGGGCTCGAAGCCCGAAGGGTCGCTCATGGCGATGGCGCGCGTCTGCTTCACCAGCGCGCGCACCGGCCGGCCCACCAGCGCGGCGGCGGCCAGCGACATCAGCGCCACCGCGCCGAGCAACACGAAGCCGGTGGCCGTGAGGTTCCACCGGTCCGCGTACGTCGCCTTGGCGAACGTCATGGGCGTGCGTGTCAGCACCACCGCGCCCCAGACGCGATCGCCTTCCAGCACGGGCAGCGCCACCGTGACGCGGATGCCGGTGTCACGGCTGAGCGACGCCAGCGGGGTGTCCTCGGGATCGGCGACGCGGCGGCGCAGCACGCTGGCGGGTTCTCCGCGCAGGGCCCGCTGGACCTCCGTGCGGTCCGCCAGCGTCGTCCACAGGAGGGCGGGGCTGCTGCTGGCCACGACCACGCCTTCGGTGTCCACCACGCGGATGCCGGCCAGGGTCGCCGCACGCACCTGTTCGAGCAGCGGCGTCAGTTGCAGTCCGGCCGCCTGTGACAGCGGCTCCGCGGGAACGCGCGAAGGCCGAGGCGTGTCGCCCGGCGGCAGGGATGCATCCGAGGCCCTGAGTGACGGAAGGATGGGGCGCAGGCGCGTGTCGTCGGGAATGGGGAAGGGCCAGGGCGCGGTGCGCTCGCGGCCGTATGCGCCCTCTAGCACGGTGGCGCGCATCCGCTCGCGGAAGACCTCCGCGACCACCGCGCCCTGGGCAATCAGCTCCGACTCCGTCTGGCGGATGAGCTGGTTGTCGTAGACGCGCACGAAGGCGAGCCCCGCAAGCGTGAGGGCGAACCCCGCGATGCCCACGGCGGCGAACACCAGCCACAAGCGCGGGCGCGCGCGGCGCTCAGGGGAGGGCGAGCCGATAGCCAAGGCCATGCACCGTCTCGATGACGTCTCCGCCCGCGCTCGCGAACTTCTGCCGGACCCGGCGCACGTGGCTGTCGATGGTCCGGTCGCT
Source organism: Myxococcus virescens (assembly GCF_900101905.1). NCBI lineage: Bacteria > Pseudomonadati > Myxococcota > Myxococcia > Myxococcales > Myxococcaceae > Myxococcus > Myxococcus virescens. Next base: position 239,154 of record NZ_FNAJ01000005.1, on the reverse strand, counting down.
GACCACCACGTCGTCGTAGACGCGGTTCATCAGCTCATCCCGGGTGAAGACCTTGCCGGGGACTCGGAGCAGCGTGGCCAGGAGCTGGAACTCCGTCACCGTGAGCACCACTTCCGTGTCCTGCCACCACGCGCGCCAGCGCTCCGCGTCCATGCGGAGCGGCCCTCGGGACTGCATCCGCGCGGCGGGCGCTTCGACCTCCGGGACCGGCGCGGGCCGTGCGCGCCGGAGCACCGCCTTCACGCGCGCCACGAGCTCGCGCGGGCTGAAGGGCTTGGTGAGGTAGTCGTCGCCGCCCAGCTCCAGGCCCAGGATGCGGTCGACCTCGTCATCCCGCGAGGAGAGGAAGACGATGGGCAGCTCGTGCTTGCGCCGGACCTCACGGCACACGGCCAGCCCGTCCAGCTCCGGCATCATGATGTCCAGGACGATGAGCGCTGGGAGGGCGCGGTCGACCTGCTTCAGGGCGGCGCGGCCATCGGCGGCCTCATCCACCCGGAAGCCTCCCTGCTCCAGCGCGAAGCGGACGATTTCCCTCAGGTGAGGATCATCGTCGACGACCAGGACTGTGGGACGTTCGGCCACGGCTGCTCGGGAGGGGAGGGTTGCGACGACTGCCGCACTCTACACCCGCCCGGGCCAGGGAGACGGCCGGGGCGCACCCCCGGCCGTGACTACGACTACCGGCGTGAGCGCCGGCGGGGCCGCGGAATCGCAACCGCCGCGGCGAGTAGGAGAATCACTGGAATGAACACGAGCATCGTCTGCGCCGTCACCTTCGCCCCCATCAAGGAAGTGCCGCTACTATGGCGGGCCGGTCTGACGTATCGCCGAGGCAATCCTGAAAACAGGTTTTGACGGGACGGTGACAGCGCCCGGCGTCAGATCAGCTCGCGGGTGATGACCTCGGAGCGTTCCTGGTCATTCCAGGTGACCTTCCGGGTCTCCCGGCCGTTGAAGTAGATGGCTTCCCGGTCGTTGATGAGCTTCCGGATGGTGATGCGGGCGACGGACTGCCGTTCGTCCACGCCGTGGGTCAGCTCGTATCGGGCGACGTCATGGGGGAGCTCGCCCAGGCGGAGGCGGACCTCGCCCAGCATGTCCACGTAGTCCGCCAGCGCCTGCATCTGCCCCAGCGCGCGCCGCATCACCGTGCCCGTGCGCTTGCTGAGCACCCGGTCCCAGAAGAGGTAGCCCGCGCCCAGCGTGGCCGTGCTGGTGAAGAACATGAAGAAGGTGAGCGCCGGATCCAGGTACCGGTTCTGGGTGAGGCCCTGGTGCTTCGAGGCTTCCACCAGGATGTCCTTCATGGCCTCCACGGCCGTGCGGTGGGCCAGTTGCGTCCACTCCCGCGCATCCCGCTCCGCGCCCAGCAGCAGCCAGCAGAGGCCCAGGTGCAGGGCGATGAACGACAGCCGCGCCTTGTCGCGCTCGGTGCCCATGGCTTCCGTGAAGCAGCTCCGCGCGGACTTCAGCCGCTCCAGCTGTTCGTCGCGGGTGGCCTGAGGGGCACGCACGGCGTCCAGGTGGAGCCGCCCGGCCAGGAAGGGACCTTCCTGCAGCGGCCGGACGTCGCGATGCAACCCGCGAAGGAGGGTGAGCTGTGCTTCGTGAAGGCCGAGGAGTGTCTCCAGCAGCGTGACCGCGGCGGGAGCCTGAGACCTGCCGCCCGCGTGCGGTGGAATCGCCAGGACGAGATCATCCCACTTGGCCATGTGCGGACTCCGTGTGGCTGGGCGATGCAAGACGTGCAGCAAGCCCCCTCACGGATCAGTCTGCCACAACCTCCCCGCCATCGAAGAATGTGGGCCGCAGTTCATGCGAGAGCGGCATTCTTCAATGCGACGGAGCGGCTGGCTTTCAAGCTCGGTAGAAAAAGCCAGTCACTCGCTCGAAATGGCGTGAGTCTGTTTTTACTCCCCCGTGCCGAGCACCGTGTGTGGCTCAGCCCTGGCCTGGTGGAGGCGCCATGTACATGCGGAAGCGCGTCACCGGCCGGTAGCCCATGCGGGTATAGACAGGCTCGCCTTCGCTCGTGGCGTGGAGGACGGTGCGCTCGGTGCCCCAGTCCTGATGGGCCTTGGCCAGCGCATGTCGCATCACGGCCTCTGCGGCACCTTGCCGGCGGTATTGCGGCTGGGTCGCCACCAGGGCGACGTAGGCGGCGGCATCCACGCGCAGCACCACCGTGCTGGCCGCGGCCTCTTCGTCGCGGCACGCCACGAAGCCCTGGCAGTCCGGGGTGTAGAGCGTGTCCTCGTCGAAGGCTTCACGGCCGAAGTGGCGGGGGACGTCGTAGACGTTGGCGTTGATGTCGGCCACGGCCTGCCGGCCCCACGTATCCGTGACGGGACGCATGGTGAACGGAGGCCGTGGGTGAATGGAGGGCGCCAGCCGGTCCGCCACCATGCCGGTGACGTCCATCTCGGACTTGAGCCCGTACCAGGCGAGGATGGATGGCGCGTTGTCGCGCATGGAGGGGGCCAGCCAGTCGTCGCAGACGACGAAGCTCCAGCCATGTCTACCGGCGGAGAAGTAGCGCGCCGCCGAGGCCGCCGCGGCCGCCAGCGCTTGTTCCGTTTCGACGGGCGCGCGCAGGAAGGCGGAGTTCATCATCGACCAGGCGACGTGGCAGGCGGTGATGTAGACCTCGGGTCGCTCCACCACTTCACCCGACTTGCTGCCCAGGGCGAAGCGCCTCCAGGCTCCACGGTACTGCGCGTTGGACTCATCTATCTCGACGCGTGAGGGGGCGGGCATCGCGGCTCCTGGGGTGAGGGGAATCGGCGAGCATACCCGACCTCGGGTGCGTTCATCGCGCCACTGCCCGGCAGTCGCGGGTGGCGGTGGACGCGGGGCGCGTCTACGTTGAGCGCATGACGCATGCGGTTTCCGAGACGTGGACACTGCCCTGGCGGGGCCTGGGGTTGAGCAGCAACCTGAGCGTGGCGGACGTGCCGCAGCCCTACCGCTTGCTGGACGAGTCACCGGGCCTCTTCGACTACGTGGAGTACAGTGCGCCGCTCTCCTTGGAAGAGTCGAAGGCGCACGCCTCGCTGTTCCCGGAGATGTGGCGCCGTCGCCAGGACGTCCCGGTGCTCTTCCATCCCGTCCACCTCAACCTCTGGGGGCCCGCGCTGGAGCCCGTCCAGGCCTTGAGGGATTTGGACGCCCACGCGCGCGCCGTGGAGAGCCCCTGGGTGGGCAACGACGTGGGCTGGTGGCACGTGGATGGGCAGCCCTTCCCGGGCTACCTCTACTTCACGCCGCCCTTCAACGAAGCGGGCCTGGAGGCGTGCGTGTCCCACGCGCTCCAGGTCCAGCAACACCTGTCCGTGCCGCTCGCGCTGGAGAACCCCGCGGTGCTCGCGCGGCGCGGGCAGTGGCATGTGCTCGACTTCATGGCGAAGCTGCACGCGCGCACCGGGGCGCCGCTGCTGCTCGACCTGGGGCACCTGCTCAGCCATCAGCTCTCCGCGGGACTGCCATTGGAGACGGGGCTGGACGGCTTTCCGCTCGACCAGGTCGTCGAGCTGCACATCGCCGGAGGCGTGGTGACGCACCGGGGGCCGCGCAGCTTCTACGTGGATGACCACACGCAGCCGGTGCGCGAGGAGCTGTTCGACCTGCTGGCCTCGTTGATTCCGCGCTGCCCATCGCTGCGAGCCGTCACCTTCGAGGGGGATGGCCACCCGCCCGAGGTCGCCCGGATGTCCTTGCGCCGCCTGCGCCAACTGGTGCCCGCGGGAGCGCGTCCGCCGCTGACGTGGCGCGTACCGGCGGCTGTCGCGGCCGTGCCTCCACTCACGGAGGACAGCCAGCCCTGGGCCTTGTTCGACGCGGGTTACGCCGCCGCGCCCGCGGCCTCCGTGGAGGACGAAGCGGGCACGCTGGCGGACCAGGACTTCCGCCTGGCCGTGGTCGCGGAGGTCCTGGACCGCGATTGGCCGCTCACCCGGTTGTTGCTCGCGGGCACGCGGGAGGGGCTGGCGGCCTTCACCGGCTCGAAGGAGTACCGGAAGCTCTTCGACTCCGTGGCGCGGACGCCCGGTCAGTCCTTCGCGTCCTGGGCCATGCGCCGCCTGCGCGAGTCACCGGATGAGGGGGCGTCGGCGGCGCTGACGCTGGAGATGCTGCTGCCGTCGCTGTTCACGCGGCGGGTGCCCGCCCCCGCGCCAGGGCAGGTGGGGTTGATGGAGGACGTGCGGGTCGGGTCGCTTCCCGTGGACCTGTCCGAGCTGGTCCATTCCGCCCGAGCCGTGCGCCGGCACCTCACGGCCCGTGCGTGGGCGTGTGGCACGTTGGAGCTGTCCGGCCTGGATTCGCTGAACCAGGTGGCGCGCAGGCCCGGCCCGGGGCCCTGGTCCTTCGTCGCGCGGCGCAGGGCGGGAGGACCGGACGTGATGTCGGTGCCCCTGGCCTTGGGTGAATTCCTGGGAATGCTCGCTGTGCGGCCCATGGCCGAGGCGGAGGTAGCCCCTGGGTTGCTGGAGGCGGCGAGGGCGCGAGGGCTGATCCGCCAGGGATAGCGGGAAGAATTGTCCGGGATTGGACCGAACCCTTGCGCTGGTCGTCCTGGTAAGATACGTCGCGCCCACATGGCGTCCCCCCTCGTCGTCGGAATCGCGGGCGGCACCGCGTCCGGCAAGACCACCGTTGCCCGCAAGGTACGCGAGGCATTGGCCGATTGCCGCGTGGCCTTCATCGATCAGGATTCATACTACCGGGACTTGAAGGACCTTCCGCTGGCGGACAGGCGTGAGGTGAACTTCGACCACCCGGATGCCTTCGACAGGGAGCTGCTGGTTCAGCACCTGCAAGCGCTGAAGTCCGGGCATCCCATCCAGAAGCCCGTCTACGACTTCGTCACTTCGTCGCGCACGCCGCAGACGAAGAACGTGGACCCCGGCGACATCATCCTCATCGAGGGCATCCTGGTGCTCCACATGAAGGAGGTCCGGGATGAGATGGACGTGAAGATCTACGTCGACGCGGACGACGACCTTCGCATCCTCCGGCGCCTCACCCGCGACATCAAGGACCGCGGCCGCGACTTCGACCACGTGGTGAGCCAGTACCTGCGCCACGTGCGGCCCATGCACATGGGCTTCGTGGAGCCGTCCAAGCACTTCGCGGACATCATCATCCCGCACGGCGGCAACAACGAGATTGCCATCGGCATGCTGGTGGGCGCGCTTCGCGGCAAGCTCTCTGGCGCCGTGAATCGGGACTAGTCAGCACCGCCGCAGGAAGTCGCTCAGCGGGCCATGGAGCCGCTCCGCGTCCTGGAGCAGTGCCGCGTGGTCCCCGGGCCCCGGCAGCTCGAGGAAACGGGCGCTCACGCCCGCCGCGCTCAGCAGGTGGTAGGTGTCACGCACCCGGTTCATCGGGGCCATGGCATCCGACGTCCCCGTCACCAGGAGCACCCGCGCACGGATTCGCGAGAAGCCGTCCGACACGTCGCTGCCCGCGTACGCCGAGCACAGCGACGCCCAGGACACGGCGTCGAAGGCGTCCGCGAAGGCGTCCGCTTCCGCCTCCAGCGCGGCGCGGGCCGCTTCGGGGGCCGGGTACGCGGAGGCCAGGAACTCACGCCCGCAGAGCAGCTTCAGGAAGTCCAGACGCAGCTTGCGCATCGTCTTTCGCGGCGGCGCGTCCAGCGCGTAGAGGCCGTCCCGGTAGTCCGGGTCCGCGCGCAGCACCTGCCAGGACAGGCCCAGCTTCTCGCGCACGCCTTCGGGCAGCGCGCGCGCCGCGCCGATGGCCACCACTCCCTCGGCCAGGTCGGGGAACAGTGACGCCAGTCGCAGCGCCACATGGGCGCCCAGGCCCACGCCCACCAGCGCGCGCACCTTCGTCAGCCCCTGTGCGCGCAGCGTGGCCGATACGGCGCGCGCCATGTCCTGCACCGTGAGCGGCGGCAGCTCGAGCCCCCAGCGTTCCCCCGACGCGGGATTCACCGTCGCGGGCGACGTGCTGCCGAAAGGGCTGCCGAGCAACCCGGGAGAGAAGACGGGGGTGATGGCGGGGTCCAACGCGAGGTTCGCCCCCACCAGGGCGCGTCCCCAGCCGGAGGGCTGGTATGCCGAGTCCTCCGGCGGGCCCAACGCGAGGTGCGAATGCGCGAGGTCGTGCAGCAACACCACCGCTTTGCCGTCTGATGGTTCTCCGTAGGCCGCCCAGGCCACCTGGGGATTGCCCAGCAGCTCTCCTTCCTCCAATGGAAGGGGCGTGGTGAACAGGTGGGTCCCGGTGGCCTGGATCACGTTGGGGATTTTTCATATCACTGCCGGGACAAAGGCACAGGAGACTGCCGCGTGAAGCGCTACTTCGGAGTCATCGTCATCGTCGCGGGTGTGCTGCTGGCCGCCGTCATGAGCTATCGCAGCGCGAGCGGTCGCGCGCTGGAGGCTCAGCGGGATGCGGATCAGCAACGGATTCACGCGGAGTACCTCGAACGCGTGGGCTGGATGCGCGCCAACCCGGACGAGGCCAGCTACCGTGATGAGTTGAAGCCCTTCTTCAAGAACTACTTCGATCAGGTGGACGCGCACCTGACGCGTTTCAAGGGGAACACGAAGTTCGACGACTACCTCCTGGAGCTGGAGAAGCGCGAGGAGAGTGGCGCGAAGGATGACCGCGCGAAGGACCGCAAGGCCTTCTACGAGTACACGCGCAAGACGTTCGACAGCCTGCGCGAGGGCCGTTACCGCCCGGTGTGGTCGGCCACGGACAAGGGCATGCGCCTGGACATCATCTCCTCCGACGTGGTGATGGTGCTGGGCAAGCCGCAGATCCGCCTGCAGTTGGCGGTGTGGGGCGCGCAGCGCGTGCTCAAGGATGACGGCAAGGTGCTGAAGATGATGACCAGCGCCACGTTCGACACGGTGTGGAAGCTCACGGACGCGAAGGGGAAGCTGCTGGGCGAGATGCGCGGCGCCGACCCGTCCATGAAGATTGACCACCCGGAGCGCTTCGTCCGGGCGTTCCCCCCGCAGATGGTGCTGGGCCATTACGACCTGGACCTGCTCCCGAACGAGGTGGCGAAGGTGGAGATGACCATCAACCTCTCCTCCAGCGCGGCGTCGGGCGGCACCGCGACGGCCACCTACGTGTGGAAGCTGGACGTGCCCTCGGAATGGAAGCTCGGCGCTGGCGAGACCTGGGAGGGCGCCACCCAGGAAGAGCGGCCCGAGGAGGAGATCGACCCGTCGAAGGCCGCGGCCAACTAGGCCTTCGCGCGGGGTTACTCCACCACCGTGAAGTGAGAGCCGAGCCGGTACGCGGACAGCGTGCCGGCATCGTCCAGGAAGTAGAGGTTGAGGCGCACGTCGGCCTGGAGCGCGACGAGCCCCACGCCGGCCTGGACCTCCGCGAGCACCTGCCCGCCGCGGGGGTCCACGGCACGGACGCGCTCCCCCGGCACCAGCGTGATGTCGCGCGCGGTATGGGCGGGGAGCGCGCTGATGAGCGGCTCGCCCGCGGCGCCCACGCGCCAGTCCACCGTTCCGGATGCGGCCACCCGGGTGGCGGCGCCCGAGGCGCTCGTCACCACGACCGCGCGGGGGAGGGACGCCAACGCAAAGGGGCCAGGGCCCAGGTTGAGCGGGCGCTCCCAGAGACGCCGGCCCTTCGCGTCCAGGCAGAGCAGCATGCCTTCGCGCTCGCGCTCTCCGGCGATGAACACCCGCGAGCCCACGGGCAACGGCGCGGACAGGTGGGACAGGTCCGGCTCATACGTCCACACGGATTCGCCGGTGTGCGCGTCCGCGAGCAGCACGGCCCAGTGCGAGCCGCGGCCCAGCATGGCCAGGAAGCGCCGGCCCCAGGCCACCGGGGGCCCGTGGAACGGCATGGGCGCGCGCATGCGGTAGCGGACCTGCCCGTCCTCCAGGTCGAGCCCATAGAGGTAGCCCGAGTCCGTGCCCACCAGCGCGCGGTGTCCCTGGGTGGCCAGCCAGCTGCGCTGGGTGCGCGGCGGCGCCAGGCGCCAGACCTCGCGGCCCGTGGCCTCCGCGAAGGCCACGACGGTGCGGTCCTCGGACAAGGTGAGCAGCAGGCCGTCCTTGCGCAGCAGCAGCGGGCCCAGCGGGATTCCGTCGTGGTCATGCAGCCAGCGCGCGCCACCGCCCCGGCCCGTGAAGCCGTAGACGCGCGCGATGTCCGCCGCCACCGCGTGGCCATCCGCCGACGCGGCCACGCCCAACGCCGCGGCGCGTTTCCACAGCAGTTCTCCGTCCTTTCGGGAGAACGCGGAGGCCAGGTGCGGCGCGCAGTACACCGGTCCGTGCCGGCCCAGCAGCAGCCGCGATTCCTCCGCGTCCGGCAGGCCGCGCTTCTCCCACAGCTTCGCGAAGCGCAGCCGGCGCAAGCGGCCGGGGACCTTCAACGGCCGTGACGTGCCCTGGCCCGTGGCCCGGGCCTTCTTCTCGCGGGCCGCGCCCTTGGCCTCGGGGGGCTGCACGGGGCCTCGCAGGTGCGAAAGGCCCTCGCGGCAGCGCTCCGCCAGCTCCATCCGGTACGGGTTGGCCACCAGCGCGTGGTCCGCTTCCGCGAAGGCCGCGGCCAGGGACTCGCCCAGGTGGAAGAGGGCGGCGGCGAGCACGGTGCCCGTGAGCGGGAAGGGCGTCCCGGTGCGTCCCGCCTTCGCCTGGCCCGACTTCAGGTCGACCAGGAGCGGAGGCTTCGCGCCCGCGGGGGCCAGCTCGAAGCGGCTTTCGCCCAGCTCCACCGTGCGCGCCAGCTCCACCGCCAGTCGCGACAGCTCCAGCGTCGTCAGGAACGGCGGGCCGGGGACGCGCCAGGCCTCGGGCTTGCCGGGCAGCGACAGCCAGACCTCGCCCGCGGCCAGCAGGGGCGCAAGCAGTCCGGCCGTTCCCCGCGCGGCGCCACGGCTCATGGGAGCCCCGGCGTTCCGGACCTCGAAGCCGAAGCCTGGGACTTCCGTGGGCTCCACGCGCCGGGTGGCGGGCCGGGCCGGCGCCTCGTCAGGAGGACGGGCGGGCCGGTTCAGGCCTTTCAGCGGCTCCTTGAGGGCCTGCCCCACGGTGGTGGCGAGCGCCTTGGGCCCCGCCCGGGTGACGTCGGCGAGGAATCGCTCGCCGGCCTCTCGGACCGCCTCCACCAGTTCCTCCAGCTCCACCCGGACGGGAGGGCGCATCAGCCGGGCAGGGCGGGAGAGGTTGGCCACCAGCAGCTCCACCTCCGGCCCCATGCGGCGGAGCACCAGCTCCAGGTGGGCCTCGGGCAGGGAGACCTGGGCCAGTTTCTGACGTCCACCCGCGAGCGCCGCAACTGAGCGCACCAGGGAGGGGACGACTTCTGCTAGAGACTCCTCCACGGCCCCGGACAGAAGGTCCACCCCGTCCAATTCCAGTGCGATGGAATCGAGCGGGGAAGCCGCGGGTTCGCGTTTCCAGCGCTGTCCGATGCGTATGCGGGTCATCTTGCGTTCGTTGACAAGCCAGTTTAGCGATGGCTAGCATCCGCCGCCTATACGGACCTACATTTTTGTAACCGTTCGGAATTCCTGGGGAATACTCGATGACATTCTACGAGGCCGCGCTCCGCATCCTGGAGAGCGAAGGTCGTCCCCTCCACTTCCTTGAAATTACCGAGAAGTCCATCCAGCAGAGCCTGCTCTCCCACGTGGGCAAGACGCCTGAGGTGACGATGCTGTCGCGCCTCGCAGCCATGGCGCGCCGCACGCGGGATCGCAAGGTACTTGTGACGGCGAAGGATACCTTCGCGCTGGTTGACTGGTCGATTCCCGAGGACGTCGAGGCACTGGCTCAAACCGGCGTGGTGGAGCCGCATCCTGAAGAAGAACTGCCGCCGCTGCGTCCGCCGGAGCGTCACCCGGAGCCGCGCACGGACAACGTGCGGGTCGCGGGCCGTGGCAGCGACCGCAAGCGCCGCCGCGACGAGGACGAGGAGCGTGGCGGTCGCCGCAAGCGCTTCCCGCCGCTGCCCGAGGTGGTGTTCGAGATTCTCAGCGAGTCGGACATCGGGCTTCGCACCGAGCAGATCATCGAGCGCGCCCGGGTCAAGGAGCTGTGCGCCGAGGACACCACGGTGGAGGCGGTGCTCACCGCGCTGCTGGAGGACAACCAGCGTCGCATCGACGCGGGCCGCCGGCCGCAGTACGCCTTCAGCAAGGACTCTGGAGAGGTGTCGCTGGAGCGCGCTGGCGCCCCGAGCGAGGCACCGCCGCTGGAGCTCCAGGCCGCGTTCGCGCAGGCGCTGGGCATCCCGCTGGAGGCTGGTCGTCCGGTGCTGGGCAAGCCGGCTGCCGCGGGCGAGGCCCCTGCGGATGCCGCGCTGGTGTCCACGCTGCGCGCCGCGCTCAAGGACGCGCGCCGCTCCGTGGCGCGTGGGCTGCGCAAGCGCCTGGGCGAGCTGGACGTCGGTACGTTCGAGAAGTCCGTCGTGAAGATGATGCACGGCCTGGGCTTCCGCGAGCTGAAGGTGGCCAAGCGGTCCAAGGAAGGGCCCTTGCTCACGGCGCGCAAGCGCGAGGGCAGCGTGGAGCTGCGCTACGCGGTGCGCATGCTGAAGGGCACTCCCGGCATCGACCGCAAGTCGGTGCAGGAGCTGCGGCGTGACCTGGGCCACTATTCGGCGCAGGTGGGCCTGTTGGTGAGCGCGGGTGACGTGCGCGGTGATGCGCGCACCGAGGCGCAGGCCAATGGTTCGCTGGTGATGCTCTGGTGCGGTGACGCGCTGGGCGAGAAGTTCCTGGAAGCGGAGACGGCCGTCTCCGTCACGCAGGTCGCGCTGTACGAGGTCGACGAGAAGTTCTTCGAGGCCGCGAAGCTGGATGCCGAGGAGGCCCAGAAGCGCCGCGAGGAGCGTCAGCGCGAGAAGCAGGCCCGGGAGGGCGAGGAGCCCACCGAGGCCGCGGCGCCGGCGGAGCGCGAGCGTCCGCGTGAGAAGCGCCGCCGTGAGCGTGAGTCGCGCGAGGCCCGTGAGGCTCGTGAAGCCGAGGCCACCGCGGGGACTTCCACGGAGGAGACTTCGGCTGCTCCCGCCGGGGAGGCGCGTGAAGCCGCTCCAATTCCGGCCGCGCCGGTCCTGCAGGGCCGCGAGGATGAAGAGGAGGGCGACGACGAGGACGGGGAGGATGACGACCTCGAGGCCGCCAGCGCTTTCGTGGGAGGTGCGCGTCCCGATGGAACCGCCGCGGAGGCCGGTGCCGAAGGGGCACAGGGTGACCGCAAGCGTCGCCGCCGTCGTCGCCGGGGCCGTCGCGGCCGTGGCAGCCGCGCGGGTGAGGCCGGTGCCACCGGAGCCCCTGGTGAGGCGGGGGCTGCTGGAGAGGCCGCCGCCGCGGGTGAGGCCGGCGCTTCGGTCGCGGGTGAGGCAGGCGCTTCGGTCGCGGGTGAGGCGGGTGCCTCCGTTGCCGGGGCTGTTGGTCTCGCCGCTGACGAGGCCGGAGCCCCGGCTGCAGGCGCTGGCGGAGAGACGGCTGCCGGGGGCGTCGCTGGAGAGGCGACTCCTGTCGATGCCACCGGTGTGTCGACTGCCGGAACCGGTGTGACGGGGGGCGAGTCTCCTGCTGCCAACGGTGCTGGCGAGGCACCTCCTGTCTCCGAGTCGGTCGATGCAAGCGCTGACCGTGGCGAGGGCTCGGCTGCTGCCCCAGGTGCCGCGTCGGGCGAAGCGATTGCCTCGGCGGGTGGTGGTGCCGTTTCCGAGGCAGCCTCCGGCGAAGCAGTATCCGCGTCCGTGGGCGTCGCCACGCAGGCAGACGTGCCCGGGACTGTTCCTTCAGAGGGGACGTCATCGGCTGCTCCGACTTCGGGGCAGACGCAGGCGGGCGCGCCGGACGGCTCGGCGGGCGAAGTGGTCCCTGGCGCCGCGACGACGACGTCTTCTGGAGTCGTGGAGGGCGCGCAGGTCAGCGAGCCTGCTTCCTCTCCCACCGACGGTGAGCCGTCCGCTGACTCGTCCGTGCCCCCCAAGGGGCCGTCCGGGGAGCGCGATAGCTGACGCGGCACTCCAGGAGGTGAGGGATTGGTCGGCGCCGTCGCTCTCCAGGTGTTACCCTGGGGAGCGATGAAGCCGGTCCTGTTGCTCGCCTCCTGCGTCGTCCTGCTGCTCGGTGCCTGCCGGTGGCAGTCGCCGCGCTACCCGGTGGCGCCGGTGGAACTCTCCGGGGCCACCCTGCGGGACAACGCCCTGCTGGGCCTGGCTCCCGAGGGCGTGGCCACGCTCTTCACCGCCGCCCTGAAAGACTCCGGCCGTTTCGAGCAGAAAGGCGCGGATGCGCCGCGTGAGGAGCGGCCCTGGCGCATGACGCTGGACGTGCCCTTCACCCGCGAAGTGCTGAAGGACGGTGACCCGCGCAGCTTCGCCGAAGTGGGTGCCAACCTGGTCCTGGAGCGCTTCGGTGGGAGTCTGCCCCAGCGCTACGAACTGGTCGGGCTCGGAGAGGCGCCCGTCGAGGAGGACTCGCCCGCGGGACGGCAGATGGCCATGCGCACGGCGCTGGCCAACGTCCTGCGCCAGGTGACTGAGTCCGCCGTCATGCAGCTGACGGCGCTGGACCGCTCCGATGAAGCGCTGGTGCTGGACCTCAAGGCCACGGACTCTCGGGTGCGGGAGTTCAGCCTGCGCACGCTGGCGGAACGGCAGCACCCGGCGGCCGCGCCGCTGCTCATCGACCGGCTCAAGGAAGCGACCGACGCAGAGACGGTGCGCAGGACGATGGGCTCGCTCGTGGAGATGAAGGCGCGAGTCGCCGTGCCCGTGCTCATCGATTTGGCGCGTGGTCGTGACCTGGGCTTCGTGCAGGAGATTGTCTTCGCGGTGGGCGAAATCGGTGGCCCAGAGGCGGAGGCCTATCTCTACACGATGGCGCAGGGGCACGATGCGCCCGCCGTCCAGGCCGCCGCGCAACAGGCGCTGGACACGCTCTACGCATCACGTAAGCACTCACCTGCGGAGGCGCGTGGCCCCGGCCGCGCGGACTGACATCGACATGAAGCGTTCATTCGGCATGGGCGGGGCCGCGGTGCTGGCGGCCCTGGTGCTGGGCACGGGCTGTTCCAAGAACGTCGACGCGGCGGCGGGCGCGAGCGCCAGCACCGATGACGTGTCCGCGTACTACCCGCTCGCGGTGGGCAACAGCTGGACCTACCGGCTCAACGGCCGCGACGACAAGCAAGTCACCGTGGAGATTCTCAAGGAAGAGGCCGGCGTCTTCCATGACAGCCAGGGCGGTCAGCTCTCGCTGGACGGCTACGGCTTGAGAGATCCCAAGCGCTACCTGCTGCGCGGTCCAGTGAGGACCGGGCACTCGTGGACGAACGTGGTGTCCGTGTCCTCCACGGAGCGCTACCACATCGTCCAGGCGGGGGACTCCTGTGAGACGCCCGCGGGCACCTTCCCGCGCTGTGTCCAGGTGGAGGGCCGCAACCGGGCAGACGCCAAGACCACGTTGGTGAACACGATGACGTTCGCGCCTGGCGTCGGCATGGTGCGCATCGAAATGGCCGTGGAGACCAACGGCCAGCTGGTGCCGCAGACCTCCCTGGAGCTGACGGCCTGGCAGCTCCGAGACGGCGTGGCGCCGCCTTCGGAGTGATGCTGATACGGTGGAGACTCTCCACGAGGTGCCGCAGTGGCCGCCAATGCGAACGAGCAGACCCAGGAAGAGCTCATCCTGAGCTTCCTGTCGGAAAGCGGGGGCGATTACACCTCCGGTGAGGCGCTCTCCAGCAAGCTGGGCCTGTCACGCACGGCGGTGTGGAAGCACGTGGAGGCCCTGCGCGCGAAGGGGTACCGCATCGAGGCGGTGTCCGCGCGAGGCTACCGGCTGGTGGAGGTGCCGGACCGGCTCACCTCGCTCGAGGTGGGCCCGCTGCTGGACACCCGCGACCTGGGCCGCACCATCCACCACCACGAATCGCTGCCTTCCACCAACGAGAAGGCCTTCCGCATGGCCCAGGATGGCGCCAGGCACGGTGAGGTCGTGGTGGCCGAGCAGCAGACCGCGGGCAAGGGGCGCCGGGGCCGCACCTGGGTGTCCCCGCCGGGCCTCAACCTCTACTTCTCCGCCATCCTCCGTCCGGGCCTGCCGCCCCAGCGCGCACCGGAGCTGACGTTGGTGGCGGCCGTGGCGCTGGCGGAGTCGCTGCGCGACGCGGGCGTGGAGGCCGCCATCAAGTGGCCCAACGACGTCCACATCGACGGCCTCAAGGTCGCTGGAATCCTCACCGAGCTGTCCGCCGAACCCGAGCGCGTGCACTTCGTCATCGTGGGCGTGGGGGTCAATCTCAACTCCCAGGCCGAACACTTCCCGGAGGAGCTGCGGGCCACCGCCACGTCGTTGTCGCTGGCCCTGGGGCAGCCGGTACACCGGGCTCGCTTCGCCGCGTCGCTCTGGACGCGGCTGGAGGAGTGGCTGGACCTCTACCTGGACACGGGCTTCGACGCGGTGCGTGCCCGCTGGAAGGCGCTGTCCTCCACGCTGGGGCAGGACGTGCTCGTGCGCACCGACCGGCAGGAGCTGCGGGGACGGGCCGAGGACATCGACCCATCCGGGGCGCTGCTGGTCCGGACGGCGGAGGGCTCGCTCGAACGCGTGTTGGCGGGCGACGTGGAGCAGCTGCGCCCACGGCGGTAGAGTGCGCGGTGTGATGCTCCTGGCCATCGACGTCGGCAATACCAACACCGTGCTCGGAGTGTTCGAGGGCCGGCGCCTGCTCGACCACTGGCGCGTGGAGACCAGCACGCGCCGCACCTCGGATGAGTACGGCATCCTGGTCCGGCAGCTCTTCACCCATCGCGGCATCGACCCGATGAAGGTGACAGCGGTCGTCGTCTCCAGCGTGGTGCCGCCGCTCCAGTCCAACCTGGAGAAGATGAGCGAGCGGTACTTCCGCATCCGTCCCATGTTCATCGGGCCCGGCGTGAAGACGGGCATGCCCATCCTCTACGACAACCCCCGGGAGGTGGGCGCGGACCGCATCGTCAACGCGGTGTCCGCCTACGAGAGGCACCACGCCGGCGTGGTGGTCGTGGACTTCGGCACCGCGACGACGTTCGACGCGGTGTCGCCGAAGGGAGAGTACCTGGGGGGCTGCATCTGCCCCGGCATCAACATCTCCATGGAGGCGCTGTTCCAGAACGCCTCCAAGTTGCCGCGCGTGGAGTTCGCGCGGCCTCCGCATGTCATCGGGCGCAACACCGTGCACTCCATGCAGGCCGGGCTCGTCTACGGCTACGTGGGCATGGTGGACGGCATCTGCGCCCGCATGCAGGCCGAACTGGGCTTTCCGGTGAAGGTCGTCGCTACCGGAGGGCTCGCGTCGCTGGTGGCCAGCGAGTCCAAGGCCATCCACCAGGTGGATGAGTTCCTCACGCTCGAGGGCCTGCGCATCATCTACGGAAGGAATCACGCGTCATGACCACTGCCGCTCCCAACGCCGTCCCGGCGCCGCCGCCGGGCTGTCCCTTCGATGCGGAGTTCCTGCCGCCCAACCTGCGCAAGCACGTGGACCCCGCGGCGCCGGTGCCGCTGCGGATGATGGCGGCGAAGTCGCTCATTCCGCTCAGCCCCTCCGACATGGTGGGCGCGCTCTACATGCTCACGTTCGACCCGGACGCGAACGTGCGCGAGACGGCCGCGAAGACCGCCGCGGGGCTGCCGGACAGGATCCTGGGCTCCGCGCTGCGTGACGAAGAGGTGCAGCCGCAGGTGCTCGGCTACCTCCTGGGGCTCGTGAAGGGCAACGAGGCCTACGCGGAGATGCTGGTCCTCAACGCCAGCACGCCGGACGACGCGGTGGCGGACGTGGCGAAGGACTGCAGCCCGAAGCTGGCGGAGATCATCGGGCAGAACCAGCTCCGTCTGTTGCGCCACGAGGACATCCTCCGGAACCTCTGCGCCAACGCGAGCGCGCCGGTGTCGCTCATCGACAACGTCTGCGACTTCGCGGTGCGCAGCGGCCTGACGCTGGTGGACGTGCCGCAGATGAAGGCCGCGCGCGTGCGCGTCTTCGGCCCCGAGGCCGCGGAGGCGCCGCCGCCGCAGGGCCCCACCGCGGAGGAGGTGCTCCAGGAGTTCCAGGAGGCCGCGGACGAGTCCGCCGCGCCCATGGAGGAGGGCAAGCGCCTGACGCTGGCCCAGCGCGTGATGCGCATGTCCATCGCGGAGAAGATCAAGCTGGCCACGCTGGGCAACAAGGAAGCCCGCACCGCGCTCATCCGCGAGACGAACAAGCTGGTGGCGGTGGCCGTCATCCGCAGCCCGCGCATCACCGACGGTGAGGTGCTTTCGTGCGCCGCCAACCGCGCGATGATGGATGACGTGCTGCGCGTCATCTACAACAACCGCGAGTGGACGAAGAACCACAAGGTGAAGATGGCGCTGGTGAAGAACCCCAAGGTCCCGCTCACCGTCACCATGAAGTTCCTCAACTCGTTCCGCGACGCCGAGCTGAAGGACCTCAGCCGCGACAAGAACGTGCCCGCGGCCGTGCAGGGCTTCGCGAAGAAGCTGCACGAGAAGAAGACGACCCCAAAGAAGCAGGGGTAGGGGGCTGGCGGTGCCCCGGGCACGGGTGGCCCGGGGAGCGCGGCCCGTGCGACTAGGCTGCCGCTTCGCTGGCGTCGTCCGCCACCGAAGATGCGGGCTCGTCCAGAAGCTGCTGAGCGATGACGAGCGCCTTCTTCGTCTTCTCGCGCAGCTTCTCCTCGCTCTTGATGCGCGCGTAGAGGCGCGTCACGCGCTCCTCGTTGCGGGCCGTGGCGGCCTCCAGCTCGGCGATACGGCCGCGCAGTTCGTCGGCCTCCGTGCTGGCGCGGCTGCTCTGCTCGGACAGCTCCACCTGGGCCTGGCCCAACTGGACGCGCAGGTCCTCGGCCTCATGCTGCGCGGCCTGGACGTCCGCCTCCAACTGTCCGGCGCGAGCGCGCAGCTCCTCCAGCTCCGCGGCGTAGGCATGCGCCTGGGCCTGGTGCTGGTCCAGCTCCGTCTGCAGCGCGGTGAGCTGCGCGGACGCGCCCCGGGCCTCTTCCTTGGCCGCGGCCAGCTGCTGGTCCACGCGCTTGCGGTCCGCGGCGAGCGACTCCGCCCGGGCGGTCAGCGTCTTGAGCTGGGCGTCGCGCTGGGCGAGCTCGGTCTCGGCGGTGCTGGCCTTCTGCTCCAGCTCCAGGCTCTGGTCCTTGAGCTCGATGATCTCCTGGTCCTTCTGATTCAGCTCCGTCTTGAGGCGGAGGATCTCCTTGTCCTTCTTGTTGGCCGCGTCGCGGAGGGCGAAGGTGTCCTTGTCGTTCTTCCCCGAGGACGCCCGGGCCGCCTCCAGCTCCGTGGCCTGGCTCTCCAGCTGCGCCTCCAGGTCACGCACGCGCTCCTCGGCGTGGGACGCCGCGCCACGCGAGTCATCGAGCTCGGCCTGCAGTTCGGCCACCTTCGCGCGCAGGCTGCGCAGCTCCGCGGCGTCGGCCGCGGGCGCCACCGCGACGGGCGGCGGGGCAGGGCGGGGCGGTGCGGTGGGACGGGGCACCGGGGGCGGCGCGACGGCGCGGGGCGGCTCGGGCGGAGGCGCGGCCACGGGGGCCGGAGCGATGAAGCCGATCACCGTCTTCTCGTCGGAGGCGTCATCCAGCCCCTCGAGCGGATCCTCCGAGTCGGTGCCCAGCGAGTCGAGCGTGGAGAAGTCCTCCTCCACGCCTTCCACCACCGCCTCGGGCGGCGCGACGACGACTTCTTCCTCGAAGGACGGCGTCTCCTCGGGCGCGGACAGGTCGCCGAAGGCGGCGTCCAGGTCCAGCTCCTCGCCCGTGACGGAAGGCTCCTCCGCGGTCTCCACGGAGATCTCCTCGCCGAAGTCCGCCGTCATCGGCTCGTCGCCGAGCGCGTCCAGCGTGAGGCTCTCGTCGACGACGTCCTCGGTGGCGGGCAGCTCGGGGAAGCCGATCAGCGCACCCGCGCGCTCCACCAGCTGATCCGCGTCCACCGGCTTGGCGACGTACTCGTCGGCGTGGGCCTTCAGCTTTCGGTGCTGCGCGAAGCCGTCCGGGTTGCCGATGATGACGATGGGGACGTTCTTGAGGTCATCGTCCTTCTTCAGCTTGCCGCAGATGAGGTAGCCGTTCTGTCCTGCGGACAGGTCCACCGCGAGCACCACGAGGTCCGGTCGGTCCCTGCGGATCTGCTCCACACTGCCCTTGCCGTCGGTCGTCTCGTCGACCGTGAAGCCCCGGCCCTCCAGGGCCGAGCGCAGGGTGGCGGAGAGCGCGGTGTCGCTTTCGACGATCAGGATTTTCTTCGACATGGAGGGACGGCCCGTCCTGGTGTGCGGCGCGCACAAACGCCCTACCGGCCGCGACGCGCAAGGTGATGATGTGCGTCGAGGCTATCGGCCATGCGCGGGAGCGTCAATGTTCGGACCGGGCGGAATTCCGGCTGCCCGAGGAGCGGGCAAGCGCCGTCACGCAGCCGACGTTTCCGTCACTGAGGGTACGTCACCGGCTCGATGGAGATGGGAGGCCAGGAGTGCGGCGTGCGCGGCGCGGGCGGGAGCGAATACAGCGGCTCGTCGGCCTCCGGCGCGGACTTGCGCGCGAGCTTCTCACCGCTGTCGCGCTCGGCGAGCATCCGGCGGATGTCGCTTTCGTCCATGTCCGTCACCATCTCGTAGACGATTTCATCGTCGCGCCAGGTGACGACGTTGAAGCCCTGCGCGGAGTCCACTTCCACGGCTTGCAGGGCCTGGAACTTCGGGATGACGACTTCGTTGTCGCCAGGGAGCACGAAGACGCCCAAGCGGCGGCTCGGCTCACCTTCGTTGTCCGGAAGGGTCTCGTAGCTGATGTACGCGACTTCGCGGCCGTTGAGGATGGAGATGCGCCCGCCCAGCGGCTTCGCCTTGGGAATCTGCGGGACGGTGATGCGCGGATCCACCTTGTCCTTGAACCACTCCTCCACCTGCTCCGGCGTGTTGGAGGCAATCTCGAAGGGGAGCGCCTTGCTCTTGCTGTGGCGCTGCACCGCTTCCGTCCTGGCCGCGCTCAGCCGCTGCTCGGCGTGGAACGCGGCCCAGCCGCCGCCCACCGTCACCACCACCAACGCCATGGCCCCCGCGCGCAGCCAGACGCCGAACTGGACGCGGCGCTGCTCCTGCTGGAGGCCCACTTGGATGCCGGCCCGGAGCGAGGCGGGGGCCCGCATGCCTGAGACGGAGTGGCGCGCGGCTCGCCGCAGCGCCTGCTGCATCTGCTTCTCTTCCTCCGCGCGGCGCCGGCAATCAGCGCACCCGGAGAGGTGGGTTTCGAGGTCCACTCGTTCCTCGGGCTGAAATTCGCCGTCGAGGTAGGGATAGAGCAGCCGGTCGAGGTCCTGGCAGTTCATGGCGCGCGCTAGGAACGGGTTTCTACCCTGTCTTCTTCCTGTGGCGATACTCTTCCAGGTCCGCGGGGGCGTTCACCGGCTCCCCGTCGTGCCGGAATACGCCCTGGCCCTCGGCGTACTCACGCAGGTTCTTCTGCAGGAGCTTGCGTCCGCGGAACAGGCGGCTCATGACCGTGCCCACGGGGCACTCGAGAATCTCCGCGATCTCCTTGTAGGAGAACTCCTGGAGGTCCGCGAGGATGACCACCAGCCGGAAGTCGATGGGCAGCGCGTCAATGGCCCGCAGCACGTCGTCCGACAGGAGCCGGTCGAAGAAGTACTGCTCGGGGTTGGCCGCGAAGTCCGTCGCGTCCCGGCTCACGAAGCGCTCGTGGACGGCCTCGCGCTCCACGCCTTCGACCACCGTGCGCTCTTTCACCTTCCGCCGGTAGCGGTTGATGAAGGTGTTGGTGAGAATCTTGAAGAGCCAGGCCTTGATGTTCGTCCCGCGCTCGAACTTGTCGAAGAAGCGGTACGCCCGCATGCAGGTGTCCTGCACCAGGTCCTCGGCGTCGCGCTCGTTCTTCGTCAGGCGCAGCGCCGCCGAATAGAGCGGGTCCAGATGGGCGAGCGCCAGCTCTTCGAATTCCTGCTTCGTCCGGTTGGGTTGCCTGAAATCCAACATGTCCCGCCTTCCAAGGGCCCGAAACAAAAGGGGAATGAGTTGTCGCTTACCCGCCAAATGTATGCACGGGAACAACCAGGGCAACAACGGCATCCCACGACACCCGCCCGGACGCCCGCTTCGGGAATACACGACGCCGGCCAGGGAAACATATTCCCTAGCAGAGATAACGAGCGGGGAGGCCGGATGTCGCCATCCGAACCTCCCCGCCAGGGACTGCGTCGTTTACCTGCTTACCGGGCTTACTTGCCGGCGAGCGCGTCCGCGATGGGCATGTAGGGGTAGCCCATGTCTTTCGCGACGGCCTCGTAGGTGACGTGGCCGTTGTAGGTGTTCATCGCACGCGCGAGGGCGCGGTCCTCCTTCACGGCCGCCGCCAGGCCCAGGTTGGCGATCCGGAGCGAATAGGGGCGGGTGACGTTGGTGAGGGCGTAGGTGGACGTCTGCGGCACGGCGCCGGGCATGTTGGCGACGCAGTAGTGGACGACGCCGTGGACCTCGAACGTGGGGTTGTCGTGGGTGGTGGGCTTGCACGTCTCGATGCAGCCACCCTGGTCCACCGCCACGTCGACCACCACGGAGCCCGGGCTCATCTCCGAGATGAGGGCCTCGGAGACGAGCTTCGGGGCCTTGCGACCGGGGATGAGCACCGCGCCCACGACGAGGTCGGCCTCGCGCACGGAGCGGGAGATGCTCTCCGAGTCGGAGGCCAGCACGCCGACGCGGCCGAGGAACACGTCATCCAGGTAGGTGAGGCGCTCCATGTTGACGTCGATGAGGGTGACCTCGGCGCCCATGCCCACCGCCACCTTGGCGGCGCACAGGCCCACCACGCCGCCGCCGATGACGGTGACGCGGCCCCGGCGCACGCCGGGCACGCCGCCCAGGAGGATGCCCTTGCCGCCGTGGGCCCGCTCCAGGCACTTGGCGCCCACCTGGATGGCCATCTTTCCGGCCACCTCGCTCATGGGCTTGAGCAGCGGCAGGCTGCCGTCGTCCGGCTGAAGCGTTTCATAGGCCACGGCCGCGGCCTTCTTCTGGAGCAGCGTCTTGGTCAGCTCCGGGTCCACGCCGGCCAGGTGGAAGTACGTATAGATGATCTGGCCGGGCTGGATGCGCGCGTACTCGGGCGCGATGGGCTCCTTGACCTTGATGATCATCTCCGAGCGCTTCCAGACCTCGTCCGCGGTGGAGACGATCTGTGCGCCGACGCGCTGGTACTCCGAATCGGGGATGCCGGAGCCAACGCCGGCGTTCGTCTCGATCAGGACCGTGTGACCCGCGGCGATGAGGGCGGCGGCGCCAGCCGGCACCATGCCGACGCGGTACTCGCGGGTTTTGATCTCCTTGGGAACTCCGACGATCACGACTGCCTCCGAGAGGGGGACGTAAAAAAGCGCGCGGACCCTAACGAGGGCCCAAGGGGGAATCAAGGCGCGGGCAGACAGCCCGGCATGGGCGCCATTTGCGTCAAACACCTCTGAAGACATGACGCGAGGCGTTGGATGCGATGCGTGATGAAGCGTGCGCCGCTCGTGTTAGTTAGCAGGGACATGACGTCTGCTCCGAAGCTCCTATTCGCGGACCCCAAGGGACGGGTGATGGAACATCCGTACCTGCTCGCCACGCTGCGCAGCGGCGAAGAGCTCGTTCCTCCGCAGGACAAGCCCATTCCGCTGCCGTCCTCCGGGCGGCTCGTCCACCTGCCAGGGCGCCTCCCGGTGGGCCTGCATCCGGAGACAGGGGAGCTGGAGCTCGTCCGGGAGATGAAGATGGGGGGCAAGACGTTTGTCCCCAACGCAGTGGGCGCGCTGCTGCCCCCCGGCTACACGCGCACCTTCCTCCCCGGCGAGGTGAAGGGCAGTGGCCCCGTGCTGCCGCAGTGGGCGTACACCGCCGCGGCCTGGGTGGGTGAGGGGCCGGTGGCGTGGGCCATCCATACCGACCGTCGCTCCCACTGGGACCCGGAGCGGTTCTCCACGCCGGACATGAAGGACCTGGTGGCGAAGCACATGGCGCGCTTCCCGGACAACCGGGTGCTGAAGCAGCTCAAGACGTGCGCGATGCTCTATCGGTGCTTCACGTCGCAGAACACCTTCTACGTGCGTGACGAGGCCGCCATCCCCGCGTCCGTCATGTGCAACGCGCGCTGCGTGGGCTGCATCTCCGACCAGCCGGCGGACGGCCCACCGGCGTCGCACGAGCGCATGGATGACGGGCCCACGGGCGAGGAGATGGGCCAGATTGGCCTCTTCCACCTGGAGCACGCGCCGGGCCGCACCATGGTGAGCTTCGGCCAGGGCTGCGAGGGCGAGCCGCTCACGCGCTGGAAGCAGATTGCCGAGGCCATCCGCTACATGCGGGCGCGCACGCAGGCGGGCTCCATCAACATCAACACCAACGCCAGCCTCACGCGCGGCCTGGAGGCCCTCTTCGACGCGGGGCTGGACGCCATCCGCGTGTCACTCAACTCGGCGGTGAAGGACCTCTACGAGGCCTACTACAAGCCGGTGAAGTACGGCTGGGAGGACGTGGAGGCCTCCATCGCCCTGGCGCGTGAGCGCGGCGCGTACCTGGCGCTGAACCTGCTGCTGTTCCCCGGCGTCACCGACCGCGAGGGCGAGGTGCGGGCGCTGGAGCGGCTGGTGAAGAAGTACCGCGTGGACCAGGTTCAGACGCGCTCGCTGTGCATCGACCCGTTGCAGTACCTGGAAGTGGCGCGCGAGCGCGGCGCGGGAGGAGAGCCGGTGGGCATCCGCACGCTGCTTCAGCGGCTGAAGGCGGCACGCCCGGGGCTCATCGTGGGCAACTTCGCGCGCGGGCTGGAAGAGCGCGAGAACGCGGCCGGGGTCCGGTAGCGCCTGGGGGGACGGGGGAGGGCGTTCCTTCCCCTGTCAGATTGGAGGCCCGGTGGGCGCTCCGTCCTCGGGAGGCAGGTGGCGCGGCCTCGGGGGGGCACACGCCAGGAGGGGCCGCGACGCGGCCCCTGGGGACTACTCGTTACCGGTGGGCATCAGCTCCTTGGCCACCAGGTTGCCCATCACCGCGTCCTTGGGGATGTAGCCGTCGGCGCCCGCCTCACGGCAGATGCGCTGCAACTCCTCGACGTTCTCACCCGAGCACAGCAGCACCTTGATGCCCTTGAAGAGGCTGTTGCTCTTGATGAAGCGGCAGAACTGCTCGCCGTTCACGTTGGGCATGCGCACGTCCAGCAGCACCAGGTCCGGACGCGTCTGCTTCTTGAGGATGATCTTCGTGGCCTTGTCGGCGGTGTCCGCGACATGGACCTCGAAGCCCTTGGTCACCAGGTCCGCTTCGATGATGCGGGCCGTCATCTCGCTGTCATCCACGATGAGGATGCGCGGCTTGCGCCCGCCCGTGGTGGGCGCGGGTTTGAGGCCGCCCGTCGCCGCGGGGACAGGGGCCGCGGGAGCCGGCGGGGTGGGCGCCGCCGCGGGGGCCGCAGCCGGGGCGGGCACGGCGGTGGGGATGCCCAGGGCGGGGGGGCCAATGAGACCCATGACCCCGCCGAGCACGGCTTCGAGCCCACCGCTCTTCAGGATGTAGCCGTCCGCCCCCGAAGCCTTCGTCTTTCCGTCCAGCTCCGCCTCGGAGATGTCGGAATAGAGGACCAGCTTCGCGGTGACCTTCTTCTGCCGGCGGAGGTACTCCACGACGTCGTCGCCGAACATCTCCGGCATGTTGACGTCCATGAGGATGAGCGAGAACGGCCCCTCGGCGAGCTTCTGCTCGAGGCTGGCAAGGTCCTGCGCGCCGCTCGCCTGGTAGCCGGCGGCGGTGAGCGCCCGGACGGTGAGCTCCACCAGCATCGGGCTGTCATCAATGACCAGTACGCGCGACATCGTCCTCCTCAAGGGCTTCGCGGTAGAACCCTACACCTTTGGTGCAGCGCGGACCATCGAAACGGCGACCAGGCGGGCTGGTCGTCAGGTCCTCTTGACCGCTATTCATCGCCTCCGGATACTTTGGCGCCTTGACCACGACCTCGACTCCCCTCCAGCGAGCACTCCGGATGGCTCCGGACCGCGCCTTGGCCGCCCAGGCCCGGCCGGAGCAGGAGTTCTTCTGCTTCCGCGTGGGCGACCTCCGCCTGGGCGTGCCCAGTGAGAACGTGCTCGAAGTGCTTCGGGCCGGTCTGCTCACGCCCTTGCCCCGGACCCCGTCCTTCATCATGGGCGTCACCGGCCACCGGGGCGAGGTGCTCCCGGTGCTGGACCTGCTGCGCTTCCTCTCCAAGGGAGAGGCCCGCATCGGCCCGCGCACCCGCCTGTTCGTCGGCGTCACGGGCAGCTATGTGGCCGGCGTCGTCGCGGACACGGTGCTGGGGCTGCGCCGCATTCCCGTGGCGGACATCCTCCCACCGCCCCTGGGCGGCGACGCCGCGGCCGAGCACCTGCTGGGCGTGGTGCAGGCCAGCGGCAACCAGGAGGCCATCAACCTCCTCAACTTCTCCAAGCTGCTCCAGACGGCGCGGCAGCGGGCGGTGGCGCGGTGAACGACGACGCCTTCCATGAGAAGGAGGAAGAGGTGGACCTCCTCTTCTTCGACATCGGCGCCACGCTCTACGGCACGGATGCGTCCCAGGTGCTGCGCATCGACCGCGCGCTGCCGGAGGACCTCACGCTGGCGGAGCTGGGCCTGCCTCACCGGGGCAACCGCGCCATCGTCTTCGACACCCCGGCGGGTGAAGCCCACCTCAAGGTGGACGCCGTGCACGGTGTGCGCTCCATCCCCGTCAATTCCTTGCGCCGGATGCCTCCCACGGCCGGCGCCGCAGCCTACGCAGTCGGTGTGTGCCTGGAAGAGGCCCGCACCGTGTTGCTCATCGATCTGGTCGAAACCGCAAGGACTCAAGGAAGGCACTGAGACACATGTCCCTGGACACCCCCAACGAGAAGCCCGCTGGCAAGGCTCGCGCCCGGAAGGCCCCCGCCTCCAAGGCCGGCGCCACGAACGCGGCGTCGACCTCTTCCTCCACCAAGGCCATCACCGACACGCTGCTGACGGTGCTGTCCGGCAACCTGCAGGCCCGCGTGCCCAAGGAGCTGGTCGGTGAGTCCGGCGCGGAGCTGGCGCACCTGCTCAACCAGGTGCTGGACCAGTTCGCGGCCTCCGAGCACCGCAAGCACGTGGCGGCGCAGGAGATCGACCAGGCGTTGGACGCGCTCATCGGCCTGGTGCGCGAGGGCGATCTGTCCCGGTGGAACACCACCACCGAAGACCCGCAGCTCGGGCCCCTGCTGGAGGGCTTCGGGAAGGTCATCGAGACGCTGCGCACCTTCGTGCGGGAGATCAACGAGGCGGCCCTGAGGCTGTCCTCGTCCGCCAACCAGGTGCTGGCGGCCTCCACGCAGCATGAGACGTCCTCCACGGAGCAGGCGGCGGCCATCCACGAGACGACCGCCACCATGGAGGAGCTGAAGCACGCGTCGGCGCAGATCGCCGAGAACGCGGGCAGCGTGGCGCGCGTGGCGGAAGAGACGCTGGGCGCGGCGCGCGCGGGCCGGGGCGCCATTGGCGAGTTCATCCAGGCCATGCAGCAGATCCGCAGCGACGGCGTCGCGGTGGCGGACTCCATCGCGAAGCTGTCCAAGCGCGTGGAGCGCATCGGCACGGTGGTGGAGGTCATCGACGAGATCGCGGACCGCTCCGACCTGCTGGCGCTGAACGCGGCGCTGGAAGGCAGCCGCGCGGGGGAGGCCGGCAAGGGCTTCTCCATCGTCGCGGCGGAGATGCGGCGTCTGGCGGAGAACGTCCTGGACTCCACCAAGGAGATCAAGAACCTCATCACCGAGATTCGCGAGGCCACGGCCGCCGCGGCCGGCGCCGCCGAGGCGTCCAAGTCCGCCACGGAGTCCGGTGAGAAGCTGGGCGCGGTGGCGGCGCAGGCGGTGGAAGGCATCCTCGCTGGCGTCCAGGAGACGAGCGACGCGGCCCGCGTCATCAACCTCGCCACGCAGCAGCAGCGCACGGCCACCGAGCAGGTGGTGGCCTCCATGGCGGAGATCGAGGACGTGACGCGCCAGACGACGCAGGCCTCGAAGCAGGCCACGGGCGCGGCCGCGGAGCTGACGCAGTTGGCCGGACGGCTGGCCGAGCTCATCAAGCGGTTCAAGGCCGACTAGCGCTTCCTGGAAGGGGAGGGGCGTACGCCGGCCATGGACACCGAGGCTCTCAAGAAATCCCTCCTGAAGAAGTTCCAGGAGGTCACCGCCGACCGCCTCCAGAAGATTCAGCTGGGGGTATTGGACCTGGAGAAGGAGACCGCGGACCAGGCCGCGGAGGACGTCGCGCGCGAGCTGCACACGATGAAGGGCGAGGCCCGCATGTTGGGTCTGGCCGCCATCGGGCAGCTGGCGCACGCCGCCGAGGACGTCCTGCGCGCAGAGCGCGAGGGCAAGACGGCCACCGAGGTGGCCACCGACGTCCTGCTCAGGGCGTGCGACGTCCTCTCCGATCTCAACGAAGACCTGTCCGGCGCCAACACGGGCAACCCGGCCAGCGAGGAGATGGTCCGCATGCTCGCGGACGTCTCCGGACAGACGCCGCCGGCCATCGCTGGCGCACGGCCCGTGGCGCCGCCTCCCGCACCGCCGCCGGCCTCTGTCGCCGCGCCCGTGGTGGCACCGGCGGCCGTCGCCGCGCCGCCCGCGCCGGTGCAGGCTCCGGTGGCACCGCCCCCGCCGCAGGCCCCCGTGGCCGAGCCGGGAGCGCACGCCGCTGCATCCGCGCCTCACCCGGCCGCCGGGCATGGCCGTGACGAGGAGGCCCCGAGCGCCGCGAAGTCCGCGGTGGCCGACCGGAGCATCCGCGTCAACGTGGAGGTGCTCGACGCGCTGGGGTTGCTCGCGGGCGACCTGCTGGTGGAGAGCGCCCGCGGCCGGCTGCGCAGCTCGGAGACGGAGGCGTTGTTCGAGCGCTTCAGCCGCCTGGGGGACCGCTTCCTCCGGCTGGCGGAAGAAATCGACATCTCGAACGAGCTGCGTGAGCAGCTGGACCGCGTGGAGAGCGACCTCCACATGCTGCGCGACGACGCGTTCCGCTTCGTGCGCCGCAACGATGACGGCATCAACACACTGCACGGCAACCTGGCGAAGATGGCGGACCACGTGGCCGAGGCCCGGCTGGTGCCGCTGTCCACCGTGTTCGACGCCTTCCCGCGCGCCGTTCGCGAGATGTCGCGCACGCAGGGCAAGGAAGTGGACTTGGTCATCGAGAACGCCGACATCGGCGTGGACCGGTCCATGCTGGGCGACGTGCGCGACGCGCTGGTGCACTTGCTGCGCAACTCGGTGGACCACGGCGTGGAGTCCCCGGACACGCGCCAGCAGCTGGGCAAGCCGCTCAACGGCCGCATCCGCATCCGCGTGCGCGTGGACGGCGACATGCTCCACATCGAAGTGGAGGACGACGGCCGCGGCATCGACCCGGAGCGGCTGCGTCAGGCGGCCATCTCCAAGCGCCTCATCAACGCGGTGCAGGCCGCTGCGCTGTCGGAGCGCGAGGCCATCGAGCTCATCTTCCGCCCCGGTTTCTCCACCCGCGACCAGGTCAGCGAGCTGTCTGGCCGTGGCGTGGGAATGGACGTGGTGAAGCGCAAGGTGGAGACGCTGGGCGGCTCGGTGGGCGTGAGCAGCCGCATCGGTCGTGGCTCCACCATCACCCTGCGTCTGCCGCAGTCGCTGGCGTTGATGAAGGTGCTGCTGGTGCGCCTGGGGGACGACGTCTACGGCATGCCCGCCGCGGACGTGGAAGCCGTCATGCGCGTCAAGCCGGATGACCGGCTGGAGATCTTCGGCACGCTGGCTGTGCGGCACCGTGGCAAGCCCACGGCGCTGGTGGCGTTGGGGCCGCTGTTGGGCCTCAACGGCGGCAATCGCTTCGACAAGCCCCCCGCGGTGGTGGTGCGTCACGGCGAGGACCACGCGGCGCTGGTGGTGGACGGCTTCGTGGACGAGCGCGAAGTGGCCGTGAAGCCTTGCGGCGGCGAGTTCCTCAAGGCCGCGCCCTTCATCGCCGGCACCGCGGCGCTGGAGGACGGGCGCATCGCCGTGCTGCTCCATGTCCCGGACATCATGGCGGAGGTGCGCCGGATGGCCCGCCCCGTCACCCAGGCCCCCGCCGCCAAGCGCCTCCGGGTGCTGCTGGTGGACGACTCGCCCATTGCCCGCGCCACGGAAGGGGCGCTGGTGAAGGCGCTGGGGCACTCGGTGGAGGAAGCCCAGGACGGCGAAGAGGCCTACGTGAAGGTGCAGAACAACACCTACGACCTCATCCTCACGGACGTGCAGATGCCCAAGCTGGACGGGTTCTCGCTGGCGCGGCGGCTCAAGTCGACGCCCGCGGTGGCTCGCATTCCGGTCATCATCCTGTCGTCGCTCGCCTCGCCCGAGGACAAGCGGCGCGGGTTGGATGCCGGTGCGGACGCGTACCTCGTCAAGGGCGAGCTGGGCGTGGAGGTTCTCGCGCAGGCCATCGACCGGCTGACCTGAGGAGCCAGGCTTGGGCGGTGGCGCGGCAGTCGCAGGTATGGCGTTTCGGGTGCTCATGGTGGGCAAGGGGCTGCGTGCGCTCGCGGCCCGGGGCCTGTTCGATGGGGAATCCCTGGTGCCCGTGGGGCCGGCGGAGGTGGACTTCGCCGGCGCCCTGGTGGCCGTGCAGCGGCACTTCCCGGACGTGGTGCTGGTGGACCTGAGCGCGCTGGACGCGCTGCCCGCCATCGAGCACGTCATGGTGGAGCGGCCCGTGCCGGTGCTGGCGTTGCACCCCGGCGTGTTGTCCGGCCAGGAGGCCTTCCAGGCGATGGTGGCGGGCGCGCTGGACGTGCTGGAGCGTCCGGCGAACCCCGGGCCCGAGTTCTGGGCGCACGTGTCACGCAAGCTGGTGCTGCTGGCGCAGGTGAAGGCGGTGCGGCAGGTGCAGACGCGGCCGCCACCGCAAGCGGCGCGTGAGGCGAAGCCGCCTCCTCCGTATCCGCTGGTAGCCATCGCCGCGTCCCTGGGCGGCCCCAAGGCGGTGGCGCAGGTGCTGCGGATGATTCCGCGCGCCTTCCCGGCGCCCATCGCCTACTGCCAGCACATCAGCGACGGCTTCACGGAAGGGCTGGCGCACTGGCTGGCCAACGAAACGGCGCTGCGCGTGCTGGAGGCCGAACATGACGTGCTCATGGCGCCGGGCACGGTGTACATCGCTCCGTCGGGCAGTCACCTCTTGGTCAGACCCGAGGGCAGGTTGGAGCTGGACGCGGGCCCCGCGCTTCGCGGTTTCCGGCCGTCCTGTGACATGCTGCTGACTTCCGCGGGTGAGTCGTTTGGCCCGCGCTGCATCGGGGTCATCCTGACGGGCATGGGGCGCGATGGGGCGCGAGGGTTGAAGGAGATTCGAGAGCGCGGCGGTCGGACCATTGCCCAGGACGAGGCGTCGAGCGTCGTCTGGGGCATGCCGCGCGAGGCGGTGTTGATGGGCGCGGCGCACGAAGTGCTGCCACTGAGCCGGATTGGCGCGGCGCTGATGCAGTGGGTGGATGTGTGTTGACGGCGAGCCAGAAAGTCTTGCAGCAACTCGCCGCGCTGCTGCTGGAGCGCGCGGGACTGAAAATCACGCCGGATGGCTTCCACAGCCTCCGGCTGGCGCTGTCCGCGCGGATGCCCGTGCTGGGCCTGGAAGAGCCCGAGCACTACATCCAGCGCCTGACGGGCGCCGGTGGCGAAGAGGAGCTGCGCTCGCTGTTGCCGCTGGTGCCGGTGGGGCACACGGAGTTCTTCCGCGACGCGAAGCAGTTCCGCGCGCTGGAGAAGAGCGTGCTGCCGGAACTGGTGTCCCGTTCGCGGCGCGAGATGCGCAAGGTGTCCATCTGGTCCGCGGGCTGCGCGACGGGTGAAGAGCCCTACAGCCTGGCCATGGTGCTGGCGGAGCTGGGCGCGCTGTCGCTGGAGGTGGACCTGTGGGCCACCGACCTCAACCTGGCCGCGGTGGAGGCCGCGAAGCAGGGGCGCTTCACCTCGCGTCGGGCCATCAGCATCAACCAGACGCGGCTGACGCGCTTTTTCAAGCCCGTGGAAGAGGGCTATGAGGCGCTGCCCGCGCTGCGCGAGTACATCCGCTTCGATGGACAGAACCTGGCGGTTCCCGTCTTCGACAAGGTGGCCCTGTCGTCGCTGGACCTCATCCTCTGCCGCAACGTCATCATCTACTTCGACCTGCCCACCATCCGCGGGTTGATGGACCGCTTCCTCGCCGCGCTGCGGCCGGGCGGGTTGTTGTTCCTGGGGTACTCGGAGAGCCTCTTCAAGGTCTACGACCGCTTCGAGATGATCGAAGTCGATGGGGCGTTCGTGTACCGCCGCCCGCTGAACGACAAGAGCATGCGGGCGCCGCCGCTGCGCATCACCCCGTATCCTGGCGAGCCCGAGGTCGCCGCGCGCAGGCCCGTGCCCGCGGACGCGTTCACCGCGGACCTGCGCAAGCGGATGCTGCCCGAGGACGTCCCGTTGACGACGCGGCTGCCCGCGGTGTCCGCGTCCTCGGTGGCGGCGCCTGGCTCGCCCAGCGTGACGCTGCCGGCGCTGGGGGCCTCTTCCAGTCCGCGTTCCGTGGTGCCGGGGCGGCTGCCCGCGGTGTCGCCTCACTCGCCGCTGCCGGCCATCGCCGCGCCGCTACCTCCCAGCGTCGCGCGCTCGCGTGTCACCGCGGAGCTGCCCACGGTGGGGAGCGGGGACTCCGCCCGTCCGCGCATCACCACCGAGCTTCCGGCCGTGGCCACCACGCCCCGCGCGCCCACCGTGGAGGTGCCCGCCTGGCCCACGCTGCTGCCTCCGGCGGAGCGACTGGCCATGGCGGTGCGGAAGATGGCGCAGGGGGATTTCTCGGCGGCCATCGCTGGCGTGCAGCGGCTGCTCGCGGACGAGCCCAGTGACCTGGATGGGCTGCTGACGCTGGGCAACCTGTTCTCGCTCACCGGCCGCATCCCCGAGGCGCGCGAGGCCTTCGCGCAGGCCATTCAGCGCGAGCCGCTGTGCGTGGAGGCGCGGGTGTTCGGCGGGGTCGCAGCGTTGCAAGCAGGGGAGTTGAGCGAGGCGCGCTCCGAGCTGGGCAAGGCCCTGTTCCTGGAGCCCACGCTGGCCATTGGCCACTACCTGCTGGCGCAGGTGCACGAGCGCACGCAGGACCATGAGGCGGCCCGCCGCAGCTACCGCAACGCCATTGCCCAGCTTCGCTTCCCGCAGCGTCCCCTCGCGGGGCACTACCCGGAGATGCCGGACTCGGCGGATGCCATCTCTCGCGCGGCGCGTTACGCCCTGGCCGCGTTGGAGGAACAGCCCCTGCGCTGAGGCAGGGGCCGCGTCCCGTGCTTCACGTCAGTCCAGGCTGCTCTTCACCTGGTCCAGGCTCTTGTTCGGGTCGAGCACGGAGCCGAACTTCTTCTGCAGGTAGCTCTTGGCCTGGCCGCGCAGCAGCATGCCAGGGTCGGTGCCCTCACCCTCGACGGCCTTGTCGGTGATGACGAACGAGGCGTCCATCTGGATGCCCATCACCTTGCCGACGATTTTCGCGCCTTCCCCCTGCCAGTCCGCCTTCACGCCGTACTTGCCGCCCCAGTACTGGAGCAGCTGATCGACGCGCTGCTTGACCTCCTCCTTGGGGAGGGAGTGGGGGATATCGAACTTCATCATTCCCATGGCTGGCTCCTGATCTCGGTGTCCCGCTTCGTGCGTTTATCCGTGCCCGAGCGGGAATGGAACCGCCGTGTCACTTTTGGGCGCGCGGATGTCAACAGGCTTGCTCACGGGCCTGCCGTCTTGCGGACGCGCTTGAGCTTCACCGGTGGGTCCTCCGGGCGGCCCCAGCGCTCCAGGTAGGGGGCCAGGTTGTACTTGGCCGCCGTGCGCAGGGAGCTCATGGGCCGCACCTTGCCCAGCACCGGCCGCTCCTGGAAGGGGCGGTCATGCAGTCCCAGCACCCACATGAAGTTGGCGACGCTCGCGGGGTCCCTGCCATCCACCGCGTACTTGTCGTTGAGGAACGCGATGCGTCGCAGCGCTTCCTGGGGGGAGGGAGTCCACTCCAGGATTTTCTTCCCCCACAGCATGCGCAGGTAGTTGTGGATGCGGCCACGCTCCACCAGCTCTCGCTGGGCCGCGTTCCACAAGCCGTCCGCGGTCCGTGCTGTCTCCAGTTGCTTCAACGAATAGCGGTGCTCGCGCGCGTCCTTCTGGTGGCGGGTGAGCGTCTCCTTTGCCCACGGAGGCAGGGAGGCCACGGAGAGCTGCTGCGGCCCCGGCGTGTGGAAGCAGTAGTTGAAGCCCAGCTCACGGCGGACGAGCAGCTCCTCCAGGAAGCCCTGCACGGAAGCATCCTGCGCGCCGCGTGCGCGGATGGCGGCGCGCGCGGCCTCTCCCGCGAAGAGGTTGCCCCAGTGGAAGAAGGGGGACAGGTTGGACTGCCGCGCCAGGCCCGGGTCGTTGCGGCCTTCGTCATAGCCCTCCAACCGTTGGTGCACGAAGGCCTGGAGCGCCTCGAGGCCCGCCTTTCGTCCTCCGCGCTCCTGGATGGGCGCCACCGAATGGTCGAAGTCGAAGGCGTCCAAGGACTCGCGGGCCTCGCGTGCGTCCGACGTGGCGAAGTCCGGCTCCAGCTTGCGTCCGGCCGCGGCGGCCTTCACCGCGCGGTTGGGCACGGCGCGGTCCAGGTACTCCGGCCACAGCTTCTTCAGCTTGGGCCGCAAGGTATAGGCGCCAATCTGCCGCGTGGCGATGCGCTGCATGGGCACCACGCAGGAGGCATCCACGGCGAACAGCGGCACGTCCAGGGCCTTGGCGGCGCCACGCAGGTGGCCCGGAATGATGTACGTGGGGAACAGGTCCGACACGATGGCGGCGGCGCGCCGGCCGAGCTGGGCCAGCCGGGGACGGTGCTCCTTCGAGGTCCGGGGCAGCTCCAGCCAGTAGGGCAGCCCGCGCGCGGCGCAGCCGGTGGCCATGTCCATCATCCCCTCCAGGGCCCAGGCGTGGAGCCTGTCGGAGGCATGGGGGTAGTCCGGACGGATGGCCTGGTAGACGACGACGGGCAGGCGCAGGTGGTTGCCCAGACCGATGGCGGCATCCAGCGCGTGGTTCTGTTCGGCGCGATGGTTGACCATGCACCAGTAGAGGACGAAGTCGCGGCGGCCGGAAGGAAGGGGGAGGTCCTTCACCACCTGCACGCGCGCCGAATCGACGCCGAGTTCGGACCACGAGAAGCCTTCAGGCATGGGGCCTCACTGATACGCGAGCCGCATTCGCGTCGCGGAGGAAAAGAAGTGCGTGGCTGTGAACGAGGGGACAGGGAGGGTCGGACGGCGCTCCAATTTCCGGCACCCGAGGACAGGTTGTGGTTTTCTGCCGTCCGGCCGGACCGAAGGAGTCCTTGCGTGTCATCATTGAGAAGCTGGAGCTATCTCCCCATCACCGCCCTCGCTCTCGCGCTGGTCATTCCGGAGCCCGCGAAGGCGCAGGCTGGCGGAACCTATCCATCCCCGGGGTCTGCGCAGCCTCCGTCTGCCCCCGCGGGTTATGCGGCCCCTCCGCAGCCCACGTATCGCCAGACGGCGCCGCAGCAGCCCGCGGACCCGTATGCGCAGCCGACGCAGACGCAGCAACCTGCGGACCCATACGCGCAGCCGCCGGCGTCCGCGCAGCCCGCGGACCCGTATGCGCAGCCGCAGCAGCCGGTGGACCCGTATGCGCAGCCGCAGCCGCAGCAGCCGTCAGCGGATCCATATGCGCAACCGCCACAGTCCACGCAGCCCTCGGACCCGTACGCGCAGCCGCCGCAGCCGGTGGACCCGTATGCGCAGCCGCAGCCGCAGCAGAGCTACCCCCCGGCGCAGAACGCCTATCCCCCTTCGGATGCGCAGGACCCGGCTCGCTACCCGGGTGACACCGCGACGGCGAGCGACGCGCCCACGCTGCCTCCGGATCCGGACTCGCTGCGGACGAAGCCGCAGTCGCCGCTGACGCCGGACGACCGGGCCACGGCGAAGCGGGGCGTGCCTCCCATCGAGGACACCGGGGTGATGCTGGACGGCAGGCCGCGCCAGGGGCCGTTCCTCTCCGGTCCGGGCAGCTTCACCTTCATCGTGCACCACACGACGCTGGGCGCGCTGGGTGGCTTCTTCACGCAGGCGTTCGCCAGCGACTTCAACTTCGACAAGAGCTCGCGTGAGGCGATGCTCGCGGGCACGCTCATCGGCGCGGGTCTGGGCTTCGGTGCCTCGTCGTGGTGGCAGTTCAACAACTGGGTGGACCGCCCCATGGCCACCTTCGGCATCGCCAACTCGGTGGTGGGCGGCATGTTCACCGCGGGCCTGATGGACCTCTTCACGCAGGACGCGGGCGTCCTGACGTGGTCCGCCTTCCTGGGCGCGGAGTTGGGCGCGTGGCTCACGGCGGGCATTGGCGGCGGCCAGCTTCCGCTCAATGACGGCTTGCTGATTTCGTCCGGTGCGGGCTGGGGCGCGGCCTACGCGGCGCTGCTGTTGGCCATCATCCACTTCTCCGGGACGCCCGTGTCCGGCAAGACGTGGCGGGACACGCTGCTGCTGGCGCCGGGCATCGGCGCGGGCGCGCTGGCGCTGGCCACCATGCGTTACAACCCGACGCCGTCCCAAATCGTCCGAGCCAACATCTTCGGCGGCGGCGTGGGCGCGGTGGTGCTGCTCCTCTCCGGCGTGGTGCTGGGTGGTTTCGATCAGTCCACGCCGTACGTCCTGTCGTTCCTTGGTTCGGCGGGGGCCATCACCACGGTGAGCCTGCTGTGGGAGGAGAGCGTGGACCGCTCCGCCCTGAAGATGGCTGGCCGCTCAGCGAAGGACCGGCCGTACACGAACGTCTGGTGGTAGACGCGGCCTAGGGCAACCAGGCGCGCGCCATGGCACGGCGGGGCAGGAGGCACCACCTTCCCCCCGACATGGCGCGCGTCAATCCATTTTCGGCCCTTCTTGGCTCGCTGGATTCCTCGCTGGAGCCCAGCGGCTACGTGCCGCGTGGCAATGCGGTGCCCCAGCCGTCACACGTTCGCCCCCTCCTGGAGGCGGCCAATCCCACGGCGGAGCTGCGGCGCCTGCGGGACTCGGGCGCGCTGCTGCGGGACACACGCCCCGCGATGTACCTGGTGGAGGTGCAGGGACCCGCTGGCAAGCTCGGCGGCCCGCCGGTGCGCTTCCTCCTGTGTGCCCTGAATCCGGATGCGGGCGCCTCGCTGGAGCATGACCCGTACCGGCCCAGGGCCTGGGAAGCGGAGCCCGCTGTCACGCTGACCGCGGATGACCATGGCGTGCTGCGCGGACTGCTCGCAGAGGCTTCTGCGCGCGCCATCGTCGTGTGGGAAGGGCGCTACGGACAGAACACCCTGTCGCTGCGGCGCATCGAGCCTTCCCCCGTGTCGAAGCGGCTCCAGGCTGTGCTGGATGAAGCGCCCATGCGGCCGTTGGCGGCGCTGGACGAGCGCGGCCCGACGCTGGCGGCCGTCGTTCCCCTGTCCGACCCGGGGCTGGAACTGCTGCCCATCCACCGCGCGCTCAAGGGCGTGGAGACCTTCAAGGAGGAGACGTTCCTCACGCTGGTGACGGCGTATGCGCGCGTCTACGAACTGGATGAGCCCCTGAATACGCCGCGCGGTCTTGCGGTGGCGCGAGAGCGACTGGCGACGCTCATCACCGGGCACCACGCGGTGCTGTTGGTGTTGCCGGGAGGGCGAGGCCGCATCCTCCGGTTCCGTCAGGGGTTGGACCTGGCGCACCTGAAGGGGGCGCCGCGCAATCCCACGCTGCGGAGCCTGGATCTGGCGTTGCTCAACGCGCTGGTGCTGCGGACCGTGCTGGGCATCAAGGACCCGGAGGCGCCGGGGCACTCACAGGTGTTCCCGGTGCAGGGGCTGGAGTCGCTGGTGCAGGGTGTGGAGTCAGGGATGTTCCAGGCGGGCTTCGCCCTCAATCCGCCGCCGCTGTGGGAGGTACGCGCGGTGATGGAGGCACAGGCGACGCTGCCACCCAGCACGCTTCGGGTCGAACCGCTGCCGCCGGCGGGGCTGCTCTACCTGGACCGGGAAGGCTGACCCGTTGGCGTGAGGGTCCTGCGCCAAACTCGGCCAGAGGCTCTTCTCCGGCGTGTTCCGCTCGAACTCCAGCCAGGGCTGGGGGTGACGCTGGACTCGATTTGCGGCGGGGGGGCCGGGTGCTGCAACGCCGTCAGGGATACCGCTTCACGTTGGACCCACTGCTGCTGGCGCACTTCGCCATGGACGAAGGCGCGGCGCAGCGGGGCCGACTGATGGACCTGGGCACGGGCTGCGGAATCATCCCCCTGGTGCTCGCGCGCAAGCTGGGACGCAAGGACATCACCGCGCTGGAGCTTCAGGCGCGCCTGTTCTCCCTGGCCGAGCGGAGCGTGTACCTCAACCGCTGTGAGCGCGAAGTGCCCCTGGTGCATGGGGACCTGCGCAGGGTAGGGGCGCAGTTGGCGGCAGGCAGCTTCGCGCACGTGCTGCGCAATCCGCCGTACCGGACGCGGGCATCGGGGCGAAGCAGCGTGTCCACGGAGAGGGCGATTGCGCGGCACGAGCTGGCGTGTGAGCTCCAGGACATGGTGAGCGCGGCGGACCGAGCATCGTCAAGTCCGGCATCGAGTGCATGGCGGACTTCTATGACCGCTACGAGGAGGTCTCCATGGGCCAGGGCTTGGGCTTCTTCCAGATTGGCGGCGGCATCGCCGGTGACTTCCCCATCTGCGTCGTCCCGTCCATCAAGTACGACCTGCAGAAGCCCGTGAAGCCGTGGGCGTACTTCTGCCAGATCAGCGACTCGACGACGTCCTACGGCTCGTATTCGGGCGCGACGCCCAACGAGAAGATCACGTGGGACAAGCTGACCGAGATGACGTCGATGTTCGTCATCGAGTCGGACGCCACCATCGTCGTCCCGCTGATGCTCCGCGCCCTGCTCGAGTGCCAGGGCAACCCGAGGGCGGCGAGCGCCCTCATCGCGAAGCACCGGGGCTAGCAGGCGGTTGCTGGGGCCGATGTGGGAGGGGGGGCCAGTGCCGCCCCTCCCCGTCGCCGGGGGGCAGGGTTTCAATTCGTCCCTGAAACCCTCTCGACTTCATAGAAACGAGCAACTTCCGCATGGGGGGAGGCGATAACTCTCAACGGAGCCCACATGCGCCCTATCAAATCGCCGACCCAATTCGTTTCCTCGCTCGAGACCCGACTGAAGGAGGCCACCCGCGGTGGCAAGCAGGTGGGAGCGCCCACCCTCCAGAAGGCGCTCAAGGGCGCGGATGCCAGCTCGCTCACCCCTCACCAGCACGAGCAGCTGCGCGATGTCTTCGAGAAGGTGAAGCTGACGCCCAAGGCCCGCGAGCTGGCGGACCGCTTCGTCGGGTCCCCGCAGGGGCATGAGAAGACGCTGCCCAAGTTCTTCGACGGCCGGGTGAAGGCCAAGGCGGATGAGCCGTCGCTGCCTGGCTTCGATGGCCCGCTCACCCCTCCGAACATCAAGGCCCCGGAGGGACTCGAGAAGGCGCTGCCCAAGTTCATGGACGGCCGGGTGAAGGTCAAGGCGGATGAGCCGTCGCTGCCTGGCTTCGATGGCCCGCTCACGCCTCCGAACATCAAGGCCCCGGAGGGACTCGAGAAGGCGCTGCCCAAGTTCTTCGACGGCCGGGTGAAGGTGAAGATGGACGAGCCGTCGCTGCCCGACATCGGCGGGCCGTTCACGCCGCCGAACAACGGTGGGCTCGTGAAGGTGAAGATGGACGAGCCGACGCTGCCCGACATCGGCGG